>NZ_SMKR01000010.1 GCF_004348725.1 Kribbella turkmenica
GGGTGGAGGTCGTCGGGGAGGGGCAGCTCGGCGTTGTCGGCGGCGCCGTACAGGTCGCGGCCGTCGAGGTAGTGGAGGTCTGGGTCGTTGCGTTGGGCGACGATCCGGGCGAGCTCGTCGCGGATGGTGTTGAGGGTGAGTCTGCCGGCTGCGACGTCGGCGGGATCGCCGGTTGCCTGGAAGCGGAGCTCGCCCCGGCTGAGGGCGTTCAGGTCCCACATGGTCGGGCCGGGAGTGTCCTCGTGCATCGGGCAGAGGATGGGGGAGACGACCAGCAGGGGAGTGCCGGGGTGGCCGTCGCGGATGATGTCGAGGAAGCCGTGGACCGCGGGGACGAACGCCCGGCGGCGCATGACGTCGGCGTTCACCACGTTGATGCCGAGCTTCACGCTGATCAGATCGGCCGGCGTGTCGCGCATCGTCCGGGCGATGAACGGCTGGAGCAGCGCACTCCCGCCGAACCCGAGGTTGACCAGGTCCACACCGGCCAGCGACGCGGCGTGGGCGACCCACGTCCCGGTCGGGCTGGTCGCGTTGGAGCCGTGGCTGATCGAGCTGCCATGGTGCAACCAGACCGGCCGGCCCGTGTCCGCGGCCAGCTCGACCGGCGCATCGGTGCGGAGGGCAACGAGTTCGGTGGTCTCGGTGTGCGGCAGCCAGATCTCCACCGTCTTCGCCTCGGCCGACAGCCCGGCGACACGCACCGTCCCGGGTTCGCCGTCCAAGCGTGACGTCGTCCCGGTGGTGAGGTCGATGGTCAGGACGTTGCCGCCGGGCACCGTGGCCTGGTCGACCAGCAGGCCGTCCACGAGTACGTCGTACACGCCGTCCGGGGGCTGTGGTGCGCCGAGATAGACCCGCTTGGTCGGCCTGGTGTCGAGCTCGATCGCCGTGGCCCGGGTGCTGAACACCAGCCGGACGCCCGACGGCTGTGACTCGGCCATCTCCAGTTGCGGATCGTCGTACTGCCGCCGAGCCCATCCCGGCAACCGATGGGGCAGCACGCCCTCGTCGGTCGGCTCCAGCTCGGCCGCGCCCCGCAACAAGTCGGCCGTGATCGGTGTGCTGATCCAGTTCCGCATGGCCCTCAGTCAACCGGACATGGAAACGGGCCCTGCACCGCGTCGTTGCGGTGAGGGCCCGTCCGGCGTCTGTCAGGCGGTGCGCTTGGTGCGGTGCAGGTGGGCGGGGCCGATCTCGCCCTTGCGGAGCAGCTCGACCCGCTCGGCCAGGAGCTCCTCCAACTCGGAGATGCTGCGGCGCTCGCGCAGCATGTCCCAGTGCGTACGGGCGGGCTTCTCCTGCTTCGGCTCCGGCTTCTCACCGGTGGAGCGGGCGGCCTCGCTGCCGCAGTGCGGGCATTCCCAGACCGCGGGCACCTCGGCGTCGTGCGCCATGGTGACCTCGACCACGTGGCCGCGAGGGCAGTCGTACGTGATCATCTGGCGCGGCGCGAACTCCACACCGCGGTCATCCTCGAAGCTGACCCCACCCAGCCCCGAACCACGCAGTACGCGATTAGACATGTCAAACCTCCGAGATCGTCATCCGTGCCAACGGTCGGCCGGCCCGGATCATTCCCATTTTGGCATGCCCACGCCGTATGTTCGCACCTGACAGCACCGTCGTGACACGCTGTCATCGAGCGTTCACATATCACGGTGTGTCGCGAGCCGCCGGTCGTTCGACGCTCCAAGTTCACAGCGAGTTGCCAGGATTCGGGGATCAGTTCCTCAGCAAACGTCCCTGGCGTCACCGTCCATGGCTGCTACTGGGGTGCCGACCCGCCACTGGCTCCGTCGACTCAGCCTGCTCAATCTGGCCTTGGTGGCCGTCGTCCTGGCTGTCGCGGTCACGGCGTACCTGCTGTTCTTCCGGGCGGACGAACCGGCCGCGAGCGCAGCGCGCCCGGTCGTGGCCGTCGCCCACGGCGAGGTGACCGCCAGTGTCGCTTCCAGCGGGACCCTGCAGAGCTCGCGGACCGCCTCGCCGCAGTTCGAGACCTCCGGCACCGTGACGCAGATCATGGTGAGGTCGGCCAGGTGGTCGCCCAGGAAACGCCGATGGCGAAGATCGACCCGGCCGCGGCGGAGCGGCAGCTCCGGATCGCGGAGCAGAACCAGATCGCCTCGGCCAACTCGGTCGACCCCGCCGAGGAGACGCTGACCGACGCCCGGGAGGCACTCGGGGCCGCCGAGGAGGCATCGGCGTCCCCGTCCGCGACCCCCTCGACCCGCTGAGGACCGCCAGGCCATCACAATGACGGCTGCGTCCCGGCCGTCAGCGCGGGCTCGCCGCCGGCCGCGCATTGTGATGGCCTGCCGGTCCACCACGATCGACGCGGCCCCCGCATCCCCAGGCCGGGTGGACGGCAAATCCGTTGTGGGCGCTCGGAGCGGCTGGCATCGTGTGAGCGCATGGTGGAGACCGAGCTGCAACGGGCGTTGACCGTGGACAAATACCCGCGGTCGGCGAAGTACGACCAACGATGGGTCGTCGACAATCTGATGGGACCGCATCCGCTGTGGTCGGTCGAAGCCTTGATGCAGGTGATGTCGCTGAAGCCTGGGATGCGGATCCTGGATCTCGGCTGCGGTACGGCGCTGTCCTCGATCTTCCTAGCCCACGAGTACGACGTAGAGGTCTATGCGGCCGACCTGTGGGTGAAGCCGACCGAGAACTGGGAGCGCATTCAGGCCGCGGGCCTGGGAGGACGGGTTCACCCGATCCACGCGAACGCCCGCGACCTCCCGTTCGCCGCCGGCTTCTTCGATGCCGTCGTCAGCATCGGCGCGTACCACTATTTCGGGACCGACGCCGCGTACCTCGCGCATTGTTCAGGGTTCGTCAAGCCGGGAGGTTCCATCGGCATCGTCGTGCCTGGCTTGGACCTGGAGCCCGGCGCAACACTTCCGTCGTACCTTGCCGACCGGTGGGTTCCCGAGCTGGGTACCTTCTTCGGTCCAACCTGGTGGCGCCACCACTGGGAGCGACCCGGACTGGTCACCGTGCAGGTCGCCGACATGGTTCCCGGCGGTTGGGAGGACTGGTTGCGCTGGCTGGAGGCCTG
Source organism: Kribbella turkmenica (assembly GCF_004348725.1). Lineage (GTDB taxonomy): Bacteria > Actinomycetota > Actinomycetes > Propionibacteriales > Kribbellaceae > Kribbella > Kribbella turkmenica. The sequence goes on from NZ_SMKR01000010.1 coordinate 3,071, forward strand.
CAACCTGGTCGGGCGAGGCTACGAGCCGGACGAGACGATGCTGCGCGCCGACGGTGGGAGACTGCTCGGTTTGACCCGCGTCGTCGCCCAGGTCAGATGAGGGCGGGTTGGGTGTTGCCGGCTTCGGTGATGCCTCGGCGCATGTCCACCCGGGAGAGCAGGACGAGGCCGATGAGAAAGAACAGGCCGAGGGCAACGATCGCCGGGCGGTAGGAGCCGGTGATCTGGTGGACCAGCCCGAAGACGAGGGTGCCGAGCCAGGAGGTGCCGCGCTCGCCGGCCTGGTAGAGCGAGAAGTACTCGGCCTCGCGGCCCTCCGGGATCAGCTGGCTGAAGGCGGACCGGGACAGCGCCTGGGTGCCGCCGAGGACGACGCCGATCGCCACCCCCATCGCGAGGAACGGCACGATCTGCCGCGCCGGCAGCAGGAAGCCGGCGACCACGATCAGCATCCAGAACACCAGCCCGCCCATGATGGTCCGCTTGGTGCCGAACCGGCGCGCGAACCGGCCGAACGCGAGCGCCCCGAAGAAGGCGATGAACTGCACCAGCAGGATGGTTGCGATCAGCACCTGGGTCTCGAACCCGAGCTGCTTCTCGCCGTACGTCGAGGAGACCGAGATGACCGTCTGGATGCCGTCGTTGAAGAACAGGTACGCCACCAGGAACAGCAGCGTCATCGGGTACGTCCGCATGTGCCGCAGCGTCGCGGCCAGCTGGCCGAAGCTCTGCCGGACGAGGCTGCCGCTGCGGACCGGGACGACGTGGGTGGGCGGGCGGTTGCGGAGCTTCACGAACGGGATGAAGGTGAACGCGCCCCACCACAACCCGGCGGACAGCAGGCTCAGGCCAGGTTGATCGTCAGCAGGATGAAGCCGCCGAGGTAGCCGAACGCCCAGGCCCGGGACGAGACGTCGTCACGGTCGTCCGGCCCGGCGATGTCGATCAGGATCGAGTCGTAGACCACCAGCGACGAACCCAGGCACAGGTTGCCGACGAAGAGCAGCAGCGCACCGAGCTCCCACCGGCCCCCGCCGACGAACACCATCGAGCAGGCCGCGAGCGCGCCGGTCCAGGCGAAGCCGCACATCAGCAGCTTCTTGCGCTCCAGCCGGTCCGCGACCGCCCCGACGACGGGCAGGAAGAGCGCGGACACCAGCGTGGCGACGGTGACGACATAGAAGGCGAGAGAACCGGGGGAGATGCCCAGCCCCAGGACGTCCAGGTTGGTGTCACACGGCTTGTCCGCCGATCCGACGTACCCGCACGCGGCAGTCTCGGCGACCGACGTCAGGTACGGCGCGAACAGCACCGTGCCGACCGTGGTGACGTAGCCCGAGTTCGCCCAGTCGTAGAGGCTGAACCCCCAGTACTCACGCCTGTCGACCGCCGCCGGGGCGGAGAGAAGTCCCATGCGCGGAAGTGTGTCAGGTCGCAGGGACGAAACGACGTACCCGCGGATAACACTTCAGCCGCCGGTCAGTCCCACGGATAGAAGGTCCGGTTGCCCGGGCGGTAGACGCCCAGGTCGTCGCGGCCGTCGCCGTCCCAGTCGCCGATGACCGGCTTGTCCCCGGTGTTGCCGAAACGGATGCCGGTCGTCATGCCGACCCGGAAGAAGGCACTGATGCCGGGCCGGTAGACGCCGATGTCGTCGTCACCGTCACCGGTCCAGTCGCCGATGATCGGCACATCACCGGCGTTCCCGTACGCGATCGGTGTGTAGCCCAGGCGGTAGAAGGTGCTTGTGCTCGGCCGGTAGACGCCGAGGTCGTCGCGGCCATCGCCGTTCCAGTCGCCGACGATCGGCAGGTCACCGGGATTCCCGAACGTGACGGGAGTCCTGCCCGGTCGGTAGAACGTGCGCTCGCCGGGACGGTAGACGCCGATCTCGTCGAGCTCGTTGCCGTTCCAGTCGCCGACGATCGGAGTGTCGTCGGTGTTCCCGTACGGGATCGGGTACCCGACGCCGTCCGCCCGGTAGAACGTGCTGGTGCTCGGCCGGTAGACGCCTGGCTCGTCATCGAGGTCGGCATCCCAGTCGCCGGCGATCGGAACGTCGCCCGGGTTGCCGAAGGTCAGCGGGCGGGGCAGTTCGGCGTGCGCCTGGGTGGCCTGGAGGCCGACCACAACGCCGGCGACAATCACTGCTGCCACAGTTGTCCATCTTCTTCGCATACCCGAACTCCTCGATCGGCGGTTCGTGTGCGCCCATCGAAGCCGGGTGCGCTTTCACCGCGCTTTCAGTGCCACTCGCCGCGTTCGATCAGCACGTCGCGGAGGATGTCGGTGCGGTCGGTGATCAGGCCGTCGACGCCGGCGTCGAGCAGGCGGTGCATGGTGGCGGGGTCGTCGATGGTCCACGGGTGGACCTGCTTGCCGGCGGCGTGCGCCCGCCTGATGAGTCCAGGGGTGAGGACGCGCAGCGGTCCGTAGCGCTCTGGGATCTGCAGGCAGCCGCCGCGGGACGGGAGCGGGAACGGGAGGAACCGGATCAGAGCCGTCTCCCAGTCGCCGTACCCGGTGCAGAGCGCGGGGCCCAGTTCGCGGCGAATCCGGCGAACCCGGGACTGCGAGAAGGACGAGACACAGACCCGGTCGATCGCGTCGGCCGCCCGCAGGACGGCGGCGGTCGGCAGCAGCCCGTTGTCGGCCTTGATGTCGAGGTTGAACTTCGTCTCCGGGAACTGCTCGAGCAACTCGTCCAGCCGGGGGATCGGCTCGTGCCCGTTGATCTTCGCCTTGCCGACCTCGGACCAGGGGAGCTCGGCGACCACGCCGGTCCGGTCGGTGACCCGGTCCAGGCGGTGGTCGTGGAAGGCGATGACGACCCCGTCACTGGTTGCGTGCAGGTCGGTCTCGAGGTACCGGTAGCCGAGTTTCACGGCGTGCTCGAAGGCGCGCAGGGAATTCTCGTACCCGATGTTGTCCGGGTGCAGCGCGCCGCCACGGTGCGCCATCGCGATCGGCCCGACATGGTCGAGGTAGGGGTACACGTCGGAAAGTATGTACCGTTTGGGTGGTGACGGTACTCAGCCCCCGCCCCGACCTGTGGACCCTCGACCCCGGCGTCCTGCACCTGAACCATGGTTCGTACGGCGGTGTGCCCCGCCGGACCCAGGATCTGATGGCCGCCTTGCGCGCCGAGACCGAGGCGAATCCGATGCTGTGGTTCCGCTCGGTCGCAGCCCGGCTGACCGCGAGCCGGCTCGCGTTGGCGTCGTACCTGGGGACCGACCCGGAGGGCTTCGCGCTGGTGCCGAACGCCAGCGCCGGCATCACCGCCGCGCTGGCCACGCTGCCGATCCCGGCGGGCAGCCGGATCGTGCTGACGAACCACGCGTACGGCGCCGTCCGGTACGCCGCCGAGCGGACCGCCCGGGCGCGCCAGGCCGACGTGGTCGTCGTCGACGTGCCGCTCGAGGCCGACGACGAGACCGTGGTGTCGCTGATCTCGGCCGCGCTCGACCGGGCGTCCGTCCTGGTGGTGGACCAGATCAGCTCAGCCACCGCGATGGTGTTCCCGATCGCGGCGCTGGTCGGCGCCTGCCACGACCGCGGTGTCGCCGTCGTCGTGGACGGCGCGCACGCGCCCGGCCTGATCGATGCCCCGGCCGCCGACGGCGCCGACTTCTGGACCGGCAACTTCCACAAGTGGCCGGCCTCTCCGCGGGCGACCGCCGGGCTCGTCGTCGCGGAGAAGTGGCGCCCGGCGACGCTGCCGCTGATCGTGTCGTGGTCGGAGTACGACGAGCGCCTGCCGGAGCGCTTCGACATGCAGGGCACCTACGACTACGTGCCCTGGATCGCCGCGCCCGAGTCCCTCCGGGTGCTGGCCGAGGTGCAGTGGCCGGTACGGCGTTCGCAGCTGAGCGACCTGGTCGACGAGGGCGCCCGGGTGGTCGCCAAGGCGCTCGGGACCGGGGTCGCCGAGATCGCCCGTCCGGCCGCCACGATGCGGCTGGTCGAGGTCCCGGCGACCGTCGACCTGACGGCCGGCGAAGCGTTGAAGGAACGGGTGTCACGCGAGTTGAAGGCGGAGATCACGCTGACCGGGTTCGACGGCCGTGGCTTCATCCGCCTGTCGGCGCACGCGTACAACAGCCTCCGGGACTACGAGTTGCTGGCCGAGCGGCTGCCGACGGTGCTCTGACGCTCGCTGAACGACCGCTCGCCGTGCACTGCCAGTTCGGCGAGGACGGCGTCCGGGTCGCCGGCCTCCACCAGATCGAGCAGCTTGCGGTGCCGCGCGACGTGTTCGTGCAGGTCTTCGTAGTAGTGCTCGCGGGCGTAGAGGTTGCGCGCCATGCACAGGAGCAGTTGCTGCTGCACTGACGCGTAGGCCTCGATCAGCCGGCGGTGACCGGCGAGGGCGACCAGTGCGGAGTGAAAGCGGTGCCCGGCCTGGACGAGGCTGCCGCGGTCCTCGGCGTCGGCGCAGCGCTCCATCTCGGTCAGCGCCTCCTGCGCGTCCTTGAACCGGCCCTGGTCCTGGACCGGCACGCCGAGCTCGATCGCCAGCCGCTCCAGCGCGGTACGCAGGGTGAGGATCTCGAACACGTCCTGGTCCGTCAGCGTGGCCACCGTCGAACCGCGCCGCGGCCGGGTGACGATCAGGCCCTCCTGCTCCAGGATCCGCAGCGCCTCCCGCAGGGGAGGGCGGCTGATCCCGAGCTGCTCGGTCAGCCGGTCCTCGATCAGCCGCTCACCCTCGGCGAGTTCACCGGCCAGGATCATCCGCCGGATCGCGTCGACCGCGAGTTGCACCAGACTCGGCGACCGCAACTGTTCTGTCATAGCGCTCATTCTCACCCTGCGATCTTGTCAGCGTCGATTATCTATTGTAGACAATAGTTCATAGACGAGAATCGGTGAACTGGAGGCGTCCGTGGCCGATGAGATCGATCGTTCGTCGCCGGTGGCCTTTGTCGGCCTCGGCAACCTGGGGCACCCGATGGCGCAGGCACTGGCAGGCGCCGGGTGGCGGCTCAAGGTGCATGACCGGGACCCCGGTCGCGCCCAGGGGCTGGATGCCGAGGTGGCGACCGGTGCCGGGGACCTGGCGGACTGCCGGGTCGTCGCGCTGGCTGTGCCGGACGACGAGGCGGTGACCGCGTGGGTGGACGAGTTGGGCTCGCTGCTGACAGCGGGCTCGGTGTTCCTGGTCCACAGCACGATCCTTCCGGGTACGGCGAAACACCTTGCGCAGCAAGCGGAATCCGAGGGGCTCGCTCTCCTCGACGTGCCGGTCAGCGGAGGAGCGGAGCGGGCGCGGGCCGGTTCGCTGACCGTGGTGGCCGGCGGGCGGGCCGACGTGCTCGACCGAGTCCGGCCCGTGCTCGACACGGTCGCGGAGACCGTTCTTCACGTCGGGCCGTCCGGAGCGGGCGCCGCCGTGAAGTTGGCGAACCAGTTGATGATGTTCGCCGCACTCGCCGGTGCCCAGGAGGCCCTGGAGTTGGCCGCGGCGTACGACGTACCCGAGCAGACCGTGCTCGAGGCCGTGTCGACCAGCACCGGCGACTCGTGGATCACCCGCAACTGGGGCTTCTTCGACCGGGTCGCCGCGGCGTACGAGTCGGCCGGGACACCCGTGAAGGACCGGCCGTGGAGCAAGGACCTGTGGGACGTCGTCGCCGCTGCCCGCGACGCTGACGTGCAGGTCCCGGTCGCCGGTCTGCTCGCCCAGGATCTCGCAGAGAAGGTGGAAGCGCACGCCCGCAAGGGAGACGTCTCGTGAAGTCCTCCCGTACCGGTCGCGAAGGCCTGACCGCCTACGTCTTCCTGAGTCCGTGGCTGATCGGGATCGTGCTGCTGACACTCGGCCCGATGCTGTACTCGGCCTACCTCGCCTTCACCAACTACGACCTGCTCAGCCCGCCGCGCTGGATCGGTCTGGACAACTTCCGCCGGATGTTCACCGCGGACCCGCGCTACCTGTCGTCGGTCCGGGTGACGCTGGTGTACGTCGCCGTGTCCGTGCCGCTGCTCCTGATCGTGTCGATGGCGCTGGCACTGCTGCTGAACAAGGGCATCCGCTTCCTGTCCGGCTATCGCGCGCTGTTCTACCTGCCGTCGCTGATGGGCGCGAGCGTCGCCATCGCCGTGCTGTGGCGGCAAATTTTCGGCGGCAGCGGCCTGGTCAACCAGGTGCTCGGGGTGTTCGGCATCGAGCGCGGCAGCTGGGTGGGCAATCCCGGAACCGCGTTGTGGACGATCGTCACGCTGAACCTCTGGGCCTTCGGCGCGACGATGATCATCTTCCTGGCGGGGCTGCGGCAGGTGCCGGTCGAGCTGCACGAGGCGGCCGCGGTCGACGGCGCCGGGCCCATCCGCCGGTTCTTCAGCGTCACGCTGCCGCTGATGACCCCGCTGATCTTCTTCAACCTGCTGCTGGACACGATCCACGCCTTCCAGGCGTTCACCGGCGCGTTCGTGGTCAGCCGCGGCTCCGGAGGTCCGGCCGACTCGACGCTGTTCTACACGCTCTACCTGTACCAGCAGGGCTTCGCCGAGCTGAAGATGGGCTACGCCTCCGCCATGGCGTGGGCCCTGGTGATCGTGCTCGCCGCCTTCACCGGCTTCCTCTTCCTGACCGCGAAACGCTGGGTCTACTACGGAGACGAACGATGACGACCGTGTCGATCACCGCGCGCCCGCTGCTCGGCCGGCGTCGTACCCGCAACCCGCTCGTCATCGGGCTCGTCCGGCACGCCGTGCTGATCGCCGTGCTGCTGGTGATGCTGTACCCGGTGGTGTGGATGGTGGCGGCGTCGTTCCGGCCGACGGCCGAGGTGATGAACAGCCTCGGGCTCCTGAGCCGCAACTACACGCTCGACAACTACCGCAACGGCTGGAGCGCCGGGCAGCTCGACTTCTCCCGGTACTTCCTGAACTCGATCGCGATCACCGCGCTGTCGATCGCCGGGAACCTGTTCGCCTGCTCGCTGACGGCGTACGCGTTCGCGCGGCTGGAGTTCCCGCTGAAGCGGGTGCTGTTCGGACTGCTGCTCGGCACCATGCTGCTGCCGTACCACGTAACGCTGGTGCCGCAGTACATCTTGTTCAACGAGCTGGCCTGGATGAACACCTACCTGCCGCTGGTGGTGCCGAAGTGGCTCGGCGCGGAGGCGTTCTTCATCTTCCTGATGGTCCAGTTCATCCGCACGCTGCCCCGGGAGCTCGACGACGCCGCCCGGATCGACGGCTGCGGACACTGGCGGACGTTCTCCCGGATCGTCATTCCGCTGTCACTGCCGGCGATCGGCACCACCGCGCTGTTCACCTTCATCAACAGCTGGAACGACTTCCTCGGCCCGCTGCTCTACCTGAATCGCCCCGAGCTGTGGACCGTCTCGCTCGGGCTGAACTCCTTCCTGGACGTGACCGGGGAGTCGGCGTACGGCTCGCTGTTCGCCATGTCCACGCTGGCGCTGGCACCGATCGTCGGCTTCTTCCTGGTCGCCCAGAAGCTGCTGATCGAGGGCGTCGCGACCACCGGCCTCAAGTAACCCTGTGGAGATCCTGATGAGAACACGACTTGGTACGACTGCCCTGGCCTGCGCGGCCCTCCTGGTTGCCGGGTGCAACGGCACGTCGGTCACCGACGACAGCGCCGGCGGCGGCGAGGGCCAGGACGGAAAGGGCGAGATCACCGGCAAGCTGCAGCTGACCTTCTGGGGCGGCGCGAACCGGGCCGCGAAGACGAACGCGGTCGCCGACATGTTCGTCAAGGAGCACGCCGGCGTCACCATCGACCGGCAGAACGCCGACTTCGGCAACTACTTCAACAAGCTGAACATCCAGGCCTCCAGCAAGACGCTGCCGTGCGTGATGCAGCTGCAGGGCCGCCAGCTGAACGACTACACCAAGCGCAAGGTGCTGCTGCCGCTGGACCCGATGATCGAGTCGGGCGCGATCAAGATCGACGACATCCCGAAGGAGGTCGTCGACACCGGCCGCGGACCGGACGGCAAGCTCTACTTCCTCCCGTACGGCGCCGCGTACGACGCCGTCGGCGTGAACGAGACGCTGGCCACGCAGGCCGGGGTCGGACTGCCGCCGGACAACTACACGTGGGCGCAGTACACGGACTGGATGACCCGTGCCTCGGCCAAGCTCCCGAAGGGGACGTTCGCCGCCGGGTCGCGGGGCGGCCTGCCCAACTTCTTCATCGCCTACCAACTGGCCAACGGCAAGCAACTGTTCACCGAGGACGGCAAGCTCGGCTTCACCAAGGAGTCGCTGGTGGAGTACTGGACGATGTGGGAGAAGCTGCGCAAGGCCGGCACCTCGATGGGCGCCGACGCCCAGGCCGACGAGCCCGAGGGCGCCGAGCAGGGCTTCATCGCCCAGGGCAGGCTGCTGACCGACAGCATCCCGGGCAACGCCCTGACGCCCGCGTCCGGCACGCTGGCGACCAAGGGTGGCGGCCAGAAGCTGACCACGCTGCCGATGCCGTCCGGACCGTCCGGTGGCGGGAACGCGATGTTCACCTCGGGCTTCGCGATCCCGACCAACTGCGACAACGTGCCGACGGCGGCCGCCTTCATCGACTTCTTCACCAACGACCCCGAGGCCGGCGCCCTGTTCAAGTCCGACAACGGCGCCGCCACCAACCAGAAAGTGCTGCAGGCCCAGCTGGACGACCCCGAGCTGCCGGAGCTGAAGAAGCGCGAGCTGGCGCTGTACCAGCAGATCGTGGCCAAGAAGCCGCCGACGATCCTCTACCCGCCCGGCTACCAGGCGACGTTCGAGTCCACCTTCACCCGGTCGTACGAGGAGATCGCGTTCGGGAAGAAGACGGTGGAGCAGGCGGCCGAATCGTTCTTCACCGAGGCGAATGCGGGGCTGGGCGGCTGATGGCTGTATCGACGGGGGCAACGGGGCCGGCCGGCGCCCTGCACGGACTGCGGGTGCTCGACCTCACCCAGGTGATGGCCGGGCCGTTCTGCACCATGCTGCTGGCCGACCTGGGCGCCGACGTGATCAAGATCGAGAACCCGCGCGCCGGTGACCAGACCCGGCGGTCGTGGGGGTACGCCGTCCACGGCGAGGACAGCCGGGCCTTCCTCGCCCTGAACCGGAACAAGCGCAGCGTTTGCCTCGACCTGAAGGAACCGGCCGGCCTGGCCGCGTTCCTGCGGCTGACCGAGACGGCCGACGTCGTGGTCGAGAACTTCCGGCCCGGGGTGACGAAGCGGCTGGGTGTCGACTACGAGGCGCTCGCCGCCCGCAACCCGCGGCTGATCTACGCCAGCGTCTCCGGCTTCGGCCAGACAGGTCCGTACGCCGAGCGCCCCGGGTACGACCTGATCGCGCAGGCGATGTCCGGCGTCATGAGCATCACCGGTACTCCGGACGGCACACCGGTGAAGTGTGGCCTGCCGGTCGGCGATCTCGGAGCGGGCATGTTCTGCGCCCTGGGCATCGTCTCGGCCGTCCACGCCCGGGAACGGACAGGGGAAGGGCAGTACGTCGAGACGTCGCTGTTCGAGGCGGCGCTGGCGATGTCGGTGTGGGAGTCGACCGAGTACTGGGCGACGGGAAACGTCCCGCAGCCACTGGGCTCGGCCAACCGGATGTCGGCGCCGTACCAGGCACTGCGAACCAAGGACGGGTACCTGACCCTGGGCGCGAACAACGAGCGCCTGTGGCAACGACTGTGCGCGGCCCTGGAGCGCACCGACCTGCTCACCGATCCGCGCTTCGTCACGAACTCCGACCGGATGGCGTACCGCGACGAACTGGCCGCCGAGCTGGAGGGGCGGCTGGCGACTGCCACCACCGACGAGTGGGTGACGTTGCTGCTCGACGCCGGTGTGCCGGCCGGACCGATCCGTGACTACCGGTACGTGCTGGACGAGGATCCGCACGTCCGTGCCCGCGGCATGGTGCAGGAGGTCGAGCACCCGGTCGAGGGCAAGGTCCGGGTGCTCGGGTCGCCGGTACGGATGAGCGGGACGCCGGCGCGGATCAGGCGGCATCCGCCCCTGCTCGGCGAACACACCGAGGAGGTCCTCGGCGAATGAGTTCGCTGGAGGTCGAACGCGACGGTGCGATCCTGCGGCTGACGCTGTCCAACCCGGGGCGGCGCAACGCGATCACCTGGCCGATGTACGACTCCCTGCAGCAGGTCGAGCCGACGGTCGCGGCCGATCCTGGGATCCGGGTCGTCGTACTCCGCGGCGCGGGTGGAGAGGCGTTCGCGGCCGGGACGGACATCAGGCAGTTCACGGAATTCCGGACGGGCGAGCAGGGCGTCGAGTACGAGCACCGCGTCGGCCGGGTGATCGCCTCGCTGTTGCGGGTCAGAGTGCCGGTGATCGCGGTCGTGGAGGGACCAGCGGTCGGTGCCGGATTGACGTTGGCCGCGTGCAGTGACCTCGTGGTCGCCACGCCCGACGCGGTGTTCGGCGCACCGGTGGCGCGGACGCTGGGCAACACCTTGCCGCCTGCGGTCGTCGCGCGGCTGCACCAGCGACTCGGGGCCGGGCGGACGACGGCGATGCTGCTGACCGCTCGGTTGCTGTCAGCAACAGAGGCGGCGAGTGCGGGCCTGGTGGCGGACGTGGTCGAGCGGGACGGGCTGGACGCCCATGTCGCCGAGTTGCTCGACCGGATCTGCGCGAACGCGCCGCTCACTCTCGCCTCGCTGAAGGAGATCGAACGGCGGGTCCTGCGGGACGGGGCCGCGGCCGAGGCGGACGACGTACTGGCCGCTGTGTACGGCAGCCGCGACTTCCAGGCCGGGGTGGCGGCGTTCCTCAGCAAACAACGAGCCGAGTGGGAGGGACGATGACGGTCATCGACGCGCACCACCACTTCTGGCGGGTGGCCGCACAGGAGCAGCCGTGGCGCGACGACCGGCACGACGCCATCGCCCGGGACTACACACCGGACGACCTCGCCGCCGAGCTGGCGGCCGCCGGTGTCGACCAGACGGTCTTGGTCCAGTCCGTCGACGAGCCCGCGGAGAACGACCGGCTGCTTCGGTACGCCGCCGAAGCACCCTACGTCGGCGCGGTCGTGGGCTGGCTGCCGTTGCGGGATCCCGCCGCCGCGAGAGCCGAGTGGAAGCGGATCGGCGCCGGCTGCAACGGCGTCCGGTGCCTGGTCGGACGTGATCCACTCGAGTGGTTGAACACGCCGGACTCGGTCGAACTCTTCACCGAACTGGCGGCCGCCGGCGTGAGCTGGGACGTCGTACCGGTGACAGCTGAGCAGACCTCGGCTGTGATCCGTCTGGCCCGGGCGGTTCCGGACCTGCGGATCGTCGTCGACCATCTCGGCCGGCCACCGCTCGACACCGGAGGCTGGGAGCCGTGGGCGTCGCAGGTGGCTCAGCTCGCCGCCTCGCCGCGGGTCGCGCTGAAGGTGTCGCTCGGGATCGACCTGCTCACCGCACTGCCCGCCTGGCCGGAGCAGCTCGACCGGTACGTCGGCTGGGTGTCCGAATGCTTCGGCGCGGACCGGCTCATGCTCGCCTCGAACTGGCCGGTCGTGCTGTTGAAGGCCTCGTACCACCAGGCGTGGCACGAGCTGCGCTCGACGGTCGAGCGCTCTGTGGACGATCTCGCGGCGGTGCTCGGAGGCACCGCCGCTCACTACTACCGAACGAAGGGTCAGCCCTGATGACAGAAACTGCCAACCCGAACGACCTTTCCAGCCTGTACAAGCACCTGCGCGTGGTGGACGTCGCCGACGCGCTCGACGGCATCGGGTACTTCGACATCGGCCTGATGTCGCCCGACGTCCGGCCGTTGTGGCTCGGGATGAAGTTCTGGGGCCGGGCGGCCACCATCCGCGCCGTCCCGTCGAACCGGCCGATGTGGAGGCTCGACAGCACCCAGGACATCGTCGAGGCGCACCGGATCTGGTTCGAGGAGACCGGCAACGTGAAGCTGCCGGCCGGGCTGGAGCCCGGTCACGTGGTGGTGATGGACGCCGGTGGCGGCAAGGAGGTCGGCTTCTGGGGCTCGGAGAACGGGATGGGCGCGGTCAAGGCCGGAGCGGCCGGCATCGTCACCGACGGGTACTGCCGCGACACCGCCGAGATCGTCGCCCAGCGGACGCCGATCTGCTCTCGGTCGCGCGGCCGGACGATCATCCCGGGCCGGATCAAGGTGGTGGAGACCCAGACCACGATCTCCTGCGGCGGCACCCAGGTGAATCCCGGTGACATGGTCGGCTGCGACGACGACGGCGTGATCGTCGTACCGGCGGAGGTCGCCGACGAGGTCGCGGTGCACGCCCGGGCCATCCTGCTCGCCGACATGCGCGCACGCCGCAAGCATTACGAGGCGCTCGGCATCACGCCGGACAGCTCGGTCGACCACGAGGCGGTCGAGGCGTACTACGCGAGCGTCTGAGACGACGGTGCCGGCGGCGGTCGCGGTCGACCGCCGCCGGCCCGGTCAGCCCTTGATCGCGCCCGAGGTCATGCCGGCCACGATCCGGCGGTTGAAGAACAGGAACATGATCAGCGGCGGGATCGTGATCAGCAGGATGTTCATGAACAGCAGGTTGTACTGCGTGCTGAACTGACTCTGGAAGTTGTACAGGGTCAGCTGGACGGTCGCGTTCTGGTCACCGGGCAGGAAGTACAGCGGGTTCACGAAGTCGTTGAACACGTTCACCGACTGGACCACCACGACGGTGATGATGACCGATCTGAGCAGCGGGAAGATCACCCGGAAGAACAGCCGCAACGGGCCGGCGCCGTCGATGATCGCCGCTTCGTCGAGCTCGCGCGGGATGGTCGCGACGAACGCCCGGAACAGCAGGATGCAGAACGACAGCCCGAACGCGATCTCGATCAGGATCAGCCCCGGCATCGTCCGGAACAACCCGAGCTGCTGCAGCACCCAGATCGTCGGCACGACGGCCGGCGGGATGATCAGCCCGGACAGCACCAGGAAGTTGATGAACGGGTTCCACCGGCTCTTGCGGCGTTGCAGCACGAACCCGGCCATCGCCGCCAGCACGACCATGCCGGTCACACTGGCCACGGTCAGAATCGTGCTGTTGATGAAGGCGATCACCAGCATGTAGTCGCGGGCCTCGAGCACCTCGACGAAATTCTGCACGATCCGGAACTGGTGCGGCCAGGCGAAGTCCAGGTCCGCCGACTGCTGCCGGTCCTTCACCGCGGTGAGCACGATGAAGACGAACGGGATGACGAACACCACGACCGACGACACGATCGCGATCGCGCTCAGCAGGTAGTTCCGGCCCGGCTTGTGGTTGACGAGCTCAGCGGTGCTCACAGGTCCACCTCCCGGCGGTTCAGGAACCAGTTCAGCGGCAGCACGATCGCCGTGACCACCAGGAACAGGATCACGTTGCCGGCCGTGGACAGGCCGTAGAACCCGGCCTGGTACTGCTTGTAGATCACTGACGCGATCACGTCCGAGGTGAAGCCCGGACCACCGCGGGTCGTCGCCCAGATCAGCTCGAACGACCGCAGGCCGCCGATCAGCGACAAGATGATGACGGTGACCGTGGCCGGCTTGCACAGCGGCAGCACGATCCGGCGGAACGACTCCCACGAGCCGGCTCCGTCGACCCGGGCGGCTTCCATGTACTCCCGGGGGATCGACACGATGCCGGCGATGTAGATCAGCGTCGCCAGGCCGACACCTTTCCAGACGTCGATCAGGGCGATCGACATCAGCGCCCAGCTCGGGTCGGTCAGCCAGCCGGGACCGTCGATCCCGATCACGCCGAGCGCCCCGTTGATCAGGCCGCGTTCGGGGTTCATCAGCACCTGGAAGGTCAGGCCGACCCCGATGCTGCTGACCAGCACCGGGAAGAACACGACCGACCGCAGGTACCCGCGCCCGATGATCCGGGAGGTCAGCAGGACGGCGAGCAGCAGCCCGAGCACCACCTTCGACCCCGACGTCACCACCGCGAACACCAACGTGTTCGTGAAGCCCTTGACCAGCGCGGGCTCCTGGAAGAACATCACGAAGTTGTCCAGCCCGATGAACGTCGAGTCGAACAGCGTCCACCGGGTCAGGCTGTAGTAGAACGACGCGAACGTCGGGATCAGGAACAGCACGCTGTAGAGCAGCGCCGTCGGCAGGTAGAACCAGAACGAGTACGGCGTGTAGAACCTCTTCCCGGCCGCCTGCGCGGCCGGGGTCGAGTCTGTACGAGACTTCGGCCTGGCCGAGGTGATGGTCATGGAATCACCAGCCTGCCAGGCCTAGTTGCTGTGCCTGCTTCTTCACATCCTCGTCGTACCGCGCCGCGCCGTCCTTGGCCTTGCGGATCCCGGAGCCGACCTCGACGGTGATCTGCTCGAGCGACGGCCCCTTCACCGGCGACAGGAACTCCAGCGCCAGGCTGGAGCCACCCTCCTTGTCCAGGTACGGCTGCATGTCCTTGATCGCCTGCGGTACGTCGGCCGGCAGCTCACACCCCTTGACCGCGTACGGCCCGGTCGGCACACCCGCGCTGGCCAGCGACTTGCACCCGTCGGGGCTGGCCACGAAGCCGAGGAACTTCTTCGCCGCCTCCAGCTTGTCGCCGGTCGTGGTGTTCGGGATGTAGATGCCGCCCGGAGTCCACACGGTCAGGCCGTTCTTGGTCGCGTCGTCACCAGGCAGCGCGAACAGGCCGACGTCCTTGGCCGCGTTCGGATTGGTCGCGATCATGTCGTTGACCACGCCGGACAGGATCGGGTAGTGCGCGCCCTTGCCGGTGGCAAGCATCTTCAGCCCGTCCGGCAGCTTCGCCGAGGCGAAGTCCTTGTTCTGGTAGCCGAGGTCGTGGACCTGCTGGGTGTGCTCGAACCCCTTCAGGGCGGCCGGCGAGCTCGCGTACTTCGCCTGGTTCTTGGTGTACTTGTCGGCGAAGTCCGGCTCGGCGGCGGCCACGTTGTGGAAGTCGCCGAGGACGAACAGCTGCGACGTCCAGGTCTCGCCGTACGTCTGGATCACCGGCGCGACCCCGCCCCCGGCCGCCTTGATCTTGGCGTTGTTGGCGATGAACTCCGCCCAGGTCTTCGGCACCTGCAGCCCGAGCTTGGTGTAGACGGGGATGCTGTACAGGACCGCGCCGCCCATGAACCCGCCGGACGGGACGCCGTAGACCTTGTCGCCCGACGTCACCGTCTTCCTGAAGTTCTCGTCCAGGTCCCCGATGTAGGGCTCGTCGTTGATCGAGGTGAGGTTCTTGTCCGGGGCGATCGCCTGGAACAGCGACCCGGTGTTGTAGGCGAACACGTCGGTCATGTCGCCGGTGGACAGCCGGGTCTTGACGATGTTGTCACCCTCGCTGCCGGACGGCCGTGTCTCCAGGTTGATGGTGATGCCAGGGTTCTTGGCGGTGAAGTCCTTGCTGAGCTGCTGGGCCTCCTTGAGATCCTGCTCCTGGTTGCCGATCAGATAGGTGATCTCGATCGAGCCGCCACCGCCCGAGTCGTCACTGGAGCCGAGGCTGCCCGCGCTGCACGCGGTCAGGGCGAGCGAGCAGACCGCGAGGACGGCCGGTCCTCTCGTACCTGGGCGGAACGTCATCATGACCTCCAAGGGGTGTTTCTTCAGGGCATCTGCATCGGGGCGGGGGTCGGTCGGCCGGGTCAGGTGCTGGTGTCGAGGACGGCGTCCAGCCTGGCCTGCAGGGCTTCGGCGCCGGGGCTGAAGCCACGCGGGCTGATCGCTTCCACGAGCTGGGCGGCCGGCTGGTCCAGGTACCGCTCGAGCTTGGCCGCGAGCTCGGCGTCGTCGGCGACGATGTCGTTGTCCTCGGCGGCGGCAACGATCGTGGCCCAGCTGGTCTCGTGGTCCATCAGTTGCCGGATGGTCGGGTCCGCGGTCAGTGCCGGCGTCGCCGCGGCCGGGTCGTCGGCGGTCCACTCGTGCGTGCCGTGGCCGGCCTCGACCGGCGCGTCCTCACCCGGTACGTCGACCCGGGCCCGCGAGCCGACCGGCACGGTGACGCTGAGCCGGACCTGGCCGTCGGCCCGTGTCCACGAGACCGCGGCCTCGCCGTACGGGGTGAGGTGCTTGGCAGAGGCGCGGGTGAGGTGCGAGGTGAACAGCGGGCGGACGACGATCGTCCGGTAGCCCGGGTCGCCGGCGGCGAGCCCCGCGACGCGGCGGTGCATCCAGTCGGCGACCGCGCCGAGGGCGTAGTGGTTGAACGACGTCATCTGGCCGGGGTTGATGCTGCCGTCGGGCAGCATGCTGTCCCAGCGTTCCCAGACCGTCGTAGCGCCCATCGTCACTGCGTACAGCCAAGAGGGGCAGCCTGTCTCTAGCAGAAGCCGGTAGGCGAGGTCCGGATGTCCGGAATCGGCCAGCGCATCGGCCACCAGCGGCGTACCGACGAATCCCGTGCTGATCCGGAAGCCGGCCGTCCGGACCAGGTCGGCGAGGCGCCCGGCGGCGCGCTTGCGCTGGCTCTCGGTCGGCAGCAGCGCCCACTGGAGGGCGAGGGCGTAGTTTGTCGCCGCGTCGCTCAGTACGCGGCCGCCCTCGGTGGTGTACTCGGCCGCGAAGGCCTGCCGGACGCGGGCGGCCAGGTCGGCGTACTCGCGGGCCAGTTCGGCGTCGCCGACGACCTCCGCAGCCTTGCCGACGACCTCGGCCGAGCGGGCCAGGTGCGCGGTGGCCAGGACGTCGGGGTCGGCCTTCGCGCGGAAGGGATTGTCCGGCGGCGCGGTCGGGTCGAGCCAGTCGCCGAACTGGAACCCGCCGGACCACAGCAGGCCCTCGCCGGCCAGGTCGGCCATCCGGTCCACCCAGGCCCGCATGCTCGGCAGTTGCCGGGCGAGCAGCGCGGCGTCACCGGTGCGCTCGTAGATCACCCACGGCACGATCGTTGCCGCGTCACCCCATGCGGCCGTGGCCGGCCCGCTGTGCCGGAGAATGTCCGGCACGACGAACGGCACCGAGCCGTCCTTCTGCTGCTCGACCGCCAGATCGGCGAGCCAGTTGGTGAGGAACCCGGCGGTGTCGAACAGGAAGCTGGCCGTGGGGGAGAAGACCTGGATGTCACCGGTCCAGCCGAGCCGCTCGTCCCGCTGCGGGCAGTCGGTCGGGACGTCGACGAAGTTGCCGCGCATGCCCCACACGACGTTCTCGTGGAAGCGGTTGAGCAGCTCGTGTGACGACTCGAACCAGCCGGTCCGGCGCAGGTCCGACCCGACCACGACGGCCTCCAGGTCAGCGAGTCGCAGGTCGTCGACTCCGGTCACCTCGGCGTAGCGGAAGCCGTGGAAGGTGAGCGGCGAGTCGAGGACAACCTCGTCCGGTCCGGCGAGCACGTAGGCGTCGGTGGCCTTGGCGGTGCGCAGCGGCCGGACGCCGAGCTCGCCGTTCTCGAGCACTTCGGCGTGCCGCAGGACGACCTCGTCGCCCTCGGCGCCGCCACGGACCGTCAACCGGACCCGCCCGACGACGTTCTGGCCGAAGTCGACCAGGGTCTTGCCGGACGGCGACGTACTGATCTCGACCGCGGGCACGACCTCGGTGATCCGGACGGGCGGTCCGTCGGGCGCGACCAGCACGTTCAGGTCGGCGTCGAGGACGTCCACCCCGACGGCCTCACCAAGGGTGCGGCGGAGGTCGGTGCGCTGGCCGTCGTAGATGTCGTCGGCGAGGATTCCGCTCTCGCGGGCCGTCCAGGTGTCGTCGCTGCCGAACGTGTGCACCTGGCCGTCGGCGGTGGTGACCTCGAGCTGGGCGAGGACCGCGAGACGCTCGCCGTACAGGGAGTTCTTGCCGTGGAAGCCGAGCCGGCCGCGGTACCAGCCGTTGCCGACCAGGAACTCGAGCCGGTTCTCACCCGGCCGGACCAGACCGGTCACGTCGTAGGTCTGGTAGCGCAGCCGGGCCTGGTACGCCGTCCAACCGGGCGCGAGCTCCTCGTCGCCGATCCGCTCACCGTTGAGCTCAGGCAGGTAGATGCCGTAGGCCGTCGAGTAGAGGCGAGCCTTGACGACGTCGGCGGGAAGCTCGAACGCACCGGCGACCAGGGGAGCGGGCGAACCGTTGCGGTTGCCCCGAGGACTCACGAACCGGGCGGTCCAGTCGGCCGCGCTCAGCAGACCGGCTTCGACGGTCGCTGGTCCGCTCCACTCGCTCCAGTCGTCTCCCGAGACATCACTGCCGCGAACCCGAATGCGGACCTCGGCCGCCTGGCGCGAGGTCAGCGGGTCGCCCGGCCACGGGACCAGCACCTGATCAGGGGACTGAACCGTGTACACCTGTGCCCTGGCGGTCTCCGCTCCGCTGCCCGGAACACGGATCTCGACCTCGTACGCCGTCTGCGTGTACCCGGCGTCAGCGGCCGGGATCTGCCACGACAGCCTGGGCGTCGCGGTGCCGATGCCCAGGACGGGCCCGGCGTCGGTGCGGTGCTCGAAGCGGAGCTGAGTGGGAGCGGCGAGGTTCGACATGTGTCTCCAAACCGGCGAGTGAAACGATTCATTGGCGGCTGCGGCGAAAGGCCTCGGTCTGTTCCGGGTTGATGGCGAGGATGTTTCGCCTGTCCCCCGATCCTGAAGGTGCCGACCGCCGAGGACTAGCCCGATGTGCACTCGTGGTAGCACAAAATGCACCTCGGCCCGTATCGTGAGGCATGGCCGACGAGCCGGTGACCCATACCGGGACGCTGCTGCACTTCGTCGAGGGGACGCTGGTGCACGCGGGTCCACACCTGCACGAGAACACGCACCCCCTGCACACCCACAGCTTCTTCGAGATCGCTCTGATCACCGGAGGCGAAGGGGTCCACCACAGTCTGGCCGGCCGCCAGCGGCTCGAGGTCGGCGACGTCATCCTGCTTCGCCCCGGCGTGTGGCACCAGTACGACGAGTGCCGTGGACTGCAGGTCTACAACTGCTGCTTCTCGGCCGACCTGGTCCAGCGCGAACTGGCCTGGACCCGTGAGGATCCCTTGCTGGGTTACCTGTTGTGGACCGGTCCGTTCTCGGCGCAGCGACGCGGAATGCTCACGACCAGACTCGATCCGGTCGCCTTCAAGGAAGCTCTCGAGCACCTGGAGGAGCTCCGGCGGTTGCGCAACCAGTCGCTCAGCCGGCATCGCGGCGACGTCATCGGCTGGCTGTCGCTGTACCTGAGCTGTCTCGCGCGGGTGGTGGTCGAGCAGGACGATCTCGGTGAGCAGACGCATCCCGCCGTACTGGACGCGATGCGGATGATGGAGGCCGATCCGGCACGGCAGTGGATGCTGACGGATCTTGCGAACGCGTCGCACCTCGCGCCGGGGTACCTCGTCCGGTTGTTCAAGTCGGCGACCGGGCTGCCTCCGATGGCGTACCTGAACCGGCACCGGGTCGAGCTCGCGGCCGACCAGTTGCTGCACACCGACCTGCCGATCAGCCGGATCGCCGAGTCCGTCGGCTGGCCCGACCAGAACTACTTCGCCCGCCGGTTCAAGTCCCACTACGGCCTGAGCGCCTCCGTCTACCGACAACGTTTCAACGCGCGCAAGCTCAGCCCGTCACCGCGCTGAAGCGCAGCGAACGGTTGAATCCAGCAACTGCCTAGTCGGCCAGCAGCGGCAGTTGGTGGAGGAAGGTCTCCCAGGAGTCGGGGAACCAGCCGGGGACGCCGAGGACGGCGAGATAGAGCCAGATCGCCACCAGTACGCAGAGGAACAGGGCGAGCGTGCCGAGGGCCTTCAGCCAGGCCGGCTGCTTGCCGGTCCAGGCGGTCAGTTCCTTGACCCGGTCCTTGACCTTGTAGAGCACCCGCTGGGCCCACTCGAACTCGCTCGCCAGCACGGCGAGACCCGCGATGAACAAGGGGATGCCGCCGGGGCCGGGCAGCCACCCGGTCAACGGCGCGGCGATGATCAGCACCCCACCCACCACACCGACGCCGATCCGATAGATCAGGTGCTTCTTCGGATCCGCCCGTATCCGCCGCCGCCACTCCCACCGGTCGTCCTCAGCGTCCAGCGTGATGTTGTGATCAGTGCGGTCGGGTCCCCTCTTCTCGGCCACGCCCCAAGCGTACGTGAGGGGTCAGCCGATCCCACGTCCCGCGCCGTAACGGAACGACGGCAGACCCCCTGCAGGATCTGCCGTCGCCCGGTGCCGCTGGGTCAGAAGTTGATCATGTGGCCCTCGAGCCCGTGGAAGGCCTCCTGGAGGGCTTCGCTCAGCGTCGGGTGCGCGTGCACGTTACGGGCCAGTTCCTTCGTGGTCAGGTCCCACTTCTGCGCCAGCGTGAGCTCCGGCAGCAGCTCGGTGACCTCGGGGCCGATCAGGTGGGCGCCGAGCAGCTCGCCGTACTTGGCGTCGCTGATCACCTTCACGAAGCCGGTCGGGTCGCCGAGACCGTGGGCCTTGCCGTTCGCGGTGAACGGGAACTTCGCGACCTTGACGTCGTACCCCTTCTCCCGGGCCTGCTCCTCGGTGTAGCCGAAGCTGGCCACCTGCGGCTGGCAGAAGGTGGCGCGCGGGATCATCACGTGGTCGAGCTCCATCGTCTCGACGCCGGCGATGGTCTCGGCCGCGATCACGCCCTGGGCCTCGGCGGCGTGGGCGAGCATCAGCTTCGCGTTCACGTCGCCGATGGCGAAGATGTTCGGCACGTTCGTGCGCAGGAAGCCGTCGGCCTCGATCGCGCCGCGCTCGGTCAGCTTCACGCCGATCTTGTCCAGGCCGTAGCCGTCGACCCGCGGCTGGAATCCGATCGCCTGCATCACCTTGTCGGCCTCGAGCGTCTGCTGGTTGCCGTCCTTGCCGGTGACGGTGACCTTGACCTTCTCGCCGGAGTCGTCGATCGCGTCCACCCGGGTGGAGGTGAGCACGTCGACGCCGAGCTTCTTGTAGGCCTTGGCCAGTTCCTTGGACACCTCGGCGTCCTCGAGCGGGACCATCCGGTCGAGGAACTCGACGATGGTGACCTTGACGCCGTAGTTGGCCAGCACGTAGGCGAACTCGACGCCGATCGCTCCGGCACCGGCGATGACGATCGAGCCCGGCAGCTCCTCGGTGAGGATCTGCTCCTCGTAGGTCAGCACCCGCTCGCTCAGCTGGGTGCCCGGCAGCAGCTTGGTGGTCGCGCCGGTGGCGATGATGCAGTTGTCGAAGGTGACGGTTTCGGACTGCCCGTCGTTGAGGCTGACGTCGAGGGTGTTCGCGTCGACGAAGCTGCCCCAGCCGTCGAACTCGGTGATGTTGTTCTTCTTCATCAGGAAGTGGACGCCCTTGACCCGGCCGTCGGCGACCTTGCGGCTGCGCCGGACGGCGGTCGGGAAGTCGAAGCTGACGTCGCCGCTGATGCCGAACGTCTTCGCGTCCGCGCGGAAGATGTGCGCCAGTTCGGCGTTCCGGAGCAGCGCCTTGGACGGGATGCAGCCCACGTTCAGGCAGACACCGCCCCAGTACTTCTTCTCGATGATGGCGGTCTTGAGCCCGAGCTGGGCGGCGCGGATCGCCGCGACGTACCCACCCGGACCCGCGCCGAGGACAACAACGTCAAAGTGCGAGGCCATGAAGTGAACTTTAATGGGTCGCGCCAGCGGATCGGAGCGGTGGGACGGCGCCGGGCCGCGAGCGTGACCGGGGTCACCGAACGGCCCGTCCCACGGTCACGATCGGGGCGTTCCGCGGCCGTCCTGGTCACGGTCCGTGTCCGGGGGTTCCGCGGGAACCGTTCGCCGCCTAGGCTGGGCAAGCGCGGTGGCCGCTACCCTCTGCGCGCGTGAGGCGATCGACGATGGGGGCCTGATGGTTGTGGGGAGCCGTCGGGGGCTGCGGTTCGCGGCACTCGGCACACTGCTCGCGGTGTTCGCGCTGCCCGCGTACGCCGACGACCCGACGCCACCACCACCGGCATCCGTGACGGACGTGAACCGCTCCCTGGAGCAGCTCCAGGCCGAGGCGGCCGCCGTCCAGGCCGACTTCGCGAAGGCGACCATCGCCTACACGAACGCGCTGAAGGCGGCGCAGGCCGCCGAGGCCGCGGCGAAGAAGGCGGAGACCTCGGCGACGGCGTCGAAGGGCAAGGCGGACGAGGAGCGCCGGCGCCTCGGGTTGCTGACCGTGCAGGCGTACCAGACCGGCATCCCGACGGTGATGGGCGCCGAGTCGATGCTCTGGTCGCTCGCCCCGATCGCGGAGAACCTGCAGGAGATCGCCGACCGGCAGACCGCCATCCAGCAGCTCGGCAGCACGCAGGTCACGCAGTACCAGACGGCGATGGCGGCCGAGAACGAGGCAGGCCGGGCGAAGTCGGAGGCCGCGAGCATGCGAGCCGCCGCCAACGAGGCCGCGGCGAAGGCGAAGCAGCTCAGCCAGGAGGTGCAGCAGAAGGCGGCCGGCGCCTCGCTGATGATGGAGAGCCAGTACGCCGACCTCGACGGCGCCTCGGCCTTGTCGAAGCAGTTGCAGCTCGCCCGGAACCAGCAGGCGCTGGCGCGCTGGCAGGCGTACCTGACCGAGCTGGCGACGGCCAAGATCACCCCACCGGCCGCCGCCGCACTGAAGAACCCGGCCAGGCTGCCGGCGGGCCTGGTGCCGCTGACTCGCGCCGGCGTTCCGGTTCCCGGTGCGGCCGCGCTGGTCCGAGGCGGCCGAACGGTCAAGGTGCTGCCGGCCGAGACGATCCGGGCGGTGAACCAGGCGTTCAGTCTGCTCGGCAAGCCGTACGGCGTCGCCGCGACCGGCCCGGACAGCTACGGCTGTCTCGGCGCGGCCCGGGTCGCCTGGCAGCCGTACACCACGCTCCCGAACCTGGTCGGCAAGGTCTACCCGGAGTACCAGGCGGTCCCCGCGTCCCAGGTCCAGCCGGGCGACCTGCTCGTGATGGGCAACAAGTCGCTCGGCCTGGTCCACATCGGGATCGCCCTCGAGAACGGCGAGATGATCGCCGCGGACGAGGCCAAGGGCGCGGTCGTCGTGACCAGGGTCCCGGACAACCTCTACGCCGCCCTGCGGCCGACGCTCGGCAGGCCGGTGAAGCCCCAGGCCGCCCCGGTCGCGACCTCGGAGGCGTACGCGTTCCGGTGCGGCAACACGGCGACGTCGTACAACGTCGGCAGCGGGTCCTGGACCTGGCCGCTGGCCGAGGGCACCTACGAGATCGGTACGTCGTACGGGCAGGCGGGCTCGCTCTGGGCGAGCGGCTACCACAGCGGCCAGGACTTCCCGGCCGCCGTCGGTACGCCGGTTCGTGCGGTGACCTCCGGTGTCGTCCGGGTCGAGCACCCGGCCTGGGCCGGGAACCTGGTGCGCATCGACCACGGCAACGGGCTGGAGACGTACTACGGGCACCTGAGCACGGTCGACGTGGCCGACGGCAGTCAGGTCAGCGCTGGGCAACGGATCGGCGCGGTCGGTTCCGAGGGGAACTCCACCGGCCCGCACCTGCACTTCGAGGTCCGGCTCGGCGGCGACCCGGTCAACCCGATGCCGTTCCTCGCGACCGGGAGCGCGACGGTGGGCTGGGGCGGTTTCAGCAACGGCATGATCCCCGCGAGCAAGCTGTGCGCCCTGGGTTCCGGCCACATGCTGCGTTGTGACGCGGCGGCCGCCTACCTGCGACTGGCCCGTGCCTACCGTGCCCAGTTCGGCAGGACCCTGTGCATCACCGACTCGTACCGCTCGTACTCGTCCCAGGTCAGCCTGTACGCGCGGAAGCCGTCGCTGGCCGCGCTGCCCGGCACCTCGAACCACGGCTGGGGTGTGGCGGTCGACCTGTGTGGCGGCGTGGACCGCTTCGGCACCGCGCAGTACCAGTGGATGAAGTCGCAGGCAGCGAAGTTCGGCTGGGTCCACCCGTCCTGGGCCGACCAGGGCGGCTCCCGCGAAGAACCATGGCACTGGGAGTTCGGCAAGCCGGCCGTCTCCTGACGGCAGAACGCGGAACCCCGCGCCCGGCTCGTACGTCAGCACGACATGACAGCCAGGTATGACCATGTCGCGGCCGAGTACGACGAGTGGGTGGGGGCCGGCTCGGCACTCGACGACCCGACGTTCAGCGAACTGATCGGAGACGTCACTGGTGAGCAGGTCTGTGTCGTTGCCTGCGGCCAGGGTCGTGAGGCCCGTTTCCTGGCGACGCGGGGCGCGGCCGTCACCGGTGTCGACCTGTCCGTGAAGCTGCTCGAGAAGGCCGGCGAGCACGAGCGATCCACGCGACTCGGGATCACCTACCGGCACGGCGACGCGCACACGTTGGCGGGCTTGGCGGACGACTCGTTCGACGGCGTCGTCTGCTACATGGCGCTGATGGACATCCCGAACCTGGACGGCGCCGTGCGATCCATCGCTCGCGTGCTGAGGCCCGGCGGCTGGTACGCGGCCACGATCACACACCCCTGCTTCAAGACACCCGCGTGCGGAGACCTGGTCGACCACGTGGACCAGAGCGTTCGGCGTACTGTCGGCCAGTACTTCGCCGAGGGCTATTGGGACGGGCCAGGGGCACATCGCAACGCGCTTCCGGTCGGGGCCTATCACCGGACCCTCAGCACCTACGTCAACACCCTCACGTCCGCCGGGCTCACGATCGACCAGCTCCGGGAATCACCACAGGACAACCCACCGGTGTGGCGCGAGGTCGCTCAACTCCTCTACATCCGCGGCTCATCGCGGCAGGAACCTCGCGGCGCCCGCGGCGGTGACGAGTAGGAGTACGGCGCTGACGCCGGCCGAGACCTGGAAGCCGGTGGTGAAGGCATCCGCGCCGGCCGCCGAGCCGAGCGCCTCCCGGGTCAGTTCGGCATCGTGGCCGAACTGGTCGCGGTAGACAGCGGTGATCAGACTGCCGAGCAGCGCGATGCCCAGCGCGCCGCCGAGTTGGGGTGCGGTCGCCGAGATCGCGGCCGCACCGCCCGCGCGCTCGGCCGGGGCGGCGCCGATCATCAGGTTGGTGGCCAACGCCATCGTCGGGGCCAGGCCGGCCGAGATGACGATCGAGCCGGTCACCAGCAGGCCCAGCGGACCGACCTGCGTCAGGACGGCGAAGCCGGCCACGGCGAGGACCAGGCCGGCGGCGATCACGCCGCCCGGAGGGAAGCGGTGGGCCAGTCGAGGCGCGAGCAGGGATCCGGCGATCGTCCCGGCGGCCGACGGAGCCGTCCACAGGCCGGCGGTCAGCGGATCCAGGCCGTGCGCGAGCTGGAGGAACTGCGCGATCGCGTAGTTCACGCCCCAGAGCACGAAGATCGCCAGCGCCAGCGCGATCGCGGAGGCACTGAACACGCGGCTCGCGAACAACGCCAGGTCGACCATCGGGTCGGCCAGCCGCCGTTGCCGCCGGAGGAACACGGCCCCGAGGACCAACCCGACCGCGATCGCACCGGTCCACCGCCACGCGAACCCGTCCGCGGCGATCTGCTTCAGGCCGTAGACGACCGGCAGGATCGCGGCCATCGACAGCAGCGCGCTGACCGGGTCGAGCCGCTTGCTACCTGGTGCCCGGTACTCCGGCAGCAGCCGCGGGCCGGCGACCAGTAGAGCCGCCATCACCGGTACGCCGGCCAGGAACACCGAACCCCACCAGAAGTTGTCCAGCAACCAGCCTCCGACCAGCGGGCCGATCGCCGTACCGCCGGAGACGCTCGCGACCACGATGCCGATCGCGACGCCGCGCTGCCGGGTGTCCTTGAACATGGACGCGACCAGTGCGACCACGGACGGCATCAGGGTCGACCCGGCGAGCCCCATCAACGCCCGGGTGCCGATCAGCATCGCGGGACTGACCGAGTACGCCGCCAGCACCGAGGCGACGCCGTACAGCGCGGCACCGCCCAGCAGCAGCCGCCGACGGCCGATCCGGTCGCCGAGCGCGCCCATCGTGACCAGCGAGCCGGCCAGCAGGAACGCGTAGATGTCCACGATCCACAGTAGTTCGGAGCCGCTCGGCCGCAGGTCGGCTGCGATCGACGGCAACGCCAGGTGGGTCACGGTCAGCTCGAGGGAGGCCAGCAGTGCGGGCAGCGCCAGTATCGCCAGGCCGAGCCACTCACGCCGGCCGGCCAGGGAAATCTCATCCTTTGTCGATGTCACGCGTCGCAGTGTGGAACCTCAACAAGGCTTGAGGTCAACTAGCGTTCGGTGACGTCGCCCAGGACCGGTTTGACGTCGACGATCGGCGTCTCGTCCAGGGCCTCGAGGCGATCCACCTGGATCCGCGGGCCGTCGGTCGCGACGATGGTGACGCGGTGCAGGCCGAGGGGGTTCGGGCGGTCGGGGGAGCGGGTGCTGAAGACACCGGTCTCGGGCCGGTTGTGATCGTCCCGGGGATGCACCAGGAGCACCTCCCGGTCGGCGCGGTCGAACCAGGTGACGACGATGATCTCGTCTCCGGCCGCAAGGTCGCGCAGGCCCTCGCGGACCGACTCGTCGAACACCAGCCAGGCGCTCGGCGCACCTTCGTCGGGCTGCCGCGGCGCCTCGTCCCTGCTCCTCAGCACCGACTCCACCCGGCCGATCGGCCGGACCAGGAACTGGCGTGTCATCAGAGCGGGAACCGGTAGAGGGTCTGCAGCGGCTCGCCGGGAGTGTGCACGTGCAGGGCGAGGCCGGGGTACGCCGTGGGGTCGACCAGGCCGCCGTCGGGAGTCGCGGGTTCGAAGGGGAGTGGCACGGTCGAGCGGATGCCCGGAGCGCCGAGGACCGGGTGGCCGGCGAAGCTGGTGACGACGGCGTTGTGGACGTGTCCGGTCAGCAGCGCGGTGATCGCCTTCCCGGTCAGGACGGCCTCGAAGGCGTCCCGGTCCCGCAGCATCCACTGGTCCATGACCGGATGGTGCATGTCCAGCGGCGGGTGGTGGAAGGCCACGAAGACTGGTCCGTCGAACGGCTCGCGCAGTACGCCG
The DNA here is from genome assembly GCF_004348725.1 of Kribbella turkmenica. Taxonomy (GTDB): domain Bacteria; phylum Actinomycetota; class Actinomycetes; order Propionibacteriales; family Kribbellaceae; genus Kribbella; species Kribbella turkmenica. Next base: position 29,885 of record NZ_SMKR01000010.1, read on the forward strand.
TCCAGCCAGGTCAGGGAGCCCGTGGACAGCAGGCCGTGGTCCTCGCCCGGTACCGTGCTGTCGACCAGAACGAACCGGGCATCGCCGACCTCGCGCACCTGATGGACCGGATGCCCGTCGCCCGGGGAAGCGACGTACGACCTCAGTCCGGCCCGCAGCGGTGCGCTCACGTCGTGGTTGCCCGGCAGCATCAGCACCGGCACGTCCAGCGTCAGCTCGGCGGCCACCTCGTCGTACTCGGCCGGCAGGCCGTGGTCGGCCAGGTCGCCGGTGACCACGACGACGTCGACCGGCCGCCGGAACGAGCGCAGGTACGACGTGACCCGCCGGAGCCGGGACCGTGCCTCCTCCGAGCCGTCCAGGTGCGGGTCACTGAGGTGCGCGATCACGTACATGCCAGCACCTTAGCCGCAGAAACCGCCCGGCAGATCGTTGCAGGGAACGAGCCCGCCACGCGCCAGCACCGGCCGGACCTGGGCCGATCGCAGGTGGTCGAGGAAGGCCGCGGTGAGCGAGCCGGGCTCGGGTGCCTTGTGGGTGTACGCGTGCTCGATTTCCCAGAACCTGTACGACCCGTCCGCGACCTTCGCCGCGTCGGGTACGACGCCGTCGATCGACGCGACCGTGACCTCCGGGAACTTCCGGGTGCTGCCGAGCTCGGCGTACCCGATCGCGCCGTCGATCTCGTTCACCCTGGTCAGCAGCTCCTCGGTGGTCCCGACCTCACACCGGTGGTGCCTGGCGACCGGGTCGTCGCGGCGGCAGTCGTCGGAGGAGATGCCGAGCTCCGGGTCGCCGGCCAGCACCTTGTCGCGGAACACCCGGCGCGAGCCGGAGTCCGGTCCGACCCGGCTGACCATCCGGATCGGCAGGTCCCGGCCGCCGAGCTGCTTCCAGTTGGTCACCCGGCCGCCGTAGATGTCGCGCAGTTGCGCGGTGGTCAGTCCGGTCACGTCCGCCGACCGGTTCACCGCGACCGCGAACACGACCACGGCCACCGGCTCGCCCCACAGGTCCGGTGCGTCCTCCGCGGTACCGTCGGACATCGCGATCAGGTTCGCGGCCGCGCCGGCGTCCCGGGCACCGGTCTCCGCGAGCATCCGGACGCCGCTGCGGCTGCCGTTCGCCGCGATGGTGATGTCGGCGTCGGTGCACTCGGCCGCGTACGCCGTCCGCACCTCGCGCATCGTCGACTCGACCGCGGTCGACCCGATGATCCGCACCTGCCCGGAGGCACAGTTGTCCGGCGGCTGCAGGACGTCGACCAGGAACAGTGCGACCAGCGCCCCGACGAGCAGCAGCGACAGCGCCCCGAACGTCAGCGTCCGGCGGCCGGGCCCGCGCGGCCGGGGCTCGTGGTACACGCCGCCGCCGGTCGAGCCGCCGGCCAGGTAGCCGGAGTGGCTGACCCCCCTGCCGGTGCCGGACAGCACGAGCAGGAACTTGAAGTGGTCGCCGCGGTTGATCGCGATCCGCGGCACCACCAGCTTGCTGGTGTCGACGTAGTTCGCCGGGACCATCCGGCGCTGCAGCATCTCGCCGAGCGCCTTCGGTTGCGCCTCGGTGACCTTCAGCCCGACGATCGTCCGGTCCGGGAACGCGAACGACACCTTCTCGTGCATGTCCTGCGGGTCGATGTCCATCCCGCCGGCGTTGTCCAGCCGGAGCAGCACGATGCTCGGGTTCTCGACCACCGCGCCCTGGTGCCGGACCTCGACGTCCACCATCCGCTGCGTCTTGTCCGCGCTCGGGTAGACCCCGATCGGGGCGTCCACCTGTACCCGGTAGACGAGCCGTTTGCGCCGCAGGACGTACCGGTCGACCAGCCAGGCGACCGCCGTGCCGATCAGGGCGACGAAGGCGATGATCGTTTCGAGATTGATGTCGCCCAGACCCGAGAAATCCACCGTTCCCTCCCGCCGGCGACGCTAGTCAGCCCCGGTGAACGGGTGCTTACCGCGTGATGACGTACGGGGTGTGGGCTTGGCCGGGTGCGGACGGTCTGCGAGATTGGTCCGCATGGCTGAACAGGTTGACGTGGTCGTGATCGGACTCGGGGTGGGCGGTGAGGAGACGGCGGGGCGGCTGGCGGAGGCCGGGCTGAACGTCGTCGGGCTGGACCCCCGGCTGGTCGGTGGGGAGTGCCCGTACTGGGGCTGTGTCCCGAGCAAGATGATGATCCGGGCCGCGAACCTGATCGCCGAGACCCGCCGGGTGGACGGCATGGCGGGCACGGCCACCGTGCGGCCGGACTGGGCGCCGGTGGCCCGGCGGATCCGCGAGGAGGCCACCGACAGCTGGAACGACCAGGTCGCGGTCGACCGGTTGGTGAAGAAGGGCGTCACCTTCCTGCGCGAGCGCGGCACCATCACCGGGCCGCGCACGGTGAAGGCCGGCGACCGGGAGTTCGAGGCGGCCCGCGGCATCGTGATCGCGACCGGTACGGTCCCGGTGATCCCGCCGATCGACGGTCTCGCCGGTACGCCGTACTGGACGAACCACGAGGCGATCGAGGCGGACACGCTGCCGGCCTCGATCCTGGTGCTCGGCGGCGGCGCGATCGGGCTCGAACTGACCCAGGTGTTCGCCCGGTTCGGGGTCGAGGTGACGGTGGTCGAGGCGGCCGGCCGGATTCTCGCGATGGAGGAACCGGAGTCCAGCGAGCTCGCCCGGGAGGCGCTCGAACGCGACGGCGTCCGGTTCCACACCGGCACGCCGGCCAAGCAGGTCGCGCACGACGGCGACACCTTCACGGTGACCCTCGACGACGGCACCACGCTGACCGCGGAGAAGTTGCTGGTGGCAACCGGTCGGCGGGTGGACGTGCGGGTGCTCGGCCTCGACCAGGTCGGCATCGACCCCGGCGTACGGCGGGTGGAGGTCGACGAGCACGTCCGCGCCGCGGACCGTGTCTGGGCGGTCGGCGACGTCACCGGGGTGGGCGCGTTCACGCACAACGCGATGTACCAGGCGAACGTCGCGGTGTTCGACATCCTCGGCAGCGAGGGCGCACCGCTGGCCAGCTACCACGCGATGCCGCGGGTGACCTTCACCGACCCGGAGATCGGCGCGGTCGGGATGACCGAGAAGCAGGCGCGGGACGCCGGCCTGGACGTGAGGACCGGACTGAGCCAGATCCCGTCCTCGGCCCGCGGCTGGATCCACAAGGCCGGCAACGAGGGTCTCATCAAACTGGTGGTCGACAACGAGCGCGGTGTGCTGGTCGGCGCGACCAGCGCCGGACCGACCGGTGGCGAGGTGCTCGGCGCGCTCGCGGTGGCGGTGCACGCGGCCGTTCCCGTGCACACGCTGCAACAGCTCATTTACGCGTACCCGACGTTCCACCGGGCGATCGGGGACGCGCTGAAGCAGTTGTGAGACTCTTGTTGCGATCCGGTCGCAACAGGATGAAGATGTGCCCGTGCATGTTCCTGACGGCTTCTTCGACGCGTCCACCTCCGTTGCCACCGGCCTGATCGCGGCCGGGGCGGTCGGCTTCAGCCTTCAGCGGGCGAACCGGGAGATCCGCGAGACCGGTCCGGCGCTCGCCGGGCTGACCGCGGCTTTCGTGTTCGCGGTGCAGATGGTGAACTTTCCGGTCGGCGCCGGCACCAGCGGTCACCTGCTCGGCGGCGCACTGGCCGCGGCCCTCGTCGGGCCGTGGACCGCCGTTCTGGTGATGTCGACGGTGCTGCTCGTCCAGGGACTGCTGTTCGCCGACGGCGGACTGACGGCCCTCGGGACGAACATCACGCTGATGGGTGTCGTCACCGTGCTGGTCGGCTACTTCCTGACCCGCGCGCTCCTTCAGGTCCTGCCCCGGCGGATGGGCAGCGTCGTCCCGGCGGCGACGGCCGGTGCGCTGCTGTCGGTGCCGGTCGCCGCGCTCGCGTTCACCGGGCTCTACGCGATCGGCGGCGCGGTCGACATCCCGCTCGGGAAGCTCGCGACCGCGATGGTCGGCTGGCACGTCCTGGTCGGCATCGGCGAGGCGGTCATCACCGCCGCGGTCCTGAGCGCCGTCGTCGCGAACCGACCGGACCTGGTGTACGCCGCTCGCCACCTGCAGCGGGACCTGGTCCTGGTCGATGCCGACGGCAACACCTCGACCGTGGCGCCGGACAAGCCGATCGCGGCCAAGCCGGCCGGGCGGACCCTGGGCGTAGGCGTCGCGGTCTCCCTGCTGGTGGCCGGTGGACTCAGCCTGTTCGCCAGCGCCCACCCGGACGGCCTGGAGTTCGTCGGAGCGAAGCTCGGCTTCGAGAGCGCGGCCGAGGACTCCGCGGTCGCGGGCAGCCCGCTGGCCGACTACGGCGTCAGCGGAATCGGCAACGCCGAGGTGTCCGGCGCGCTCGCCGGCATCATCGGCGTCCTGGTCACCATCGTGGTCGGGCTGGCGGTCGCCAAGCTGGCGTCGGTGCGCGCGAACCGGGCTTCATGAGCGGTGACGGTCTCCTCGTAACGGTCGACAGCCGGGTGCATCGCCTCCCGGCGCACGTCAAGATCGTCGCCCTGTTCGTCCTCGTGCTCGCTGTCGTGTCCACGCCCGCCGCGGCGTTCTGGGCCTTCGGTCTGTACGCCGTCATGCTGGTCGCCGCCGTGGTCACGGCCAGGCTCCCGGTTCTCCTGGTGGCGAGGCGGCTGACGGTGGAGACGCCGTTCATCGTGTTCGCGCTGCTGCTGCCGTTCGTGGCGACCGGGCCGCGGGTCGACGTTCTCGGGCTGGAGTTGTCGCAGTCCGGCGTACTGGGGGCCTGGAACGTGCTCGCCAAGGGCACGCTCGGCGTCGTCGCGGCGATCGTGTTGTCGGCGACAACCGGTCCGCGAGATCTACTCGCCGGCCTGGAGCGGTTGCGGTTGCCGGCCACGCTGGTGGCGATCCTGTCGTTCATGATCCGGTACCTCAGCGTGGTGTCCGACGATCTGCACCGGATGCGGATCGCGCGGGAGTCGCGCGGGTACGCCGGTGGCCGGGCCGGTCACCTCAAGGCAGTCGCCGGGGGAGTGGGGGCCCTGTTCGTCCGCAGTTTCGAGCGCGGTGAGCGAGTGCACCTGGCGATGCGGTCGCGCGGCTACACCGGCCGGATGCCGCTGCTGAGCACCCGGGGCGCGACCTCGTCCCAGTGGCTGGAAGGGCTCGCGATCTCCCTGGCCGCGGTCGCCGTGGCACTCGCGGTTAGGGTGGTGGGCTTGTGAGCGGTCCCGCGATCCACGTCGAGCGGCTCGTCTTCGCCTACCCGGACGGCCGGCAGGCGCTGTACGGCGTCGACTTCACCGTCCAGCGCGGTGAACGCGTCGCACTGCTCGGCCCGAACGGCGCCGGCAAGACCACGCTCGTGCTGCACCTCAACGGCATCCTCGGCTCGGTGGCCGGCGGAACCGGCAGCGGCCGGATCCAGATCGGCGGCACAGGCCTGCACCGCGAGCACCTCCCCGAGGTACGGCGGAAGGTCGGGCTGGTGTTCCAGGACCCGGACGACCAGTTGTTCATGCCGACCGTCCGCGACGACGTGGCGTTCGGCCCGGCGAACCTCGGACTGCGCGGGTCCGAGCTGGACGACCGGGTGCACGAGGCGCTGGTGCAGGTCGGGATGCAGGACCACGCGGACCTCGCGCCGCACCACCTGTCCTTCGGTCAGCGGCGGCGGGTAGCGGTCGCGACGGTACTCGCCATGCGGCCCGAGGTGCTGGTGCTGGACGAGCCGTCGAGCAACCTCGACCCGGCCGCCCGCCGCGAGCTGTCGGACATCCTGTCCGGTCTCGACGTGACCCTGCTGATGATCACCCACGATCTGCCGTACGCGCTCCAGCTCTGCGAGCGCAGCCTGCTCATGGACGACGGCCGGATCGTCGCCGACGGCAGGACCCGGGACCTCCTCGGCGACGCCGACCTGATGGCAGCCCACCGCCTGGAGCTGCCCTACGGCTTCGACCCCCTCTCGGTCCCCGGTCCCGAACGCAAGGGGTGACGATGAAGATCACGGATATCAGCGTCCAGGTGGTGTCGGAGTCCAAGGCACACCCCGTCCGGGACGCGATCCAGCTGCTCGACCGCAACGGGCACACCCGGGTGCGGATCGACACCGACGACGGTGTGAGCGGCGTCAGTACGACGTACTTCGGCCGGGTGGCGAGCTCGCCGGAGATCCTGGCCCGGATCGTCACCGAGCAGCTGGCTCCCGCGATCGTCGGCGAGGACCCGACGCTGATCCGCGGGATCCGGCAGAAGCTGCGGAGCCTCACCGACTACCAGGGCACGGCCGGGCTGTCGTCGTACGGGATCTCGGCGATTGATCTGGCGTTGTGGGATCTCCTCGGCAAGTCGCTCGACGTGCCGGTCTGGAAGTTGCTCGGCGCGCAGCGCACGACCATCCCGACGTACGCGATGGTGGGCTGGCTCGAGCTGGACGTCACCGGCCTGGAGACGGTGTCGGCCAAGGCGATGGAGCAGGGCTTCCGCGGTGTGAAGATGAAGGTCGGCGGCGGCCCCCTCGGCGAGGACGTGCAGCGGATCAGGGCGGTGCGCGCGGTGATCGGCCCGGACGCGCCGCTGATGGTCGACGCCAACCAGGCCTTCGAGTACTCCGAGGCCCTGCGCCGGGGGCGTGTGTACGAGGAGCTCGACTGCCGGTGGTTCGAGGAGCCGCTACCCGCCGACGACACCGACGGTCACGTCCGGCTGGCCGAGAAGCTGGACATCCCGATCGCGACCGGTGAGAACCGGTACGGCCAGGCCGCCTTCCGGGACCTGATCGCCCGCGGCGGCGTGGGCGTCGTACAGCCGGATCTGCGGCGGGCCGGCGGGCTCACCGAGTGTCTGGAGATCGGGCTGATGGCTGAAGGTTTCGGCGTGCCGTACGCGTCGCACGGCGGCGGCGCCCACATCCACGTGCTGGCGGCCCTGCCGAACACGATCTACGTCGAGAGCGGACTGCTGCCCGCCGACGGCCGGGTCGAGCTCGTGGACGGCTGCTACCCGCTGCCCCTCGGCCCTGGGCTGTCCTCCTGGAACGACTAGCCGGAAACGTCGCCTACCGGGATCGGCAACTGGCGGTGAATTTCTTACCAGCCTCTTGTGTGTTACTCGCGAGTCGGCGAAGGTGACGGTGAGTACTTCTGTCGCCACCCCTCGCACAGGCAAAGGCGGTCCGCCCCATGAAGTCCATCGCCAGTTTGCTGTCCGTCGCGGCCCTCGGCGCCGCGATGCTCATCAGTCCCGGAATCGCGCACGCGGCCGCGCCGAACTACGTGGCGCTCGGCGACTCGTACGCCTCCGGCGTCGGGACCCGGAGCTACATCTCGAGCAGCGGTTCCTGCCAACGCTCGACCAAGGCGTACCCGTACATCGACGCGACCCGGATCGGCGCCAACCTGACCTTCGTGGCGTGCTCCGGGGCCCGGGTCGCCGATGTGACCGCGAACCAGCTGGGCTCGGTGACGGCCTCGGCCACCCTGGTCTCGGTCCAGGTCGGTGGCAACGATGCCGGGTTCTCGTCGGTGATCACCGAGTGCGCGAAGCCGTCGTGGCTCGGCGACTGCACCGGCGCGATCAACAACGCGCAGGCGATCATCAACAACACGCTGCCCGGCCGGTTGAACGGCCTGTACGGGTCGATCAGGAGCAAGGCGCCGGCGGCGCGGGTGGTCGTCGTCGGTTACCCGCGGTTGTTCAACGGCACGGACTGCAACGCCGGCACGTTCTTCAGCCCGGCCGAGATGAGCCGGCTGAACCAGACCGCCGACCTGCTGAACGCCAAGATCGCCGCGTCGGCGGGTGCGGCCAACTTCACCTTCGTCAACCCGACGCAGCTTTTCGTCGGGCACGCCGTCTGCGGCAGCCCGGAGTGGATCAACGGCCTGTCCAACCCGGTCACCGAGTCGTACCACCCCAACGTCACCGGCCAGGCCAACTACGCGAACCTGGTCGGCGCCCAGCTCGACTGAGCCGGGTTCGGTCGGACAACCGGTCTGCCGGACAATCCGGCAGACCGGTTGTGCTGCTTTCCGACGCGGTTTGTGGTGTCATGCTGGGGTGGTGCAGAGGTCGGTGGACTGGCTGCTGGCGGCTCGGTCCCAGGCCAACTGCTTGGCGCGTCCGGTGGACGAGGCCGGCCCCGGAGGGGTGGCCGACGTCGTGCGCCGGACGGGGGGACTGCAGGCGCAGACCTGGCGAGGCGCCGCGTACGCCGTGCGCGCCCGGTCCACCGCCACCACTCTCGCGGACGTGACCCGCGCGCAGGAGACCGATCGCTCGGTCGTCCGCGGCTGGTTCATGCGCGGCACGCTCCACCTCGTCGCCACCGAGCACGCCGGTCCTCTGCTCGGCCTGCTCGGCCCCAAACTGATCAAGGGCACCGAGCGCCGGTACGGCGAGCTCGGTCTCACCCCGGCGATCCGCGCGGCCGCGGCCGACCTGATCGAGGAACATCTGCTCGCCAACGGTCCGACGGGTCGGTCGGCGCTGGCCGGCGTACTGGTAACGGCCGGACTGATCGCCGAGTCGAAGGGCCAGCAGGTGTACGCGCTCATCCGGCACACCGGCCTGCTCGGGCGGTTGTGCTACGGACCGGGCCACGACAAGGACGAGACCTGGGTCGCCGTCCGCGACTGGCTGGGCAAGCCGCTGGATCTGGAGGCGGACGTCGAGGGCGTCGCCCGGCGATACCTGGCGGCGTACGGTCCGGCGACCGCACGCGACCTCGCCACCTGGTCGGGGCTTTCGGTGCCTGCGGCGCGCACGGGGCTGCGGGCCGTCGCGACCAGGTCGTTCGACGTCGAGGGAGTCGAGTTCTCGGCGGTCGAAGACCTGCCCGGCGCCCGGGAACTGCGGCTGCTGGGGGAGTTCGACCCCTATCTCCTCGGGTACGACGATCGCCGGCACGCACTGCCCGACGAGCATCGCAGACACATCCACCCCGGCGGTGGCATGGTGCGTCCGGCGGTCGCGATCGGCGGCCGGGTGATCGGCTCCTGGAAGCACGCCGACCTGAGCTACGACCTGTTCGGCCGTACGGGCGAACCAGCCGGGTTGGCCGCGGAACTCGAGGACGTCGCCCGGTTCGCCGGTTGATCGTATATGCCTCATCGGGTATATATGGGCGCATGACCGAGACTCTGAGCACCGAGAACGGCCGGACCATCCTGCGGATGCGGCGCGAGCTGCGGCATCCGGTGGAAAGGGTCTGGCGGGCGATCACCGAGCCGGAGCAGCTGGCCGGGTGGTTCCCGGCCGCGGTCGAGCTGGACCTGCGGCTGGACGGCCCGATCAGGTTCACCTTCGAGGAGGACCCGGGCGCACCGGTCGACGAGGAGAGCAGCGGGGTGATCCGCGCCTGCGAGCCACCCCGGCTGCTGGAGTACACCTGGGGCACCGAGGTGCTTCGCTGGGAGCTGGTCCCGACGGCAGACGGGTGCACCCTGCACCTGACCGCGACGCATGACGACCGGCCGGGGTCGGCGAGCTTCACCAGCGGGTGGCTGCTCTGCTTCGACGCGCTGGAGAAGGTGGTCGGCGGTTCGGCGGTGCCGGCGAAGGACTACGCCGTGCTGCACGAGCACTTCGTCAAGGTGTACGGCCTCGACGAAGGTGTCGTGCTCGCCGACGGGGCGATCCGGTTCGAGCGGCAGCTCGTCCGGCCGAAGGAGCTCGTCTGGCAGCTGCTGGCCGGTGCGGCCACCGCGACCGCGGGCGCCCTGCCGCCGGCCGGATTCGTTGCCAAGGGCATCGAGGCCGGCCCGGTGACCGACGTCGCCGAGGCGGAGCGGCTGACGTACACCTGGACAGATGGTGAGGTGTCCTGGACACTGCGGGACGGCAACGGCGGGGCCCGCGTGGTGCTCGCCCAGACCGGCCCCGCCGCCGGCTACCTCGATGCCTGGCACGATCTCGTCGAGGCACTCGCGGCCGAGCTAGTCACCCGCGACGTACCGTCGTAGGTGCTCCGCGGTCAGCGTGGGGCTGCTCTCGACGAGATCGGCTGGCGTGCCGGTGAACACGATCTGCCCACCGTCGTGGCCCGCGCCCGGGCCGACGTCGATCAGCCAGTCGGCGTGGGACATCACGGCCTGGTGGTGCTCGATGACGATGACGGTGTTGCCGTCGTCGACGAGGGTGTCGAGCATCGCCAGCAGCTGGTCCACGTCGGCCAGGTGCAGACCGGTCGTCGGCTCGTCGAGGACGTAGACCGAACCCGTCTTCCCCATGTTGATCGCCAGCTTCAGTCGCTGGCGCTCACCGCCGGACAACGTGGTGAGCGGCTGACCGAGCCCGATGTAGCCGAGGCCGACCGTCGAGAGCCGGTCGAGCACGCTCCGGGCCGGCCCACGGCTGAAGAAGTCCCGCGCCTCGGTCACCGTCATCCGCAGCACCTCACTGATGTTCTTGCCGCGCAGTTGGTAGGCGAGCACCTCGGGAGTGAAGCGAGCACCGTTGCAGTCCTCGCAGACCGACGCCACCTCGGCCATCATGGCCAGATCGGTGTAGACGAGACCGATGCCCCTGCAGGTCTTGCACGCACCCACCGAGTTCGCGCTGAACAGTCCCGGCTTCACGCCGTTTGCCGTCGCGAACTCGGCCCGGATCGGGTCGAGCAGCCCGGTGTACGTCGCCGGGTTGCTCCGGCGTGAGCCCCGGATCGGCTCCTGCCCGGCGACGATCACCCCGTCCCGCCCGGCCAGCGACCCATGGATCAGCGAGCTCTTGCCGGAGCCCGCCACCCCGGTGACCACGGTCAGCACACCGAGCGGGATGTCGACACTGACGTTGCGCAGGTTGTGCAAAGTCGCGTTCTCGATCGCCAGCCGGCCGGTCGGACGCCGTACGTCGTCGCGCACGGAGACCCGGTGATCGAGGTACCGGCCGGTCAGCGTGCCGGACTTCTTCAGCCCGTCCAGGTCACCGGCGAAACACAGCCGCCCGCCGGCGAGACCGGCGCCGGGGCCGAGGTCGACGATGTGGTCGGCGACCCGGATCGTCTCCGGCTTGTGCTCGACCACCAGGACGGTGTTGCCCTTGTCCCGCAACTGCAGCAGCAGGTCGTTCATCCGCTGGATGTCGTGCGGATGCAGGCCGACGGTCGGCTCGTCGAACACGTAGGTGACGTCGGCCAGGCTCGAGCCGAGATGCCGGACCAGCTTGACCCGTTGCGCCTCGCCGCCGGACAGTGTCGAGGACTCGCGGTCCAGACTGAGGTAGCCGAGCCCGATGGTGACCATCGAGTCCAGCGTCTCCCGCAGGCCGTCGACCATCGGGGCGACGCCGGGATGGTTGATGGTGGCAACGAACTTGGCGAGGTCGCTGATCTGCATCGCCGAGCACTCGGCGATGGTCCGCCCGTCGATCGTGGCCGACAGTGCCGCCGCGTTCAGCCGGGCGCCGCCGCAGGCCGCGCAGGTGGTCTGCCGGATCGCCCGGTCGGCGAACGCGCGGGCGTGACTCTGCAGCGAGTCCCGGTCCTTGCCGAGATAGCTGCGCCGCAGCTTGGAGACCAGGCCCTCGAAGGTCACGTTGCTCTTGCCGACCTTGACCTTGGTGGGGCCGGAGTACAGGAAGCGGTCCCAGTCCTCGGCCGGGTAGTCCTTCAGCGGCAGGTCCGGGTCGAACAGCCCGGTGGTCGCCAGCAGCTGCCAGGGCCAGCTGTCGACCGCGTACCCAGGCGCCCTGATCGCGTTCTGGTTGAGACTCTTCTCCCGGTCGACCACCTCGTCGACGACGAACTCGGTGGCCCGGCCGAGCCCTTCGCAGTCCGGGCACATCCCCTCGGCCAGGTTGAAGCTGAACGCCGACGGCGATCCGACGTACGGCGTCCCGGCCCGGCTGAACAGGACCCGGAGCATGGTGTGCGCGTCGGTCGCCGTACCGACGGTGGAGCGGGAGTTGGCGCCGATGCGTTGCTGGTCGACGATGATCGCGGCGGACAGGTTGCGCAACGAGTCGACGTCTGGACGGCTGCGGCTGGGCAGGAAGTTCTGGACGAAGGCGGTGTAGGTCTCGTTGATCAGCCGCTGGGACTCGGCGGCGATGGTGTCGAAGACGAGGGACGACTTGCCGGAGCCGGAGACCCCGGTGAAGACGGTGAGCCGGCGCTTGGGGATGTCCACCGAGACCCCGCTGAGGTTGTTCTCCCGGGCTCCCCGCACCTGGATGACGTCGTGACTGTCGGCGGCCGTGGGACCGGCTGACCCGGTCGATTCGGTAGCAGGCATCCTTCAATTGTGACATTGAACCGACCCTATGAACTTGCCGCGAGCCTCGCGGTGATCGGCTGCGGAAAAGCTTATACGTCCGACGAAGGTTTGCGGGCGATCCGGCCGGCCTGGTCGAGGAGTTCCTGGAGCTGACCGGCCAGCCGGCGGCGGTTCGCCGGAGTGAGCGACGCGAGCAGTTCGGACTCCCGGGTGAGGACCTGGTCGACGGTCCGTTCGATCAGGTCGTGGCCGGCCTCGGTGAGCGAGACCAGGACAGCGCGGGTGCCGTCGCCCGCCGTCCGCCGGGTGGCGAGTCCGCTGTCCTCGGCTCGTGCGACCCGCTGCGAGATCGCACCGGCGGTGACGAGCGTCCGGCGGCTCAACTCACGGGTGCTGAGCTCGTACGGCGAACCCGCCCGGCGCAGCACGCTGAGCAGGTCGAGGGTGGCCGGATCGACCCCGAGATCGGCGAGCAGCCGGCGGCGGTCGTCGGCGAACAGTTTCGCCAGCCGCCACAGGGGAGTGACGATCTCGATCGAGTCCGTCGGCGTACCCGGTCGCTCGCGCTGCCAGGCGCGGGCGATCTCCGCGGCCGGATAGGTGCCCGGCCCGTCGAACGGATAGCCGTCCCCCGATGGCCTCGCGGGATTGTTCGCCTCGGGTGTCATGAGGACCATGCTATGTTTAGACCTAAACATTTAGACCTAAACGTAAGGGAGTACCGTGTCACGGACGATCGTGGTGACCGGAGGAGCGACCGGAATCGGGCGGGCGACCGCCGAGCGGTTCCGCGCGGACGGCGACGAGGTGGTGATCACCGGCCGGCGGGAGGACGTGCTGGCGAAGACCGCCGCGGACCTCGGCGCCAGGGGAGTGGTGTGTGACGCGACCGACCCGGCGCAGGTCCAGCGCCTGGCCGCCGGGTTGCCGGAGCGCATCGACGTCCTGGTGAACAACGCCGGCGGCAACACCGACTTCGGCCGTGGCGAGGGTGGGCTCGCCCGGCTGAAGGCGAACTGGCTGGCCAACCTGGAGGCGAACCTGCTGTCCGCGGTGCTGACCACCGCTGCCCTCGGGCCTCGGCTGACGACGGCTGTGATCCACCTGGGCTCGATCGCGGGCGCCCGCGGACCGGGCTCGTACGGTGCGGCCAAGGCCGCGCTGGCGACCTGGAACCTCGATGTCGCGGCCGACCTCGGGCCGCGCGGCGTCACCTCGAACGTGGTCGCCCCCGGCTTCACCGCCGACACCGAGTTCTTCCGGGGCGGGCTCACCGCCGAGCGCCGCGCCTGGTTGCTGGAGGCAACCATGACGAAACGCGAGGGCACCGTGGCCGACATCGCCGGCACGATCCACTTCCTCGCCTCGGACGCCGGCCGGCACGTCACCGGTCAGGTCCTGCACGTCAACGGCGGGGCGCTGACCAGCCGCTGAGTCGTGACAACGCGGCCAGATGTGACAATGGCCGCATGCGTGCCACCGTCAAAGACGTCGCCAAGCTCGCCGGGGTGTCCCCGAAGACGGTGTCGAACGTCATCAACGGTGTGGTCTTCGTCCGTCCCGAGACGCGCGCCCGGGTCGAGCAGGCGCTGAGCGAGCTCGACTACGTGCCGAACATGAGTGCGCGTGGCCTGCGCAACGGCCGCTCCGGGATGATCGCGCTCGCGCTGCCCGACCTGCTCCGGCCGTACTCCGCGGAGATCACCCATCTCGTGGTCGAACTGGCGCACGAGCGTGGCTGGGGTGTGCAGATCGAGCAGACCGCGGCCGAGCCGAAACGTGAGTTCGAGCTGCTGTCGAAGGGGCGTGCGCACCTGGTCGACGGCCTGATCCTGAACCCGGTGAACGTCGACGACAGCGCGATCATGACGGCCGGGCCGCTGCCGCCCGTCGTGCTGATCGGCGACGTCGACCAGGACGTGGTCAGCCAGGTCGCGATCGACAACTTGGCGGCGGCGCGGGACCTGACCGAACACCTGCTGGCACAGGGCTGCCGGCGGATCGCGGCGGTCGGTACGCCGGAGGTCCCGCGCGGCTCGAGCGGCGCCGGAGTCCTGGGCGGCAGTGCGGACGCGCCCGGGACGGCGGCGTCCCGCCTGCGGACGGCAGGGTATCGCCAAGCGCTCGAGGAGGCCGGCATACCGAACGATCCGGCGCTGGAGATCAACCTGGACCGCTGGCGGCCCGAAGGTGCGGCAACCGTGGTCGGGAAGTACCTGACCGAGCACGAGTTGCCGGACGCGTTCTTCTGCTTCACCGACACGTTGGCCTCCGGCGCCCTGTCGGCGTTGTGGTCGGCGGGCGTCGGCGTACCGGAGCAGACGCTGGTGGCCGGGTTCGACAACATCCTCGAGAGCCAGTTCATGATCCCGCCGCTGACCACGGTCGACTTCGACCGGCGGGCGTTCGTCCAGTCGGCTTTGGATCTGTTGGCCGAGCGGATGGCGGACAAGGGCGCGCCGCCACGGCGAGTGATCATCCCGCACCGGATCGTCGAACGCGCCAGCACCAGGACCACACGCTAACGGACAAATTGCCTCAAAAAACTACATCAAGGAACCTTGTCGCTACGTTCTAACGATGTAATGATCGGTCCCGCCCTCCCCAAGGAGACCGAATGACAGACAACATCTCCCGGCGCAGCCTGCTCACCGGAGCCGCCGCGCTGGCCGGCGGCAGCCTGCTGCTCGGCTGCTCACCGAGTGCCTCCCGCTCGACGGACGACCTCAGTTACTGGCACCTGATGACCGGTGGTGACGGCGTCGTGATGGCGGGTCTGGTGGACGCCGTCAACGGGCTGAATCTCGGCTTCAAGGCCACTCAGACCGTGCTCGCCTGGGGCCCGCCCTACTACACCAAGCTGGCGATGGCCTCGGCCGGTGGCCGTGCGCCCGACCTCGCGATCATGCACGCGTCCCGGATCGCGGGCTACGCCCCCGGCGGCCTGCTCGAGCCGTGGGACCTCGACCTGCTCGCCGAGGTCGGCCTCCGCGAAAGCGACTTCCCGCCGCTGGTGTGGCAGAAGGGAATCTACGACGGGAAGCCGTACTCGCTCGCGCTCGACATCCACCCGTTCGTCCTCTACTACAACACCGAGCACGCGGCGAAGGCCGGAGTCGTGGACACCCTGCGGTCGATGAAGAGCGCGGAGGAGTTCACCGAGGTTGCGGCGAGGCTGCAGAAGGTGACCGGCAAGCACGGTCTGTCCTACGGCTACCTCGGTGACGGCTCGCAGATGTGGCGGCTCTTCTACACGCTCTACCGCCAGACCGGTGCCGACATGAGGCTGGTTCCCGGTCAGCCCGCGCAGGTGGACGAGGCCGCGGCGGTCAAGGCGCTCACCTTCGTCCGCTCCCTGCTCAACGACACGATCGCGACCCGCAGCGGCGACGGTGGCACGGCGACCAGCGAATTCCTGCACGGCGAGAGCGGGATGCTGTTCGGCGGTGTGTGGGAGTTGCCGGTGCTGAAGGACGCGAAGATGCCGCTCGAGGCGATGCCGATCCCGACACTGTTCGGCACCGACGCCGCGTACGCCGACTCGCACACGTTCGTGCTGCCCCGGCAGTCGAAGGTGTCGCCGGAGCGTCGCCGGCACGTGTACGAGATGGTCGCGGAGATCCTGAAACGCTCGGTGACGTGGGCCGGCGCCGGCCACATCCCGGCGTACCAGCCGGTCGTCCGGAGCGCGGAGTTCAAGGACCTGAAGCCGCAGTCCAACTACGCGGACATTCCCGGGTACGTCAACTACGACCCGGACGCGTGGTTCGGCGGCGCGGGCAGCGACTTCCACAAGTACTTCGCCGAGAACGTGCAGAACGTCTACCTGGGCAGCGGGGACCCGGCGGCCGGGTTCGACGGGTTCGTGAAGCGGCTGAACGTGCTGCTCGACCGTCCGCAGCCGGTGTGAGAGGAGAGCCACTGATGTCGACCGCCATCGACAGCACCGCGACCAGTACGCCGGTCGTCGCCGAGGGCCCGGAATCCGGCCGGGCCCGGGCCAAGCGTGGGGACACGGCCACCGGATGGGCCTTCGCGGCGCCGTTCGCCGTCCTGTTCGTGCTCTTCCTCGTTGTGCCCGCCCTGTACGGCCTCTACCTGAGCTTCACCGGTGAGACGTTGACCGGCTCAGGTGGCGAGCTCCTGGGCCTCGCCAACTACACCGAGGCATTGCGCGACCCGGACATGTGGCGCTCGCTGGGCAACACCGTGTGGTTCACGGTGCTCAGCACGATCCCGCTCGTCGCGCTGTCGCTCGCCTTCGCGCTGCTGGTGAACCTCGGCCTGCCCGGACGGTGGTTGTGGCGGCTGTCGTTCTTCCTGCCGTACCTGCTGGCCTCGACCGTCGTGGTGATGTTCTGGTCGTGGATGTACAACCCGAAGCTCGGGTTGATCAACGGCGTGCTGGCCGAGCTCGGGGTCGCGCCGGTCGCGTGGCTGCAGGATCCGAACGTGGCGATGATCTCGGTCGTGGTGACCACGCTGTGGTGGACGATCGGGTTCAACTTCCTGCTCTACCTGGCCGCGTTGCAGACCATCCCGGAGCAGCAGTTCGAGGCGGCCGCGATCGACGGTGCCGGCAAATGGCGGCAGCTGTTCTCTATCGTGATCCCGCAACTGGCGCCGACCACCGCACTGATCGTGACGCTGCAGATCCTGGCGTCGCTGAAGGTCTTCGACCAGATCTACATGCTGACCAACGGCGGCCCGGCCGGCTCGACCCGGTCGATCGTGCAGTACATCTACGAGTCCGGCTTCACCGGCTACCGGTTCGGCTACTCGTCGGCCATCTCCTACCTGTTCTTCGCGATCATCGTGCTGGTGTCGATCGCGCAGTACAAGCTGATCAACCGCCGGAGTGCATCATGAAGGAGCGGAGCAAGTTCATCATCAGGCACAGTGAGTCGTATCCATCGGCGCCTGGAGCGAAGCGAGGACGTCGATGAGTACTTACACGTTGTCGCGTGGGATCAAACAAGGTCACAAGCCCGGCGAGAATCCGTGGAGCGTGTCCAGAATGGTCGCGCTGCTGGTACTGGCGTTTCTCGCCGCGACCTGGCTGGTGCCGTTCGGGTGGGCGGTGCTGACCTCGCTGAAGACCGAGGCGGACGCCGGTGCGTCGAAGATCACGCTGAACCCGCCCGGCGGATTCAGCTTCGACGCCTACCGCAAGGTCCTGTCCGCAGGCGACATCCCGGCCTGGGCCTGGAACAGTCTGGTCACGTCCGTCGCCATCACGCTGATCACCGTGGCGACCTCGGCACTGGCCGGGTACGCGTTCTCGCGGATCGCGTTCCGCGGCCGGCGCTGGCTGTACGCGGCGATCATCGCGGCCATCATCATCCCGCCCCAGCTGCTGATCGTGCCGCTGTTCCGGCAGATGCTCGCGTTCGACCTGGTCGACACCTACTGGGGCATCATCCTGCCGCAGGCGTTCGCGCCCGCGATGGTGCTGATCCTCAAACGCTTCTTCGACCAGATCCCGGTCGAGCTCGAGGACGCCGCCCGGGTGGACGGCGCGAACCGGCTGCGGGTGTTCTGGTCGATCGTGCTGCCGCTGTCCCGGCCGATCCTCGCGGCGGTGGCGATCTTCGTCTTCATCGGTGCCTGGAACAACTTCCTGTGGCCGTTCATCGTCACCACCGACGCGGACCTGATGACTTTGCCGGTGGGCCTGCAGACGGTGAAGAGCGCCTACGGGTTGCAGTACGCGCAGAACATGGCGTCGGCGATCTTGGCCGCACTGCCGCTGGTGGTGGTGTTCCTCTTCTTCCAGCGCCAGATCATCAAGGGGATCGCGACCACCGGATTCGGTGGCCAGTAGGAGCAGTAGGACCACTGCTTCAAGTGGGCGCTTGCTCGCACGCTTCGACGTCGGATAAAAGCTGGACAGCGGTTCCAGTGCGCGGGATTCCTGTCACGATCCCTTGAAAACGTCGTCACTCTCAGCAAGGCTTCCCTGATCACTTCCGCGTCGTTTCCGGGTGCGGGAAGGACGGGGGAGTGTGTGACTGCTGCGCGTTTTCACAGCGGTCACGTCAACCGTCACTCGGGGAACGATGAGAGAAGGGGGAAGTGTGTCAGCGATGACAAGGCTCGCCGAGCAGTGCCGTGGTGTGAGGAGTCACGGCAACGCAGGGCTCGGACGGGCTTCGATCCAACCGGCGGTCTGCACCGGCATCCACGAGGTGAGCTCGTCGATCCCGTCGGTGGAACCGCGACGCGTGGCGGTGCTGAGGTTGAGCAACGGCCTGACCACCACGCTGCGACTCGGCGCAGGCGCCCCGGCTCCGGAGCAGGGTGCCACCGTGTTCGTCCAGGGTGGCCGGGGCATGGGTGACCAGTCCCCTTCAGGTGGGGTCATCCTCACGCCGGGTGTCCCCAGCTGAACCCGAGGGGCCCCGCGCAGGGCTGAGTCAGTGACTCGCCGGTCTCAGGTGTCAACGCCCAGCTGAGGCCGGCAAGTTCCTGGAGCGGACCTACTCCTCCATCGGATCCGTGAACGCGCGGATCTCGATCGGCGAGAACCTCGCCTCCGGCAGGCGGGCAGCGATCTCGGTCGCCCGTTCCAGACTGCAGTCGACCAGGTAGTAGCCGGCCAGCACTTCCTTCGCCTCGGTGAACGGACCGTCGGTGACCGCCGGCACGCCGTCGTTGACCCGGACCACCCGCGCGTTCGCGGTGGTCAGCCCGAGGCCGTCCAGGTACTCGCCGTTCGCCTTCAGCTCGTCGGCGAGCCGGCGGTGCTGGTCGAGCACCTGGTCGATCCCGGCCGCGTGCAAGGCGTCCCAGGTGTCGGTGTTCCCGTAGATCAAGAGCATGTACTTCATCGCGGCCTCCGGTTTCCGGTCTACCCCGGGTACGTCGGAACGCCGATGCCGTCCTCGACATCGACGTTCCGCACGCTACTCACTCACCAGGTCGCGCCGGCAGGCTCCCGTACGGTCGTGTTGATCCGGTTGAAAAGGTTGGTCAGCCCGATCATCAGGATGATCGCGGCCAGTTGGTGCTCGTCGAAGTGCTCGGCCGCGTCGGCCCAGATCTGGTCGGTCACCGCGCCCGGCCGGTCGGCGAGCCGGGTCGCCGCCTCGGTCAGCGCGAGCGCCGCCCGCTCGGCCGGGGTGAACAGGTCGCACTCACGCCAGGCGACGACCTGGTGCAGCCGCTCGTCGCTCTCGCCGTTCTTCACGGCCGACTTCACGCCGCCGAACACACAGGGTCCGCAGCCGTTGATCTGGCTGGCCCGCAGGTGCACGAGTTCGAGCGTCGTCGCCGGCACGCCGCCTTGGTGGACGGCCTTGAAGATGTTCTGCACTCCCTTGGTGGCGTCCGGCAGCAGCATCGCGGGGTTCTTCATCCGAGCAGTCATGGGAGGTACTCCATCGAGTGTGGGGTCGTCTTCACCCCACTGACGGAACGCCGCCGGACGATGTGACACGGGCGTCGCGGAGATCCTTCGCGATTCGTTCCTCCACCGGTACGGCGGGATCGGAGTACTGACCGGTCAGGCAGATCGGCCCGCTCCAGCCGAGTCGTCGCAACGTGGCGAAGACCGCGGACCAGTCGGACATCCCCTCGTCGCCAGGGACGAAGTGCGTCGTCCAGCCGTCGGCGGTCCGGATGTACTGCGCGTTCTTCAAGTTGACGATGCCGAGCCGGCCGGCGCCGAGCTCGAGTGTGATCGCGGGATCGTCACCGGCGAGTGCGTCGTGGGCCGCGTCCCACACCAGCTTGAACTGGTCGGGCAGACCGTCGAGCAGTTGGAGCACGCCGAGCGTCGACGGCACGAACTTCCCGTGATGCGGCTGGATACCGACCTGGACGTCGTACTGCGCGGCCAGGATCGCCGCCTCCTCGAGCAGACCGCGAGTACGCCGGACCGAGGCGGCGTAGCCGTCCGGACCGAGCTCGGCCATGATCCGGATCATCGGCACGCCGGCTTGCGCGCAGGCGGCGAAGACACGCTCGGACAGGTCGCTCGCGACGCTGACCGGTTCGATGCCCTCGGCACGCAACTGCTCGGCGTACTTCGGTAGCTCGGCCTCGGCGTCCGCCGGGGTGACGTAGGCGGTGTCGCGGACCGCAACCTCGGCACCTCCGAAGCCCAGCTCGGCGACCAGCCGGCCGAGCTGGTCACCGGGCAGGCCGGACCAGGGTTTGGTGAAGACGGACCAGAGGTAGGTCGACCGGGGCGGTGGGGTGACGACGGACTCGGACAAGGTTCAGCGGCCTCCCAGCCCGCTCATGGTGATCCCGCGGACGAACCAGCGTTGGGTGAGGAAGAAGACGACGATCAGCGGGACGGTGGTGACGGTGGCGGCCATCAGGAGCAGGTTCCACTGAGTGCCGTTGGTGTCCTGGAACACCTGCAGGCCGACGGACGCCGTCCGGGTCGCGTCGCTGTTGGAGATGATCAGCGGCCACAGCAGGTTGTTCCACTGGCCGATGAACTTGAACACCGCCAGCGTCGCGATCGCCGGCACCGCCAGCGGGACGATGATCCGGAGGAACGCCTGCCAGCGGTTCGCGCCGTCGAGGCGGGCGGCCTCCTCGTAGTCGCGGGGGATGCCGAGGAAGAACTGCCGGAGCAGGAACACCCCGATCGCGGTGAACGCGTGCGGCAGGATCATGCCCGGCCAGGTGTCGATGCCGTGCAGCTTCGCGACCAGCACGAACTGCGGGATCAGCGTCACCTGCGACGGGATCATCAAGGTGGCCAGGTAGACACCGAACAGCCAGTTGCGGCCCGGGAACCGGAGCCGGGCGAACGCGTACGCCGCCAGCGCCGCGGTGACTGTTTCGAGCACGGTCGTGCCGGCGGCGAAGTACACGGTGTTCAGCAGGTACTTGCCGAGGGGCACCAGGTCGAACGCGCGGGTGAGGTTCTCCGGGTGCCAGCTACCCGGCCAGAACGACGGCTTTGCGGCCATCGACTCGCCGTCGGACTGGAACGCGACCAGCACCATCATCACGACCGGGATGAGGGTGATCGCGGTGACCAGGAAACAGGCGAAGACGACGAGCTTGCGGGCGGCAACCTTGCCGGCGACCAGAGGGAGGGCGTCAGTTGTCATAGTGCACCAGCCTCTTCTGGAAGACGAACTGCGTGGCGGTGATCAGCACGATGAAGGCGAACAGCACCAGCGACTGCGCGGCGGCGTACCCCTGGTCGTAGTTCTCGAAGCCGGTCCGGTAGATGTACATGACGAGCGTGGTCGTGCGCGTGCCCGGTCCGCCGTTCGTCATGATCAGCGCCTGGTCGAAGACCTGGAACGAGCCGATCACCGAGGTGACGACCACGAAGAAGAGGGCCGGCGACAACATCGGCACAGTCACGTTGCGGAAGCTCTGCCAGGCCGAGCTGCCGTCCACCCGGGCCGCCTCGTAGAGCTGCTGCGGGATCGCCTGCAGGCCGGCCAGGAACACCACCATGCCGAAGCCGAAGCTCTTCCACACGCTCATCGCGACCAGCGCCGGCATCGCCCAGGTGTCGGAGATCAACCAGGCCGGGCCGTTGATCCCGATCGCGCCGAGCACGGCGTTCACCAGGCCGTCGTGCGGGATGTAGAGCCAGATCCAGACGAACGCGACCGCCACCGTGATCGTCGCGTAGGGCAAGAGCAGGAGCGAGCGGAAGACCGCGACCCGGCGCAGCCCCTGGTTCAGCAGCAGCGCCAGCAGTAGGCTGACCAGGATCGTCAGCGGCACGCTCAGGAAGGTGAAGTACGCCGTGTTGCCCAGCGCCGACCAGAACGTCGGGTCGGGGCCCAGCCGGGCGAAGTTGCTCAACCCGGCCCAGGTCGGCGGGCTGAACAGGTTCCAGTCGAGCAGCGAGATCACGCCGGCGGCGACGACCGGCCCGGCGGTGAAGACCAGGAAGCCGATCAGACTCGGCAGCAGGAACAGCCAGGCGGTCAGGGACTCCCGGTTGCGCCAGCGCGGCGTCGGTTCCGGGGTGGGTCGTGGCGGCGCCGTGGCCGGCACGGGAAGGGTGTCGACGGACATGATGGTCACCCTTTCCGGGCGGCGGCCTGGCGGATGTTGTCCTGGTGCTGCCTCATCAGTACGTCGAGGCGCGGGGTCAGCCCGGCGATCGCGTCGGCGACGGTGACCTGGCCGAGGAACGTCCGGGGCAGGTCCTGGCCGAGCAGTTGCTTGACCTGGTTCCAGTTCGTGGTGACGTCGAACGCGTGCCCGCCGGCGACCTTGCCGGCCAGGACCTGCTGGACGATGCCGAGGTTGTCCGGCGGCGGGCGGAACGCACTGCCGGCGCTGAGCCGGGCCGGGTTGTTGCGGCCGGCCCTGGCGTAGATGTCGAGCGCACCGGTGCTGGTAAGGGTCTTCAGCAGCTTCCAGGCGAGGTCGAGATCGGCACCTTCGCGCACGCCCGAGGGGATCGCGAAGCTGGACCCGGAGACCCGGGGTGTGCTACCGACCGCGCCGGCCGGGAACGGGATGATGTCCCAGTCGAACTCGGCCTTCCGGGCGTTGACCACCTGCCACGGGCCGTTCTGCATGAACGCGACGTTGCCTTCCATGAAGTTGGCCATCGAGCTTTCGGTGACCAGGTTCTTGATCGGCGGCGTCACCTTGTCCTTGACGAACAGGTCGATGACGAACTGCAGCGCCTCCATCGCCTCCGGCGCTCCGAGCGTGCTGCGGGTGGCCTGGTCGTCCATCACGTTGCCGCCGGCACAGTAGATCCAGGAGACGAGGTCGTCGATCGCCGGCGCGCAGGTGAAGCCGTACTGGTCCGGCGGCCGGGTGAGCTCGACGGCCAGCTCCCGGAAGGTTGCCCACGACATCGGTTCGGTCCGGGACGGCAGGTCGATGCCGTGCTGCTGCAGCAGCGTCTTGTTGTAGTACATGACCGTCGGGGCGACGTCGAAGCCGATCGCGTACGTCTTCGCGTTGAAGCTCGAGATCCGGCGGCTCGGTTGGTAGAAGTCGTCCGGGTCGAAGTCGGGGTCGGCCGCGATCAGGTCGTCCAGCGGCCGGTGCGCGCCCCGGGCGGCGTACGTCGGGATCAGCGTGCCGTTGATGGCGGTCACCAGCCCGGCCGTGCCGCTGACCAGTTGGAGGTCGAGCTTCGTCGGGTATCCACCGGACGGGGTCAGTGTCGGAACGGACCTGACCTTCAGCTGCTGCTCGACGTACGTGCTGAAATCCTCCCAGACCTTCTTCTCCGCGGCGCTGCTCGACCACATCGACCAGGTGGCGGCGCCGGCCGGCGGCCCGGACGAGCAGCCGGCGGCGGCCGCGGCCAATCCGGCCAGGCCGGTGAGCTCGAGAAAGCTGCGGCGGGACAGCCTCTGCTGCATGGCTACTCCTCAGCTGTAGTCAAGGTCGATCGACTCGGCCCGGATGCGGTCCTCGTCGACCTGGACGCCCAACCCCGGGGCGGTGGGGACCGTGGCAACGGCCTTGGTGATGGTGAGGCCCTCGACGTACAGGTCGGAGAGCAGCTCCGGCCCGTTCAGCTCGGCGGGCAGGGCCAGGTCGAGCTGGCTGAACACGTGCAGCGCGGCCGCGAACGCGACCCCGCAGTCGGTCAGGCCGCTGGCCAGGATCTCGAGACCGCCGGCCAGGGCGGTCTGGGCGGTCTTCAGGGCGTTGCGCAGGCCGCCGGACTTGCAGACCTTGACGACGACCAGGTCGGCGGCGTCCAGCCGGATCGCGCGGGCCAGGTCCTGCGCGGAGAAGCTGCCCTCGTCGATCGCGATCGGCAGGTCGATCAGGCTGCGCAGGCGTTGCATCGCGAGCGTGTCGGTGCTCGGCACCGGCTGCTCGACACAGTGGAGGGTGCGGATGCCCGCGGTGCGGTCGAGGAGTTGCCTGAGCAGGCTCGCGCGGTAGGACTGGTTCGCGTCCAGCCAGAGCGGTTTGCCGCCGGCCACCTCGGCGACGGTCTCGATCGCGGCGGTGTCCGCGTCCAGGTCGCCGCCGATCTTCACCTTGTACGCCGCGTGGTCCGAGGACTGCAGCGCATGGTCGCGGACGGCGTCGGAGTCACCGACCCCGATCGCCGAGCACAGCGCGATCTCGTCGTGCAGCTTGCCGCCGAGCAGCGCGTGCACCGGTACGCCGGCCAGCTTGCCGGCCGCGTCGTGCATCGCGACGTCCACCGCGGCCCGGGCGAACGGGAAGCCGTTCGACACCGCGGGGCTCAGGCGCTTGGCGGCGCGCTGGTGGAACAGCTCGACGTCGAACGGCGTGAGCTCGCGCAGGATCGGCGCCAGATGGCGTCTGATCACCACGGCCATCGTCTCGGCGGTCTCGTAGCTCCAGCTCGGCAGCGCCCGCTGCTCACCCCAGCCGACCACCCCGTCCTCGGTCGTCAGCTTCACGAACAGCACCGCCGAGGCCTGGTCCGGCCGGTCACCGGGAGAACCGACCGCGCCACTGCCGAGAACGAACCGGCGCGCGAACGGGACCGCGACCGGGAACACCTCGACCTTCGCGATTCGGGACATGGCTGCGTCCTCTCAGGCCGCGATCGACCAGGCGGCCGGATCGACGAAGCTCGGTCCGCGGGCGCCGTCGTCCAGCCATCGCAGGACGTCGGCCAGCACGTAGCCGGCGAGCGCCAGGTGGCCCTCGGCGGTGTCACCGGCGATGTGCGGGGTGACCAACAGGTTCGGTGCCCCCAGCACGCTGACGTCGAAGGACGGTGGCTCGGGGTCGTAGACGTCGAGGGCGGCGTACAGGCGACCAGTGAGGACGTGGTCGAGCAAGGCCTGCTGGTCGATCGCCGGACCGCGCGAGGAGTTGATCAGGATGGCGTCGTCGGGCAGTTGCCCGATCAGCCGCCGGCTGATCATGCCCTGCGTCTCCGGCACGTTCGGGACGTGGATGGTGACGAAGGGGCTTTGGAGCGCGTCCGCGAGGCTGGTGCGGCGGACGCCCAGCTGGTTCGCGCGCTCCGCGGTCAGGTATGGGTCGTACACCGCGAGGTCGCAGCCGAACGGCGTGAGCAGGGAGATCAGCGCCCGGGCGGTCGAGCTGGCGCCGATGATGCCGACCTTGGCACCGGTCAGCTCGTGTCCCCGGAACCCGCTCTGCTTCCAGCCGCCGTGACGGATGGCATGGTCGAACCGGGGGAGTCGGCGGGCGAGGGTGAGCATGGCGGCCAGGCAGTACTCGCCGACCGACCAGGCGATCCGCGGTCCCGCGGAGAAGACGGCGACCCCCTGGCCGAGGATCACCGGGTCGATCAGGTTCTTCACCGAGCCGGCCGCGTGCGCGACCACCCGGGGACCGTTGCCGTCGGCCCACAGTTCCTCGCCCAGGCGCGGCGTACCCCAGCTGGTCAGCAGGACGTCGGCGCCGGCGGCCAGGCTCGGCACCGCCTGCGGGTCGAGGGCCGGAGGTCTGCCCGGGGAAGCCGCGCCGGCGGCGTGCTCGGGTCCTGCCCAGACGACCTCGAACCGGTCATCGAGCAGACGCCGGGTCTGCGGGTCGACCACGTCGGCGGCGCGCTCGGGGGTGAACAGGGCGGCGAGTCTGGGCACCGTGCGGACTCCTTCGGTCGGGCTGTTCCGACGACGGTAGGCGCTTTCCGCTATGCAGGTCCAAGCCCGTTTTCGTATTGACCGATACCGCGCGGGTATGGGTACGGTGCCGCGTATGGATCTGTCCTTCCCGCAACTGCGCGGATTCGTCGCCGTCTCCGAGGAGTTGCACTATGGCCGGGCGGCGCAGCGGTTGAACATGACGCAGCCGCCGCTGACCCGCCAGATCCAGGGGCTGGAGCGGACGCTGGGCGTGCGGCTGTTCGACCGGACCGGCAGGGGAGTCCGGCTGACCGCGGCGGGGGACGTGTTCCTCGAGCACGCCCGGCGGGTGCTCGCCCTGCTGGAGGTGGCTCCCGACGCGACCCGGCGGGCGGCCGACGGGCGGACCGGAACCCTGCGGATCGCGTTCACCGCGATCGGGGCGTACGCCGTCCTGGCCGACTTCCTCACCATGGTCGGGAAGCGGACGTCGGCGGTGACGTCGGAGCTCACCGAGCTCGTCAGCCCGGCACAATTCGAGGCGATCGCGACCATGGAGATCGACATCGGGCTGGTGCGCCCGCCGATCCCGCAAAGGTTCGAGTCGGTGCTGGTGCACTCCGAGGACCTGGTGCTGGCCGTCCCGGCCGATCATCCGCTGGCGGTCGGCGAGGGACCGGTCGCGTTGGTGGACGTGACCGACGACTACATCGGCTACAGCCCGGAAGGATCGCAGTACCTGCACGACATCTGCGCGGCGATGATCGGCATGGACCGCTTCGCCGTCAGTCAACTGGCCTCGCAAGTGCCGACCATGCTCGCCCTGGTCCGGGCCGGGCTCGGCTGCGCGCTGATCCCGCGATCGATCGTCGCGATGCGCGTCGAAGGAGTCCGCTACCGAGAACTGGACACCGCCGACGCGCATTCGGTGACGCTGCACGCCTGCTGGAACCCGGACAGCCCGAACCCGGCGCTGCAACGGTTGGCCGAGTCGCTCCGCGCGGATCCACGCCTCGACGCTTGACCTGGAGCGGACTTCAGTTCGTAGGGTCCTGGTCATGCCGAGCTCACCGGTGTGAACGCGGTTCGGGTAGGGTGAGTGCCGACACCGTACGACGGACGAAGGAGGTGGGACCGATCACCGCAAGGGCAGGTTGGTTGCTCCCGCCTCGAGAAGTCGGCGACGTTCGCTGACCGCGGGAGCCTCGTAGTCGAAGGGTTTCCGTGTCTGTCTCTTCTGTTCCTTCCTTTGAGGTCGCCCCGGTCGTGGACCGGTTGCGGGCGGCCGGCTGTGTGTTCGCCGAGGACGAGGCCGCGCTGATCGCGTCGACCGCCCGGGACCAGGCGGAGGCTGCCGTCATGGTCGGCCGCCGGATCGCCGGGCTTCCGCTCGAGCACGTTCTCGGCTGGGCGTCGTTCCGGGGGCTGCGGATCGCAGTCGATCCGGGGGTATTCATCCCGCGTCGTCGTACCGAGCTCCTGGTGGCCGAGGCGCTGCGGGTGACCGCGCCGGGGGCCGTCGTTGTCGACCTGGGGTGCGGGTCCGGTGCGCTCGGTGCGGCGGTCGCGGCCGAACGGCCGGTCGAGTTGCACGCCGCGGACATCGAATTGGCCGCGGTCCGCTGTGCGCGACGCAACCTCGAGCCTCGGCTGGGTCATGTCTACCAGGGCGACCTGTTCACGGCGCTACCTGCCGAGCTGCGTGGCCGGATCGACGTTCTGCTGGCCAACGTCCCCTACGTTCCGACGAACGAGATCCGTCTGTTGCCTCCGGAGGCGCGCCTCTACGAGCCGCACGTGACCCTGGACGGCGGTCCGGACGGCCTCGCGACCCTGCGCCGGGTCGCCGCCGGGGCGACCGGCTGGCTGGCGCCCGGCGGTCACGTGTTCGTCGAGATGAGCGAGCACCAGGCACCGCTCGCCCGGGCCGTACTTGCCGACCACGGCCTGACCGCGCGGATCACCACCGACGACCAGCTCGGCGCGAACGTTGTCAGCGGCACCAAACCTCAGGCGACCGCGTAGTCGCCCAGGGCCGGCTCCAGGAGGTTGAAGGCCTGGGCGGCCTCGGCGCCGACCGTGCGGGCGATGAGGTCGTTGGACTGCCCGGCAAGGGTCAGCGACTGGATCCGCTGGAAGAGCGTGCGATGTACGGCGCCCATCAGTGCGGCGGCAGTGGTGACGGTGATGTCCTCGGGGCGCCCGCCGGTGGTCTCGGCGAGCACCCCGGCCAGGGCCTGCTCGCGCTGGTCGTGCAGGCCGCGGAGGCAGATGGTCAGGGTGGGACTCTCGGCGATCATCCGGGTGAACGCCGAGCTGACGCACCGAGCCGCGCCGGCCGAATGACGCCGGCGCAACTTCGCGGTCAGACCCGCCGCTGGACGCGCAGGAGGTACTCGCGGCGGTGCAGCGGGTCGTGGTCTGTCCGTGGGCGCTCCGGAATCGGGCCCGTCACCGGCTGGTAGCGCTCGAACGCCGATTCCAGCACGCCCTCGCCCCGGGTCAGGGCAGGAAGCTGCTGTTCGAGCTGGTAGACGGCCGCCGCGGGGATCTCTCCTTCGAGGCTCGAGGTCTGGGCCGCCGGCGCCGGGACCTGTGGGATCGCCCGGAGCCGGGCCAGCGCGGCCAGTACGGCGCGCGTCGTGTCGGTCGGGATCTCCAGCCGGAACCGGTGCATCGGCTCGTGCACCGTCGTACCGGCCCGCCGGAGCGCGGTCATCAGCACGAGTGGGGTGAGGAGACGGAAGTCGCCGGCCGTGCTCGACATGCTCTTGTCGAACACGGCATGCGCGTGACTCTGCCGCGCCGAGTAGCCCGAGTGCGTCATCACCACCCGCGCGTCCGGTATCTGCCAGCCGTGGATGCCCTGCCCGAGCGTCGCCCGGACGGTCTCCTCGACCGCCTTGATGAACGCGTACGGCATCGACCCGAGCTCGACCTCGAGCTCGAACGTCACCCCGGCGTTCACCGGCGCCGGCTCGACCCGCAGGCCGACCGTGGCCAGGAACGGGTTCGGGTCCTTCTTGTTGAACTCGACGGCCTGCCCGGGGCCGTCGATCCGCTCGACGCAGATCGTGGTCGTCTCCCGGAAGTCGACGCCGATCCCGAACTCGGTCGCCAGCGTCGTCTGGATGACCTCCTTCTGCACCTCGCCGTACAGCGACACGTAGGTCTCCTGCCGCAGGTCGTCCTGGCGCAGGTTGATCAGCGGGTCCTGCTCGGCCAACTGGATGAGGGCGACCCGCAGGTTGCCCTTGTCGGACGGCCGGACCGGCGAGATCACCGTCTCCAGCGTCGGCGGTGCGAAGAATCCACCGGTTCTCGTGCTCGGCTCCTCCTCGGTCGAGCTGATCCGGTCGCCGATCTGCACGTCGGCCAGACCCCACAGCTTGCCGATCTGACCGGCCCGGACGGCGTCGGTGGTGCGCGGCGCACCGAAGACCTCCAGCGCGGTCAGCTTCGCCTCACCGCCGTCGCCGAACCGCAGCCGGTCGCGGACGTGCGCCGTACCGGAGAACATCCGGACGTACGCGACCTTCTCGCCCGCCGCACCCCGCTCGACCTTGAAGACCGAGCCGTCCACCGGGCCGTCGACGTCGGTCGGTGCCGACGGGAGGAACTCCCGGATGCCTTCGGTCAGAGCATCCGTGCCTGCGCCCGTGATCGCGGAACCGAAGTACACCGGGTGCACGAGGGCCTGCTTCGTCTGTACGGCGAGCCGGCGTCGCAGGCCGTCGTACTCCAGCGCGTGCTCGTTCTCCACGAAGGTGGCCAGCAGTTGCTCGTCGTTCTCCGCCAGCACTTCGAGCAGGTCGCCGTACGGATCGTCCGGGCCGTACGGCGTGAAGGTCGCCGACCGTGTCCCGAGACCGCCGGCCGAGCCCATCGGCACGATCGCGGCCGAAAGCTTGTCCGCGATCGACTTCAGCAGCGGCTCGTACTGCGCGCCGGGCCGGTCGGTCTTGTTGACGAAGATCAGCGCCGGGATGCGCAGTCGCCGCAGCGTCCGCATCAGCACGCGGGTCTGCGCCTGCACGCCCTCGACCGCCGAGATCACCAGTACGGCGCCGTCGAGCACGCTGAGCGCCCGCTCCACCTCGGCGATGAAATCCGGGTGACCGGGAGTGTCGATCAGGTTGACCGTGACGTCGCCGATCGGGAACGAGACGACCGCCGACTTGATGGTGATCCCGCGCTGGCGTTCGAGCGCGAGGGAGTCGGTCTGGGTGCTGCCGTCGTCGACGCTGCCGATCTCGTCGATCACCCCGGCGGCGTAGAGCAGCCGCTCGGTCAGGCTCGTCTTACCGGCGTCGACGTGGGCCAGGATCCCCAGGTTCAGTAATTTCACAGAGCTTCATGTCCCTTGAACAGGTGTCAGTGGTGGCTTCGACAGACATGAAGCGAGCTCGCATCGCCGCGCCCCTTTCACTCGACACCTGTTCGGACGTCCCCGAGTACACCAGAACCCACCTGACCGCTCAACCCGTTTTCCCTGCCCTGACGGAATGCCGCCCGACACCCGGACACCCCTGACCGAAGCCGACGCCGTCACGTACGCCACGGCCGCCGTCGGCCCGATCGCCCACGTCGAGCCTGTGCAGGGCTTCGCCGGCAACCGAACCTTCCGCCTGCACACCGCCGCCGGCCCGGTCGTCTACCTGAAAGCAGGCGCCTCCGTCGAGGACGAAGCGCGTACCTGCGAGCTCGCCCGCGCGGCCGACGTACCGGCGCCGAGAATCCTGCACGTCGAGCCGGCGTACCTGCTTGCCGCGGAGGTGCCTGGCGGCCCCTCGGCCTCTGCGGCCGTCCTCACCCAGGCCGACCTGCACCCGCGGCAGTCGTACGCCGTCGGCGACGACCTGACGGGCATCATCGACTGGGGCGACGCCAGGTACGGCGATCCGCCGTTCGACATCGCCTGGTTCACGATGTCGGGCTCGGCGGCAACCGGGGCGCTGCTGGCCGGCTACGTCGTCGAGCTCACCGGGCTGGACCGGACCATCTCGATGTACCGGGCTCTCTCGGCACTGATGGCGATCCACGCGAAGCACGCCACCGGAGGAGAATGGATCGTCCCGCACATCACGACAATCGAAGCCGGGTTGGCGGGTCAGTTGATCAGAGTGCCGAGCTGGGCGCCGGTCGCGATGGTGGAGGCGGCTGACGGGCGGTCGATGTCGAAGACGTGCAGGGGGAGCTGGTGGTCGCGGGCGAGGATGAACGCCGACTGGTCCATGACCTCGAGATGGCGCGCGATCACCTCGGCGTACGTGAGGTGGTCGAAGCGGATGGCCGCCGGGTTCTTGTTCGGGTCGGCGTCGTACACGCCGTCGGTGCCGTTCTTGGCGACCAGGAGGGCGTCGGCGCCGAGCTCGACCGCACGCTGGACGGCCGGGTAGTCGGTGGTCGTGAACGGCTGGCCGTTGCCGCAGGCAAGCAGGACGATCGACCCCTTCTCCAGGTGCCGGAGTGCTCGCAGCCGGATGTACGGCTCGGCGAGGCTGTCGATCGGGATCGCGGTCATCAGACGTACGTCGTCCGCGCCCAGGGCCACGAGCCGTCCGCGCAGCAGCACCGCGTTGATCACGGTGCCGAGCATGCCGATGTTGTCCGCCTCGACCCGGTCGATACCCCAGTCGGCGGCGCGGTTCCCGCGGAACACGTTGCCGCCGCCGACGACGACCGCGACCTGCACCCCGGTCGCCCGCAGCGCAATCACCTCGGTGGCCAGGTGGGTGAGCCGGTCGCTGTCGAAGCCGAAGTCGTTCGGGCCGGCGATCGCCTGACCCGACAGCTTGAGCACGAGCCTGCGGTACATGGTGCCCCTCTCCCCGTGACGGTGCCGGCAGCAGGTCTACCACAGTCTGGACGGCGGCCCGGGCGCGACGATCCGCGGCGCGCTGCTGCACGACGTGTCGCTCGACGGCGACCTCCGCAACCTCACGGCCCCGGAAGCTGCCGGCGGCCACGCCGCACGACGAGGTGGGAACCCGGCTACCCGGCGGCCGACTGCTTCAGCTGGATCCTGGGCGAGGAGTGGGAGCACCGCCTGTACGCCGAGCGCGACCTCGCCGTCCTGGATCCGGAAATTCCAGAATCGAAGTGTCGAGTTCGCTCCGGACGGTTCGACGCGTAGGCGAGAACGCACCTACGAACCACAGGAGACAGCCATGGAACTCAGCGTCAACACCTTCGTCAGCCTCGACGGCGTGATGCAGGGACCGGGCGGGCCCGACGAGGACCGCAGCAACGGGTTCGAGCACGGCGGCTGGCTGGTACCGCACGCGGGCGAGGGCCAGCTGGACCCGGTCGACGGTTGGTTCCGCGAGGCGGACGCGATCCTGCTCGGGCGGTCGACGTTCGAGATGATGCGGACCTTCTGGTCGCAGGTCTCGGTCGAGCCGGACAACATCGTGTCGACCGCGCTGAACACGTGGAAGAAGTACGTCGTCAGCAACACCCTGTCGGACGAGGGCGCGGCCTGGGGTGACACGACCGTGCTGCGTGGCGACGACATCGTCGACCAGGTACGGCGGTTGAAGGAGCAGCCGGGGCGGGAGTTGCAGGTCCACGGCAGTTGGCAGCTTGCGCGGACCCTGCACGACGCCGGCCTGGTGGACATCTACCGGCTGATCCAGTTCCCGGTGATCGTCGGTACGGGGAAGCGGTTGTTCGAGGACGGCGCCGTACCGTCGACGTACAAGATCGCCTCGGGTGAGGTGCTCAGCGGTGGGGCCGGTGTGGTGTCGCTGACGCTGCGGCAGGAGGGCTTCGGCTCGCTCGGCACCGGGGACATCGTGGTCGAGGACGGCAAGGAAGTGCTCGCCTGACGTTGTCGGTGCGGTGCCCTAGTCTCGAAGTCTCGAAGCGATTGTGGGGAAGAAACATGGATGCTGTGATGACGGAGGCGATCCTGGACGCCGGTCTGGACGACTGGCGCAAGCTGGCCCAGGGCCTGCACGGTCGCTTCCTGACCGGGTCGTTCGCCGACGGTCTTCGCTTCGTGGAGGCCGTCGGCGAGGGTTGCGCGGAGATGCGGCTCACCGGCGCGTTCGTCGAGGTGAAGCTGGTCAGCGACGACGCGGTCTACCGCGACGACGACGGCGACGAACACGTGCTGTCGTGGGTCACCCAGCGGGACCTGGACCTGGCCCGGCGGATCAGCTCGATCGCGGCGTCGATGGGGTTCACCGCTGATCCGACGGCGGTGCGGCAGCTCGAGCTAGCGCTGGACACCGTCGATGCCGCGGTGATCGGTCCGTTCTGGGCCGCTGTGCTGACCGGCAGCACGACGTACGACGGCGGCGACGTCGTCGATCCGACCGGGCGGGTGCCGAATCTGTGGTTCCAGGGAACCGAGTCGCACGAGACCCCGCGACAGCGGTTCCATCTCGACCTGTGGGTGCCCCACGACGTCGCCGACGACCGCATCGCCGCCGGCGTCGCCGCAGGCGGCCGCATCACCTACGACCAGGAAGCCCCCGCCTTCACCGTCCTGGCCGATCCCGACGGCAACAAGGTCTGCATCTGCACCTGCCTCGACCGCTGAGGACCCCGCACACCGGACCGCCTTCGCGGCGACAGTTCATTCACCGCCTTCGGCAGGTGCCCGGCTGCGGTCCTGTCCGTGGTGGTTGGCGGGTGGGTAATTCGCGAGCGGGTAGCGGGGTGACGTGGTTAGAGTTCGGGGATTGAGTGGGTGAGGAGGTTGGTCATGGTTTGCATGGATGGTCGGTTCCGTGCTGACCCCTCCCTGTCTGGTTTCTGACTAAGACCTTCCGGACCGGTCGGTGCGGCGCGGCGTCGGCCGCGAGTTCTGTGTGTTCGTACCGACCGAACCGGAGTCTTCATGTCCTCACTGGACACACAACTGCATGCTGCCCTCAGCCAGGCCCTCGGCGGGGTGAAGTACGACGGCTTGCGCGCTCGCGCGGCCGCGATGTCGGCTCGTTTTCGTGCTGAGCGGGTGGATGACACCACGCTCGGCATGGCCGATCGGCTCGACTGTCTCGCGTACGCCGTGTTTCGCATGCCGGCGACGTTCCACGCGATTCGTGCTGCTCTCAGGGCGGCGGATGCGCATGTCGGTGCCTTCGGCACCCAGCTCGATCTGGGCGGTGGCACCGGGGCCGCCGCCTGGGCGGCCGCCGATGTCTGGCCCGGCATCTCCATCGAAATCGTCGAACGGCAACCACCCGCAATCGAGCTAGGGCGGAGACTGCTTGCCACTAGCAATGAACCGCACAACCCGGCCGGCGCGGACGGTCACCGTGACCGGCCCAGGGGCGCTCGATCGCACCCCTCCGGCGGGCTCCAACGCTGGACGGCCGCCGATCTCCGGAGCTGGACGCCGGACCGTCACGTCGACCTGATCACCATCGCGTACGTCCTCAACGAGCTCTCCGAGGCGACGCGCCGCCGGCTGATCACCTTGGCGTCCGCAGCCGCGGACACCGTGGTGATCGTCGAGCCCGGCACGCCGCGCGGCTTCCAGCGGATCCTCGACGTCCGTCGGCACCTGATCGACCTGGGTCTGACGGTTGCCGCACCTTGTCCACACCACGACGCCTGCCCGCTGACAACGACCGACTGGTGCCATTTCGCCGTACGGCTGCCGCGCACCGAGCTCCACCGGCTCGCCAAGACCGGCACCCGCAACTTCGAGGACGAGAAGTTCGCCTACCTGGTCGCTACTCGTCGCCCCGTCCGGGCGGCGGCCAACCGGGTCGTCGCCCGGCCGGTGCGGCCGAAAGGCCAGGTTGTCCTCGACCTGTGCACGGCGGACGGGGCGCGACAGCGTCTCGTGGTCCCCAGATCCTCCGGGCAGTATCGCGCAGCCCGGGACGCGGTCTGGGGTGAAACCTGGGGGAGCGGTCAGAGATCGTAACCGCCGGAGGCTTCCACGGTCTGCGCGGTGATCCAGGCGGCGTCGGGAGAGAGGAGGAAGGCGATCACCTTCCCGACGTCGTCCGGTTCACCGATCCGCCCGAGAGCAGTGCGGGCAGCCAGCGGCGGGATCAGTTCCGGGTACTTCGAGAACGCGTCGTCGCCGAGGCGGGTCCGGGTCACGCCCGGAGCGACCGCGTTCACCCGGATGCCGCGGCTACTGAACTCCTTCGCCAGATACCGCGTCAGCACGAGCTGCGCGCCCTTCATGCTCGCGTAGACCGAGTACCCCGGCTCGGGCTTGGTGTTCGCGAGAGCGGAACTACTGCTCGTGTTCACGATCGCCCCGCCGTCCGCGAGCAGCGGCAGGAGCGCCTGGGTGAGGAAGTACGGACCCTTGAGGTGAATCCGCAGCATCTGGTCGCACAGTTCCTCGGTGGTTCTTCGAACGGTACGGGGTGCTGCCCGACGCCGGTGTTGTTGACGAGGAAGTCGAACGTCGTCCGGTCCCAGCGGTCGGCCAGGATCCGCGTGACCTCGGCGGCGAACTCGGCGAAGGTCTCGCTGTTCCCCACGTCGAGCGGCAGCGCGACCGCGGTACCGCCGTCCTGCTCGATCCGCTCGGCCGTCTCCAGGCCGCCGTCCGGATTGCCGCGGTACGTGAGAATCACGCCGACCCCGCGCCTGGCAAGCTCGAGGGCCGTGCTCTGGCCGATGCCGGAACTGCCGCCGGTAACTATCGCTACTTGCCTCATCATGTCCGGCATGCACACCAGTAGACGGTCCTGAGGACCATAGCCGTTAGACGATTCCCATCGGTCACTTGCACAATCCTGCTCGGTTACGGCAGAGCCGGCTCCGCCGCGAGCTGGCTGCCGTCGCGGCTGGGCGGCGTCCCGGACTCACGCCGGTACTCGCGGCTGAACTGCGACGGACTGTCGTAGCCGACGGCGTACCCGGCGGTCGTCACGTCCTCACCGAGACCGACCACTCGCAGCCGGGCCTCCCGCAACCTGATCTTCTTCTGGAACTGGATCGGCGTCAGCGCCGTCACCGCGCGGAAGTGCCGATGGAACGCCGACGAGCTCATCCCGGCCGTCGCGGCGAGCTCCTCGACCCGGAACGCCTCCGTGGAGTGGTCGCGGATCCACCGGATCGCGCGGCCGATGTGCGACAGGCTGCTGTCGGCGAGACCGATTTCCCGAACGGTGGCACCGTTCGGCCCGCGCAGCAGTCGCCACAGGATCTCCCGCTCGACCATCGGTGCGAGTACGCGCGCGTCCTCGGGGTCGTCGACCAGGCGCAGCAGCCGGATCACCGCGTCGACCAGCTCGGCCGGCGCCTTGCTGACGGAGAACCCGGTCGCCGCGCCCGCCGGCCGGTGGTCCAGGAGCAACGACGCGATGACGTCGGGCCGCAAGGCCAGACCGACACCCAGGCAGGGCTTCGCCGCCGACGCCTCGGTGAAGTGGCCGGTGACCGGCAGGTCGACCGACACCACCAGGTAGCCGCCGGCGCCGTACTCGAGGACCCGGTCGCCGACCGCAAGCCGCTTCCGGCCCTGCGCGACGAGCGCGAACACCGGAGTCGCCAACGAGGCCACCGGCGGCGTCGGCGCCTCGACGACCGACAGCAGCAGACCGTCGACCGGCAGCTCGCGGCCGGCCGCCGCGACGATCGACGCGCCCAGCTCTGCCATCCGTGTGTCCATGACAGGCCCAGGCTACGCACAACCTCTCCTCAGGGTGCGATGACGAGACGGGTGATCAGGTCGTCGTCCAGCGTGAAGGTGAACTGGAGGTCGACGGTCCCACCGGGGAAGTTCCCCTCGAGGTGGTTCACCGCGACCCAGGTGTTCGCGTCGACCTGCCGGGTGCCGATCAGCTCGGTGGTGTAGGTGTACTCGCCGGCGGCTCGTCCCAGCCAGTCGCGGATCTCGTCGCGGCCGCGATAGGTCTTGCCGTCGTCGGTGACCACGGCGTCGTCGGCGTACAGGTCGATGGACGGGGTGGCGAGGTACTCGGTGATTGTGTTCGGCAACATGTCGTCCAGGGTCCGGTCTCTCCCTGGGAGAGGGTCAAGAAGTTGACTCTCTCCCAGGGAGAGGGTGCACAGTGACTGGGTGCGAGGCGGCCTGACGATCGGTGAGTTCGCGCAGCTCACCCACCTGAGCGTGCGAACCCTTCGCCGCTACCACGAGAGCGGCCTGCTGGAGCCGGCTGCGGTCGACCCGGCCAGCGGCTACCGGTTCTACACGACCGGCCAGATTCCGTCCGCGCAGGTCATCCACCGGCTGCGCGAGCTCGACGTACCGCTGGCCGAGGTCGGTCAGATCCTCGCGACCGACGATCCGGCGGTCCGCGCCGAGCTGATCGCCGGGCACCTCGACCGGTTGCAGGCGTCGCTCGACCGGACCCGTGCGGCGGTCGGCTCGCTGCAGCGGCTGCTGCGTCCCGACACCGGTGATCTGGCGGTCACCGTACGCTCGGAGCCGGCCCGGACGGTCGCCGCCATCACCGGGGTGGTTGATGTCGGCAACGTTCTCGAGTGGTACGACGACGCGATGACCGAGCTCGACGGCGTCATCGGCGGGCGCCTCGGTCCACCGGGCGGCCGGTACGACAACGAGTTGTTCTCGACCGGCCGCGGCCGCGTCGTCGTGTACCGGCCGGCCACCGACCCGCCGTCGTCCGGCCGGGTGAGACCGCTCGACCTGCCCGCGGTCGAGCTCGCGGCGACTGTCCACCGCGGCACGCACGACGACATCGACGTCACCTACGGCCGGCTCGGCGCCTGGGTCGTCGAGCACGCCCTCGCCGTCGACGGTCCGGTGCACGAGACGTACGTCGTCGGTCCGGGCGACGACCCGGATCCGGCGAGCTGGCGGACCGAGATCGGCTGGCCGGTGTTCAGGCTCGCTGGTTGACTCTGCGCCACTCCTGAGGGGTCATCCCGTGCGCCTGGCGGAAGCGCCGGGTGAAGTGGCCGGGGTCGAAGAAACCCCAGCCGGCGGCGACCGCGGCGATGGAGCGGTGCCGGTTCGCGGGCTCGGCGAGTTGCCGGGCGGCGCCCTGGAGACGCTCGGTGATCAGCCACTGCTCGAGGCTGAGCTCCTGCTCGGCGAACAACTTGTAGAGGTAGCGGACGGAGATGTTGTGCTCCGCGGCGAGGCGTGCCGGGGTGAGATCGGGATCGGTCAGGTGCTGCCGCGCGTACCAGGTGATCCGGGTGAACAGCACGTCGGCCATCGCGGGCGGAGGGCGGCGGTCGTCGTCCGCGGCAGAGGTCAGCAACGCCCGGACCAGTTGCGCCGTCGCCGATCCGAGCAGGTCCGCCGGCTCGGTCCCGTGCAGCGAGTCGATGACTCCGGGCAGCGCCGTGAGGTGGTGCAGCATCAGGTCGTAGAGCGGACTGCTCGGCAGCCGGCGCGCCGCCGCGCGGATCGTCTCGACGCTCAGCCCGAGCTCGTCGAGGTCGATCTGGAACGCCAGCGACGCACCCTGACCGCTCCACGCGAACTCGTACGGCGAGGTCAGGTCGACCAGCATCAGCTCGCCGGTGCGGACCCGCTGGTCCGCGCCGGCCTGGCTGAAGAGTCCCGCGCCGATCACCTGGACGGCCAGTGCGAGCCGCTCCGGACCGCCGATCCGCACGTGTTTCGGCGTCCGCACCAGGCGGATCCCGGACCCCTCGTTGCGGAACAGGTCCGGCGTCCCGAGCTGCCAGAAATCCATCCGCGCGCGCACGTCCCCGGCCGGGTCCTCGTGCTCGACCCGGGACGGCACACTCGCCGACATCATCGCCGAGTAGAACGCCTCCGCACGGTCCTGCCGCGGCAGCACGGCGG
>NZ_SMKR01000110.1 GCF_004348725.1 Kribbella turkmenica
GGCCACGGCGGCTACTGCTACTGACGCGACCAGGATGACCAGGCGCCTGTTGTTGTTCCGCATCAGCGGGCTCCTAACTCACGATCCGAGCAGCAGAGGCTCGGAGGGCGAAGAGGTGGCCAGTTCGCACCGCCCGGGGCTGACCGCGGATCCCACCACGGCCGAGCGGGACCGCGGCCCCCGGTGACCTGGGGTCTGCCACCCACGACAGCAGCGGCCGCAACCGCGGCCACCGCCGCCACCGGCCATCTGCTCGTCACGCGTACCTCGTCCATCCCCGTTGTGACGCCCCGAAGGCCCGGTTTGTTCGCCCCGAAACGCCGTACCCGTTGCTCCGGCGAACGAGTCGCAGGACGGATCGAGCATAATTGCGCCATGGACCAGCCACCGCGGATCGGCCGGTACTCCCTGGTCCGCCGGGTGGGTGCCGGGGGATTCGCGACCGTCTGGCTCGCGCGCGACGAGCAGTTGGACGCCGAGGTCGCGGTCAAGATCCTGTCCGACAACTGGATCGAGGACCACGACGTCCGGCGCCGGTTCCTGGCGGAAGGGCGGTTCCTGCGCAAGGTCGACTCGCTGTACGTCGTCGGCGTGCACGACATCGGCGAGGCCGACGACGGCCGCCCGTTCATGGTGCTCACGTACGCCGACGGCGGCACGCTCGCGGACCGGATCAAGGCCGGGCCGCTGGAGATCGCCGAGGCGGTGCGCATCATCAGCCAGGTCGGCCGGGGTCTCAAGCACCTGCACAGCCGCGGCGTCCTGCACCGGGACGTGAAACCGGCGAACGTGCTGTTCCGCTCCGACCCGGCCGGCGACCGCGCGATGCTGTCCGACCTGGGCCTCGGCAAGTCGCTCGCCGAGGTCTCCCGGATCACGATGCCCGGCGGCACCCCGTCGTACGTCGCTCCCGAGCAGGTCCGCGGTGAACGCCTGGACCACCGCGCCGACCTCTACTCCCTCGGCGCGGTCGCGTACGCCGCCTTCACCGGCCAGGCACCGTACGGCGTGGCCAGCCTCGGCGCGGTCATGCAGATCGACGCGCCGCCGCCGTCGATGACGACCCACCGGGCGGACGTCCCGGACGCGATCGACGTCGTCGTACGGCGAGCCCTCGAGCCGGACCGGGACAAGCGCTGGCCGGACCTCGACAGCTTCCTCAACGCGCTCCGCGACGCACACACCACCGGCCAGATCCCGCCCGTGCTGGTGCCCGCCGCCGAGATGCCGACCCCGGCCGCGCCACCGGCCGACGTCGACCAGGCCACCGCGTTGGCCGGCGCCAACCAGCCCACGGTCGCCGCACCCGCAGGCCGCGGCCGCTCCCGGACGGTCGCCGCCCTCGCCGCCCTCGTGCTGGCCGCCGCCGGCGCCTACGGCGGTTACGAAGTGGTCCAGATGATGCCCACGACGATCGAGTACCAGAGCCTCTCCGTCGATGTGCCGCGCGGCTGGTCGCAGAAGGCCGAACGTGTCGACGGACCTGCTCTGCTGGTCAGCACGGACACTGCGAACTGGAGCCATGCCACCGACGTCGATGGTGTCTACGTTGGTGTCATGGATGGATCGACCCTTCCGACGACCACCACGCCTCCACCCGGCTGCGACGCGATACCCGGTGAGAAGCAGACGATCGGTGATCGGCCGGCTGTCATCTTCCGCTATTCCTGCGACACGGCGCACACCGTCCTCGAGCGGTTCATCCAGTATCCAGACGGGAAGCTGCTCCAGGTTCAGGTTCGCGACGACAACCCCGACAAGCGCCAGAACGTGCTGGATTCGGCGTCGTACCTTCCCCCAGGAGGCTAAGGCACCAGCGACGTGAGGCTGGTGATGGAGGCCTTGTGGAGCCGGGGGATGACGTTGAGGGTGTCGGGGTCGGAGCCGTAGAGGTGTGAGGCGGACTCGTAGACCAGGTACGCGGTGCCGTTGTACTCCGTGATGCCCTCGGTCATGCTCGGTGCCCGGAAGCAGCTCAGTGCCGCCGCGTCCAGGTCCTTCTGGCCGCGCTTGACCACATAGATGTTGCTGCGGTTGGTGCGCCCGTACGACGTGCTGTAGATGAAGTGGTTGGCGGTCACCGTCAGACCCTGGGTCTTGGTCGGCACCTCCCACGCCCCCGCGACTGTGGTCAGTGTCCCATCGGCCGCGATCTTGTACTCGTACATGACCCCGCGCCCGTCCGCGTTGAACGACCCGGAGAACAACGAGTTTCCGTAGCTGCCGATGAACGACGACGCGGCGACGTCCCGCGCGGTCCCGACCTGCGCGAGGTACGGCGTACCCGCAGCCTTCAGCGCGTCCCGCAGAGCCGTCAGCCGGTACTTCCGGATGCTGCTGCCCTGTCCGGACACGAACGCCCAGCCCTTGCTGACCGTGATGCCGCCGACGTGCGACTCGGCGATGGCGACCACTCCGACGGTGGAGCCGGTGGACGGGTCGATGCCGTAGATCTGCGAGTTGGCGCCGCTGCGGTACGAGGCGACCAGCAGCAGGTTCTTGCCGGAGCCGTCCCAGTTGTACCAGGTGCCGGCGCCTTGCGGTGTGTGCGTGCTCAGGTTGGGGATGCTCGCGCTGTTGCTGAACCGGGCGTCGTACTTGTAGGAGGCCGACGGTCCGTCATAGAAGGTCGGGCCGCCGCTGGTGGCGCTGTCACAGCTGATCGCGGCGCTTGCGGGCAGTGCGGCAGTGAGAACCGTGGCGGTCGTGAAGATGGCGGTCAGGAGGGCGGAAGCACGTCTGGCCATGATGAGATCCTCTGAGGTTGGGGCGGAAACCTACGAGAATTTCAGAGTAGATCGTCAATGAGTAACGTGCGAGGGTGAACTGGGCGTCGGTGCCGCGAACGGACGCCGTACGGTAGGCGCATGACCGATCTGTCCGCGGCGATCGACCGCGTTCTGCCCAGCGTCCGTGCCGACCTCGAGGACCTCATCCGGATCCCGTCGGTCAGCTACGAACCGGCCCGCGCGGCCGACGTCCAGCGCTCCGCCGAGGCGACCGCGGCGCTGTTCGCGGCCGAGGGGTTCACGGTGAAGATCGTCCGTGCGGGCGACGGCGCACCCGCGGTGATCGCGAAGAAGCCGGCGCCCGCCGGCAAGCCGACGGTGCTGCTGTACGCGCACCACGACGTCCAGCCGACCGGTGCGGTCGAGCAGTGGACCTCGGACCCGTTCGAGCCGACCGAGCGCGGCGACCGGTTGTACGGCCGGGGCGCGGCCGACGACAAGGCCGGGATCGCCGCCCACCTGGCCGCCGTACGGGCCTTCGGCAACGACCTGCCGGTGGGCGTGACGGTGTTCGTCGAGGGTGAGGAGGAGATCGGCTCGCCGACCCTGCTGCAACTGCTCGACGAGTACTCCGAGGAACTGGCCGCCGATGCGATCGTGATCGCGGACTCC
Organism: Kribbella turkmenica; assembly: GCF_004348725.1. Taxonomy (GTDB): domain Bacteria; phylum Actinomycetota; class Actinomycetes; order Propionibacteriales; family Kribbellaceae; genus Kribbella; species Kribbella turkmenica. The sequence goes on from NZ_SMKR01000110.1 coordinate 3,402, forward strand.
GGCAACTGGGACATCGGCCGGCCGGCGCTGACGGTGTCGCTGCGCGGCCTGGTCGAGGCGTACGTCGAGGTCCGCACCCTGTCCCACGCGGTCCACTCCGGCCTGTTCGGCGGCCCGATTCCGGACGCGCTGTCGACCTTGTGCCGGCTGCTCGCCACCTTGCACGACGACAAGGGTGACGTCGCCGTGGACGGCCTGCACGCGTCGCGGGCCGCGGACGTCGAGTACCCGGAGGACCGGCTGCGCGCGGAGTCCGGCGTACTGGACTCGGTCCGGCTGACCGGCTCGGGTTCGCTCGTCGACCGGCTGTGGACGCGTCCGTCGATCGCCGTCCTGGGGATCGACGCGCCGTCGGTGGCGGAGGCCAGCAACACGTTGGTGCCGGTCGCGCGGGCGAAGGTCAGCCTGCGGGTCGCGCCGGGCGACGACGCGATCAAGGCGAGTGCGGCGTTGCGGGACCACCTCGAGGCGAACGCGCCGTGGGGTGCCCAGGTCACCGTCACCGAGGGCCAGACCGGTCAGCCGTGCAGCGTCAATGCGCGCGGCGCCGGGTACGCAGCCGCCCGGTCTGCTTTCCGGACCGCGTGGGGTGTCGACCCGATCGACATGGGCATGGGCGGCTCGATCCCGTTCATCGCCGAGTTCCAGCAGACCTTCCCGCAGGCCTCGATCCTGGTCACCGGCGTGGAGGATCCGGACACCCGCGCGCACGGCATCGACGAGGGCCTGCACCTGGCCGAGTTCCGCAGGGTCTGCCTCGCCGAGGCCCTGCTCCTCCAGAACCTGGCCGACCAGCCGTGACCGGGCTTTCCGGCGACCCAGGGTTTGGCATAGGTTTCGGCGAGTGAAGATCGCAGTCGTACGGGAGACCAGACCGGCCGAGCGCCGGGTCGCGCTGGTGCCGGAACAAGTCGCGAAACTCATCGAGCTCGGCTACGAGGTGGCGGTCGAACCCGCCGCGGGCGAGCGGGCGCTGTACTCCGACGAGCAGTACCGGGCCGCCGGCGCCGAGGTTGCCTGGGGAGCCGACCACGCGGCCACGATCGTGACGTCGGTGCAACCCTTGGAGCGCGAGCGACTGCAGCGGCTGCACGCCGGTACGGCGCTGATGTCGTTCCTGCCGACGAATCCGCCGGACGTGGTCCGGTCCGCCACCCGGGCCAAGCTGACCGTGTTCGCGATGGAGCTGATCCCGCGGATCTCCCGGGCCCAGTCGATGGACGCGCTGTCCTCGCAGGCCCTGGTCGCCGGGTACCGCGCGGCCATCGTCGCGGCCGAACGGCTGCCGCGGTTCTTCCCGCTGAACATGACCGCAGCCGGCACGGTCCCGCCGGCGCAGGTCCTCGTCCTCGGCGCCGGCGTGGCCGGCCTGCAGGCGATCGCGACCTGCAAGCGCCTCGGCGCGGTGGTCAAGGCGTACGACGTCCGGACCGCCGCCGCGGAGGAGATCGCGTCGCTGGGCGCCGTACCGATCGAGCTCGAGCTCGGCACCTTGGACGGCCCGGGCGGTTACGCCCGCGAGATGACGCCGGAGCGGGCGCAGCTGCAGCGCGAGCTGCTCACCCCGTACGTCGCGGCCGCGGACGCCCTGATCACCACCGCCGCCGTCCCCGGGCGGACCGCGCCGATGCTGGTGTCGCGGTCGATGGTCGAGCAGATGAAGCCCGGGTCCGTCGTCGTCGACCTCGCCTCCGAGCAGGGCGGCAACGTCGAGGGCTCGGTCGCCGGGACCGAGCTGACCATCGGGGACGCGCTGGTCTGGGGCGGTGCGAACGTGCCGAGCCAGATGGCCGGACCGGCCAGCCGGCTCTACGGTCAGAACATCACCAACCTGATCCGGCTGATGACCCGCAACGCGGCGTTCGACCCGGACTTCGACGACGAGATCGTCCGCGGCTGCTGCGTCACCCACGACGGCAGCGTCCTGCACCAGCCGACCCGAGAGCTCCTGGAAGGAGCGCAGCCGTGACCGAGTCCATCGCGCTGCTGACGATCTTCGTGCTGGCGGCGTTCGTCGGTGTCGAGGTGATCAGCAAGGTCTCCGCGACCTTGCACACGCCGCTGATGTCCGGGGCGAACGCGATCCACGGCGTCATCCTGGTCGGCGCCATCATCGTCACCGGCCAGGCCGAGTCCATGCTCGTGGTGGTCGTCGGGCTGCTGGCCGTCGTCCTGGCGACCGTGAACATGGTCGGCGGGTTCGTGGTCACCGACCGGATGCTGGAGATGTTCAAGGGTCCGGGGGCACGCAAGAAGGAGCTGCAGAAGTGATCCCCACCTGGGCGCAGATCGGGTATCTGGTCGCCGCGGTCTGCTTCATCGTCGCGCTGAAGGCGCTGTCGTCGCCGAAGTCGGCCCGGGCCGGGAACGCGCTCGGCGCGGCCGGCGCGGTGCTCGCGGTGGTGATCACCTTCGTCGCCTACAAGCCGGACAACCTGGTGCCGATCCTGATCGCCCTGGGCATCGGTGCGGTCGGCGGCGTGATCGGCTCCCGCCGGGTGCAGATGACGCACATGCCGCAGCTCGTTGCCCTCTTCAACGGTGTGGGTGGCGGCGCGGCCGCCCTGGTCGCGCTGATGGAGCTCGGCGACGTGCACGCGGGCGAGACCGTGGCCGCGCTCGCGACCGCGTTCACCGTCCTGGTCGGCGCGATCAGCTTCTCCGGCTCGATCGTGACGTTCGCCAAGCTGCAGGAGCTGATGACGACCCGGCCGGTGGTCTTCCCCGGTCTTCCGGTGCTCTTCGTCGCCGCGGTCCTCGGCGGCATCGCGCTGGCCGGCTGGCTGGTCTCCGACCCGCGGGTCTGGGTCGGCGTCCTGCTCTGCCTGGCCGGTCTCGCGGTCGGCGTGATGCTGGTTCTCCCGGTCGGCGGCGCCGACGTGCCGATCGTCATCTCGCTGCTGAACGCGTTCACCGGCCTGACCGTCGCGGCCGGCGGCTACGTGCTCGGCAACACCCTGCTGCTGGTGGCCGGCACGCTGGTCGGTGCGGCCGGTACGTTGCTGACGAAGCTGATGGCCGACGCGATGGGCCGCTCGGTCTTCAACATCCTCTTCGGCGCGATCCGCGGCGGCTCGACCCTCGGCGGCGGTACGGCGTCCGAGCGGCCGGTCATCTCCGGCGGCGCCGAGGACGTGGCGATCCTGCTCGGGTACGCCAACAAGGTCATCATCGTGCCCGGGTACGGCCTCGCGGTCGCCCAGGCGCAGCACACTCTCCGGGACCTGGTCGAGGAGCTGCAGAGCCGCGGCGTGAAGGTCGACTACGCCATCCACCCGGTCGCCGGCCGGATGCCGGGCCACATGAACGTGCTGCTCGCCGAGGCGCAGGTGCCGTACGAGCAGCTGCGGGAGATGGACGACATCAACGGCGACTTCAAGTCCACCGACGTCGTCCTGGTCGTCGGCGCCAACGACGTGGTCAACCCGGCCGCCCGGAACACCCCGAGCGCGCCGATCTACGGGATGCCGATCCTGAACGCCGACGAGGCCCAGCGGGTCATCTTCCTCAAGCGGTCGATGCGTCCCGGTTTCGCCGGGATCGAGAACGAACTGCTCTACGACCCCCGAACGACGCTGCTGTTCGGTGACGCGAGGGAGTCGCTGACCAAACTCCTGGGCGCGCTGAAGACGGTCTGACCGCAGATTACGTTGTCAATGGCGAAAGGCGCGAACTAAAGCACGCTGGGCGCCCCGCTGGCAAGCGATTGGCACCTTCCTGCCGGGTGCGGCGGCCGTGGTCCAGACCGGATGTGGTCGCCACAATCCCTGTGGAGGCAGGAATCCGGGCGTACCGAATGACCGGAGAAATGCGACTCCGGAATTGTCGGCTCAGACCCAGCCGCGTTTGGCGGCGGCCACACCCAATTCGAACCGGCTGGCCGCGTCCAGCCGTTCGGAAAGGTTCGCGGTAATTCGCCGGGCGGTGCGCAGGGAAATACCGAGCAAACGGGCGACCTGTTCGTCTTTCGCGCCGCCCGCGAGCAAACGCAGTACTTCGGCCTCGTGGGGTGTGAGCGGCGTGTTCTCGTCGCGGTCCTCGGGGGCGAACATCTCCACCGCCCGCGACCAGTAGGCGTCGAAGAGCGCCAGCGCGACCGAGACCACGGCCGGGGTCCGGTGGATCACCGCCCCGGCGGTCGGGTTCTCCGGGTCCATCGGCATGATGGCGATCTCCTGGTCGAAGATCAGCAGCCGCATCGGCAGCGTCGGGGTGGCCCGCACCTCGCCGCCGAGCCGGTGCATGGTGGCGGCGTACTCCAGTGCCTGCTTCGACGAGGTCATGCTCTGCAGGTAGACGGTCCGCATCTTCAGGCCGCGCTCGAGCAGGGTGAAGTCCGGCGAGCGGTCCACCTGCTGGATCGTGTCGTCGATGTGCGCCGGCACCAGGCCCCAGAACGTCTCCCGGGCCTTCAGTGCGAGCTCCTCGATCCGGCGGGAGGCGTTCGCCCGGCCCTTGAGCACCTCGACGTCACCGCTGCTGCGGGCGGTGAGGAGTTCGTTGTACTGCTCCGCGACCACCTCGGCCGACGCCTCGGCCTCCTTGAGCTCGCCGAGCATCTTGTTCAGCTCGGTGCGCCGGCGCTCGGCCAGCCCGGTCAGCCCGACCCGCGGGTGGACCGCGTGCTCCGACTCCGGGTTGGTCCAGGTGGGGACCAGCAACTCGAGCCGGCGGAGCTCGTCCAGCAGGTCGTGGACCTCGGTCACCGAACGATTTACTAGCGCTGCAATCTGCTCCGGCGTACTGTCTGGGTGGCTGAGAAGGGCGTGATAGACCGCAAAGGTGGCTTCGTCCACCCCCAGCGGCTCGAGCACGATCCTTCTCCTCCAGAACTTGTCGGAACCGACCATATACAGAGTGCGTCGACAAAGAGCACTCAATTGATGGTTTCGGATTATTTCTGAAGGGACGAACGGTGATCAAGAAGCTGCTGACAGTAGTCGGGGTCGCGGTTCTGCTCCTGACGGCCGCGCCGATGACAGGGACGGCGGCCGCCGTGGGCGCGGGACCGGGGTGCCACGGGATGACCTGCTGGTAGTCCCACCCAGGTCCGTGGTGGCCGGAGGGCCGGCCGGCGTCCCGTAGACTGCTCGTGTGGCTCGTGGCGATGGTCGGCTCACCCATGATCTTGACCCGCAGGATCTCGGACCGCAGGACGCCTGTGGCGTCTTCGGGGTCTGGGCACCGGGGGAAGAGGTCGCCAAACTCACCTATTTCGGGCTCTACGCTCTGCAACACCGCGGGCAGGAGTCGGCTGGCATTGCGGTCAGCAACGGCAGCCAGATCCTCGTCTACAAGGACATGGGGCTGGTCAGCCAGGCGTTCGACGAGGCGACTCTGGCCTCGCTGCGCGGACACATCGCGATCGGGCACTGCCGGTACTCGACGACCGGGTCGAGCGTCTGGGCGAACGCCCAGCCGACGTTCCGGTCCACCGCGACCGGGTCGATCGCACTCGGTCACAACGGCAACCTGACGAACACCGGCGAACTCGCGGCCAGCCTGAACGGCGGCGGTGACCTGGATCTCGGCCTGGACGTCGAGGTCGAGCACGCCAAGGCGAACGCCAAGCACAGCGCCTCCTCCGACACCGACATCCTCACCTCGATGCTGGCCGGCTACCCGGACCTGACCATCGAGCAGGCGGCGGCCCGGATCCTGCCGAAGGTCAAGGGCGCCTTCAGCCTCATCTTCATGGACGAGAACACGCTGTACGCCGCCCGCGACCCACAGGGCATCCGCCCGCTGGTGCTGGGCCGGCTCGAGCGCGGCTGGGTGGCCGCCAGCGAGACCGCGGCCCTGGACATCGTCGGCGCCTCGTTCATCCGCGAGATCGAGCCGGGGGAGATCGTCGCGATCGACGCCGACGGCCTGCGCTCGACCCGGTTCGCCGAGCCGGACCCGAAGGGCTGCCTGTTCGAGTTCGTCTATCTGGCCCGCCCGGACACCCAGATCTCCGGGCAGCGGATCCACTCCACCCGGGTCGAGATCGGCCGCCGGCTCGCCCGCGAGCACCCGGCCGAGGCCGACCTGGTGATCGCCACCCCGGAGTCCGGCGTACCGGGCGCGATCGGGTACGCCGAGGAGTCCGGTATCCCGTACGGTTCCGGCCTGGTCAAGAACGCGTACGTCGGCCGGACCTTCATCCAGCCCAGCCAGACGATCCGCCAGCTCGGCATCCGGCTCAAGCTGAACCCGCTGCGCGAGGTGATCGAGGGCAAACGGCTGGTCGTGGTCGACGACACCATCGTCCGCGGCAACACCCAGCGGGCGGTGATCCGGATGCTCCGCGAGGCCGGCGCCAAGGAGATCCACGTCCGGATCACGGCGCCGCCGGTGAAGTGGCCGTGTTTCTACGGCATCGACTTCGCCAGCCGGGCCGAGCTGATCGCCAACGGCCTGAACACCGAGGAGATCTGCCGCTCGCTCGGCGCCGATTCGCTCGGCTACATCAGCCTGGACGCGCTGGTCGAGTCCACCACGGTGCCCAAGGAACGTCTCTGCCGCGCCTGCTTCGACGGGGTCTACCCGGTCGAGCTGCCGGACCCGGAGCAGCTCGGCAAGCACCTGCTGGAGCTCCCGGTGGCCACCGACATCGACGGGCTGGCCACCGTGTCCGGTGGTGCCGGCGCCGCCGACGCACTCAGCCGTCCGTAGCGGGCCGTCCGCACCGGGCGTACGCCGTACCGAGGAGAAGAACGTGAGCGAAGGGGCGAGCTACGCCGCCGCCGGAGTCGACATCGAGGCCGGGGACCGGGCCGTCGAGCTGATGAAGGAGTGGGTGGCGAAGGCGACCCGTCCCGAGGTGGTCGGCGGGCTCGGCGGGTTCGCCGGGTTGTTCGACGCGACCGCCCTGACGTCGTACCGGCGGCCGCTGCTGGCGACCTCGACCGACGGCATCGGCACCAAGGTCGCGATCGCCCAGCGGCTGGACAAGCACGACACGATCGGGTTCGACCTGGTCGGGATGGTCGTCGACGACCTGGTCGTCTGCGGCGCCGAGCCGCTGTTCATGACCGACTACATCTGCACCGGCAAGGTGGTCCCGGAGACGATCGCTCAGATCGTCAAGGGCATCGCCGAGGCCTGTGTCGAGGCCGGTACGGCGCTCGTCGGCGGCGAGACCGCGGAGCACCCGGGCCTGTTGGATCCGGACGAGTACGACGTCGCCGGCGCGTCCACCGGCGTGGTCGAGGCCGACGAGGTGCTCGGCGCGGAGCGGGTCCGGCCCGGTGACGTGGTCGTCGCGATGGGCTCGTCGGGTCTGCACTCGAACGGGTACTCCCTGGTCCGGCACGTGTTCTTCGACCGGGCGAAGTGGTCGCTGGACCGTGAGGTGCCGGAGCTCGGCGCCACGCTGGGCGAGGTGCTGCTGACGCCCACCCGGGTCTACGCCAAGCACTGCCTGGAACTGATCCAGGAGCTGAACGGCGAGCCTGACGACGACGCCAAGCCGCTGCACGCGATGTCGCACATCACCGGAGGCGGGTTCGCCGCCAACCTGGCCCGGGTGATTCCGGACGAGCTGTCGGTCCGGATCGACCGCTCCACCTGGACGCCGGCGCCGATCTTCGGTCTGGTCGGGCTGCTCGGGGACGTCAAGCTGCCCGAGCTGGAGAAGACGCTGAACATGGGGGCCGGCATGGTCGCCGTCCTGGACCCGTCGGCGGCCGACCGCGCGATCGCCGCGCTGGCGGCGCGGGACATCCCGGCCTGGGTCTGCGGTGAGGTCACCCAGACTCCCGGCGGCACCGTGACCCTCGAAGGCACCTACGCCAAGTAGGCACGACCCCGAGCAGACCGGGCCGCTCAGCGGGCCGGCCAGGGTGTACCGGGCAGGTCCCGCCGGCCGTTGAGGGCAGGCGGGACCGCTACGGCTACTGCTGGTGTGGTGAAGCTCGTCGGACGCGCGACTAACTGCTCAGCAACCCGTGAGGGCGCTGAGCAGGTCAGCCGAGCTGTTGCTTACCGACGGGGGTGGTAGTCGTCGGCGTCGTAGTCGTCGCCGTCGTTCTCGCCGTTCACAGAACGGTCGCCACCTTGGTCACCGGACAGCTCGCGCTTGAGCTGATCCAAGTCGGTGTCCCAGGTGCGGTACTTCAGGTCGCGTGCGACCTTCGTCTGCTTGGCCTTTGCACGGCCGCGCCCCATAGCGTCGACCCCCTCGCACAAGTCAACCGGGTACGCAGCGTGGCGCCCACGGATCAGTCGTCAGTAATCGTGTTTCTAGGATACCCGGAGCTTGGGATCGACACACGCACCGGCCCCCTGACCGGCCCTCGAGAGGTCCGATCACACGGCCGGACGAGGCGGTCCGGTCCCTGGAACCGGCCCGCTTCGCCGTGTCGGTGGCCGCTACTTGACCTCGCGACGTGAGCTTGCCCACAGTCCCACGATGGTCGGCAGGACGATCCAGACCCCGATCGAGGTCAGCGTCTCCGGCAGCATCCCGTGCAGGTCACGCTCCGCGATCCGGCCGAAGGCGCCGAAGACGTCCAGCCAGTTCGCGTTGTCCTTGAACAGCCTCGGCCCGGCCAGCGACCAGGCGGTCGGGGCGATGAAGTAGACCAGGAGCGCTACCGCGGTCTGGGCGATCACGGCCCCGAAGGCGGCACCCATGACCACGTTCAGCGCGACCGTCAGGTAGGCCCCGGCCAGCTGCCCGCCGACCGCGACGTACGACGCCGGGTGGCCGGTGACGGCACCGGCGAGCGCGGTCCCGGCGAAGGCGAGGGCGACGACCACGGACATCACCACGACGCTGAGCACGATCGCGGAGACGAACTTGGCCAGCTGCACCCGGACCCGGCGCGGCGACAGCGTGAACGTGGTCAGCGCGGTCCGCTGGGTCCACTCGCTCGTCATCGCCATTACCCCGATCACCGGCAGCAGAAGGAGGACGCTCGTGGACGCGGCACCGAGGAAGCCGTCGAAGCCGGCCGGCCCCTGCGGCAGGTGGGTGAGCTGCCAGCCGATCGCGATCACCGCGAGCAGCAGGATCGCGGCGATCAAGACCCGGCCGCTACGGGTGTTCACGGCCTTGCGGAGCTCGAGAGCGACGAGTTTCAGGAAGGTCTGTCCGCGCGCGGGCGGCAGTGCGGTCGCCACCTCGGCCCGGTGCTTGGCCGGGGCCGAGGTGGCGATGTCGGTAACGGTGGTCATGGTGGTGTGCTCCAGGAAGTGGTGGGTGATCAGGCGGCTTCGGCGACCGGGGTGGTCAGCTGGAAGAACAGGTCCTCCAGGCCGGCCCCGTCGCTCTGGCGGAGTTCGAGCAGGATCTGGCCGGCGGCCGCGGCGGCCCGGCCGACTCGCTCCGCGGTGCCGTCGACCCGCAGCGCGCCGTCCGGCAGCGGCTCGAGGTTCAGGCCGGCCGCGGTCAGGGCCTGGTCCAGGCCGATCGGGTCGAGACCGCGGACGAACGTGCCGCTTCCGGCCAGCAATTCGTCGAGCGAGCCGTTGGCAACGATCCGGCCGCCGCCGATGACGACCAGGCGGTCGACCGTCGCCTGCACCTCGCCGAGCAGGTGGCTCGACAGGATCACCGTGCCGCCGCGGGAGGCGAAGTCCTGCAGCAGGCCGCGCATCCACCGGATGCCCTCCGGGTCCATGCCATTGGCGGGCTCGTCGAGGATCAGGACGGCGGGGTCGCCGAGCAGTGCACTGGCGATCCCGAGCCGTTGCCGCATCCCGAGCGAGTACTGCCCGACCCGGCGCTTCGCCGCGTGGCTGAGCCCGACGGCCGCGAGCATCTCCTCGACCCGGCCCTTCGGGACGCCCAGCAGGCTCGCGTTGAGCAGCAGCGTCTCCCGGCCGGTCCGGCCCGGGTGCTGCGCCGCCGCGTCGAGCATGACCCCGACCACCCGGCCCGGGTTGGGCAGGTCGGCGTACCGCTTGCCGGTGATCGTCGCGGTGCCGGAGGTGGGCGGCGTGAGCCCGGTCAGCATGCGCAGCGTGGTCGACTTGCCGGCGCCGTTCGGGCCGAGGAAGCCGGTGATGCTGCCCGGCTGGACGGTGAAGGAGACATCGTGGACAGCCGTGGTGCTGCCGTACCGCTTGGTCAGGTTCTCGACGGTGATCATGGCGTCGAGTCAACCGTTCGCACCCCTGCCCGCACATCGGACGAGCGGCTGCGATCACCCCCTACGAAAGTCGTCGGGGACCGACCCTGATCCCACCCGATCGGGTGACGAGAAGTCCGCTGCCGCGCAACTACGCTGACAGAATGCGACGGATGCGCCGGTGGTACGCCTGGTGGGTCAGGCATGCCGCGCGCCTGCGCGACGTGCTGTACGTCGGCTTCAGCCTGCTGACGATCGTCCTCCAGGCCGCCTCCGGTGCCGGCGGCTGGGGGATCCGGGGCTGGTACGTCCTGGGCGCGGGCACGGTGGCCTCGGTGGCACTGTTCTGGCGCCGGCGGTTCCCGGCGACCGTCACCGTCATCGGCATCGCCGCGATGCTGACGGCCGGCGTGTTCGTGCCGATGGGGCTGGCCCTGCTGACACTCGCGATCCGCCGCCGCGACCTGGTCCTGGGCATCCTCGGCGCCGGCGCGTACGTCGCCTACGTCCTCAACTCCTGGTACGGCGAAGGCGAGTTCTGGGTCTCGGTCTTCACCGCGCCGTTCCTGATCGGGACCTGGATCGCGATCGGCGCGTACGTCGGCGCCCGCCGGGACCTGATGGTGTCGCTGCGGGACCGGGCCGAGCGGGCCGAGGCGGAGCGCGAGTTGCGCGGTGAGCAGGCCCGGCTGGGCGAGCGCGCCCGGATCGCCCAGGAGATGCACGACGTGCTCGCGCACAAGGTGTCGCTGATCGCCCTGCACGCCGGCGGTCTGGAGGTGAACCCGGCGGTCGGCCCGGAGAAGGTGGAGGGCTCGGCCCGGCTGATCCGGGAGACCGCGCGGCAGGCGATGGAGGACCTGCGCGAGGTGCTCGGCGTACTGCGTTCCGACCTGAGCGTCGACGGGGCCGACCTGACGCCGGTGCCGCGGGCCTCGGACCTCGACCGGCTGGTCGAGGCGTCCCGGGACGCGGGGGTCGCGGTGACGGGCGAGTTCTCGCTGCCGGACGACGTACCGGTGGCGGTCGGGCGGACGGTCTACCGCGTGGTGCAGGAGTCGCTGACCAACGTGCACAAACACGCCCGCGGTGCATCGACCGACGTGGTCGTGCGCGGCGGCCGTGGAGACGGTGTCACGGTCAGGGTGACGAACGTGCGGCCGGTGGCTGCCGAGTCACTGCTGCCTGGTGCCGGTGCTGGTCTGGTCGGCCTGCGGGAGCGCGTGCAGCTGGCCGGCGGCCGGCTGTCGACCGGGCCGACCAGGGAAGGCGGCTGGCAGGTGGAAGCCTGGCTGCCCTGGCCGGACGGCCGGGACAACGTCGAGTCAGGTGCGGACGAAGGGGAACGATGACGCGGCTGCTGATCGTGGACGACGAGGCACTGGTCCGGGCCGGGCTGAAGATGATCCTGGAGTCGGACGACGACCTCGAGGTGGTCGCCGAGGCCGAGGACGGCGCCGACGCCGCGGCGATGGTGGTGAAGCACCGACCGGACGTCGTCCTGATGGACATCCGGATGCCGCGGCTCGACGGGCTCGCGGCGACCCGCGAGGTGCAGGCGCTTCCGGATCCACCGAAGGTCGTGGTGCTGACGACGTTCGACCTGGATGACTACGTGTTCCGGGCGCTGCAGGCCGGGGCCAGCGGCTTCCTGCTGAAGGACACTCCGCCGCGCGAGCTGGTGCAGGCGGTGAAGGTGGTCGCGGCCGGGGACGCGATGCTGTCGCCGGCGGTGACCCGGCGGCTGATCGGTCACTTCGCGGCGGACTCCCGGTCGGACCGGCAGCGGCAGGCACGGAAGCGGCTCGGTGCGCTCACCGACCGCGAGCGCGAGGTGCTGACCGCGGTCGGCCGCGGGCTGTCGAACGCCGACATCGGCAAGACCTTGTACATGAGCGAGGCGACCGTGAAGGCGCACGTCTCCCGGGTGCTGGTGAAGCTGGACGCCACCAACCGCGTCCAGGTCGCCATCCTCGCCCACGACGCCGGCCTGCTGGACTAGGGCGTTTCTGACCCGCCCGATAGGAAACCGGTCGGGGCCGTCGGAGGGGTGGGGGGCGACGGCCCGCGACCGGTTTCAGGTCAGCGATCCCTGGGGGAGGGGATGCTGACGGTCGGACTCAGACGCGGCCGAAGGCCACGCTCTTGGTCCAGATCTTCGCCTTCCGCACCGGGACACCCGGCTTCGAGGAGTGCCACAGCATGTTGCCACCGGCAAAGATGCCGACGTGGTACACGCCGCCGCCACCGCTCTTGAAGAAGACGAGGTCACCCGGCTTCGCGGACTTGCGGCTGATGTGCTTGGTCGCGCTGTACTGCGCACGCGACGTACGCGGCAGCTTCTTGCCGGCCTTCTTGTACACGTAGCCGGTGTAGCCGGAGCAGTCGAAGCCCCGCGGCGTCGTTCCGCCGTAGCGGTACGGCGTGCCCTTCAGCTTCGCCGCCTCGCGCAGGACCTTGGCGCGGAACGTGGTCGTGCCGCTCGAGCTGCTGCCGGCGCTGCCCTTACCGTAGAGCACCTTGTGCTTGGCGGCCCAGGTCAGCCGGCCCCAGGTCAACTTGTCCATGTAGCCGGTCGGACGCAGACCCCAGGAGGACTGGAACTTCTTCAGCACGCGAACGGTGCTGGTGCCGAAGTAGCCGTCCGGGCCGAGGCGCAGGGCCTTCTGCACGTACTTGACGGTCGGGCCCTTGTCGCGGAACCGGAGCAGCGGCCGGCTGGCGACGGTCCAGTAACCGCGCGGCAAGGTGGTGGTTGCCGACGCCGACGTGGTCGCCGCCGAGGCGGTGGCCGGCGGGGCAGTGAGGGTGATGGCGGCTCCGCCGCCGACCGCGAGGCCCACCGAGAGGACAGTGGCCGCGGCCCGAGGGGTCACGGGCTTGGTGGGCTTGCGGTGCTTGGCGAGCGTCCGGTCGGTGGACCGGGGACTGAGCTCGCTGGTCTGGCTGACGGCGCGCGACAGCGACGTCCGTCGGGCAGTGACGGGCATGGTTGGTCTCCCGACGCCTGCGGAGTTAGCTGTCGGGTTCGGGCTGGGATTCATCGCCCGGTCCGCTCCCGCGGACTTCACCCCAGGGTTCCGACCACTCACGGTCGAGACCCAACCTCCTGGGTCCCCCACCCCTGCCATGGTTTTCGAGGGGAGCACAGGTGCCTGGCAGGGCTCGGCGTGTACACCTGTGCGGTTCGTCGTATTTACCGAACCGACGACGACTGTATAACAGAAGGATCACGACGCAAACCCTCGAATCGCCAGAAAGCCTCCGGGACGGCCGTGGATGCCTCCCTGACGGCTCAGGGATCTGGGGTGAACACCAGGTGTCCTGAGCGCGTCTGAGCGGGGCTCAGGCGGCAAATCAGCGTTTGAATGTGATCCCGGTCACACGTTGTGGTGGCTGTCTGTGACAACGAGCACAGTGCGTACTCAGGGCACCCTCAGGTCCTTGCGCATTCAGCTATCTCCGAGCAGCTCGAGGAAGCGGTCCAGGCCGACGTTCCCGCCCGACAGCACGACGCCGACGCGCTCCGGAAGCGACGGGATCCGGCCGGCCAGCAACGCCGCGAGCGCGCTCGCCCCGCTCGGTTCGAGGACGATCTTGAGTCGCTCGAACGCGAACGTCATCGCCGCCAGGATCTCGTCGTCGGCGACCAGTTCGACACTGTCCACCAGTCGCCGGTTCACCGCGAACGTCAGCTCGCCCGGCGTCGGGATCGCCTGCCCGTCCGCGATCGTTCGCGGTACGTCGATCTCCACCCGTTCGCCCTTGGCCAGCGACCGCGCATGGTCGTCACCCGCGTCCGGCTCGACCCCGATCATCCGGATCCCCGGTGACAGTGCGGTCGCGGCGGTCGCGCAGCCGGCCATCAGTCCGCCACCGCCGATCGGGACCAGCAGCGCGTCCAGCGGCCCGGTCTCCTCGATCAGTTCCAGCGCGACCGTCCCTTGCCCGGCCATCACGTCGTAGTGCTCGTACGGCGGGATCAGCGTCAGCCCGCGTTCGCTCGCCAACTCCTCCGCGAGGGCGGCCCGGTCCTGCGCGTAACGGTCGTACGTGAGGACCTCGGCGCCGTATCCGCGGGTGGCGGCGACCTTCGTCGGCGGTGCGTCCGCCGGCATCAGGATGACCGCCTTCGTCCCCGCGAGCCGCGCGGCCAGCGCGACGGCCTGCGCGTGATTGCCCGACGAGTACGCCGCGACGCCGTACCGGAGCTGGTCGGACGACAGCCGGCTGACCGCGTTGTACGCGCCACGGAACTTGAACGCGCCGATCCGCTGCAGGTTCTCCGCCTTGAGGAAGACCCGCGCTCCGACCCGCTCGTCCAAGGTTCGCGACGTCAGCACCGGCGTCCGGTGGGCGATCCCGGAGATCCGTTCGGCGGCGGACCTGACATCTGTGAGACTCAACCCGGGCATGGGGCCTCCCGGCCTGGACTGGGGAGCGGAGGGAGCGAAGGTGCCGGAGCGACGAGGGAAGACCGGGAGTTCCGGCCCCACGACCCGCCGCGCCGGAGGCGTGGCATCGATACCGTCATGTGCCGACGCTATCTGCTGAGGCGATGTCAAGATGGCGGCGCCGGCTCCGTACTCAGGGACGAGAGGCTCCCGGCCGGGGGCCGCGGACAGAGGAGAAACACCGTGAAGTACCTCTTGGTTCTGAACATCAACCCGGACGTGCTGGCCGCGCTGACCGAGGAGGAGCAGCAGGCGATCGGCGCCGGCCACCAGAAGTTCCTGGCGGCCACCAAGGAGTCGGGAGAGTTCCACAGCACCCTCGCGCTGGGCCAGCCGTCGGAGTCCGCCGTGGTCAAGGTCCGCGACGGCGTACCGGCGGTGACGGACGGGCCGTTCGTGGAGGCGAAGGAGTTCCTGGGCGGCTTCTACGTGGTCGACGTGGCCTCGGCGGAACGGGCGCACGAGCTGGCCGCGATGATCCCGGACGCGGCCATCGAAGGTCTCGGTGTCGAGGTCCGGCCGGTGGTCTTCGAAGACGGGCTCTGAGGACGAAGGGGTCTCGCCGGTCACGGCGAGGCCCCTTGTCCCACTGGGTTTCAGTCGGTCTGGTCGTCGACGTTCGCTTCGGCGGCGTTCTTCTTGATCGACTCGATTCCGTTCAGCGCGCCGGCTCTGGTGCCGTAGCTCTCGCTGCTGGTCGCGATCACCTCGCCGTTCCCGGCCTTCAGC
This sequence comes from Kribbella turkmenica, assembly GCF_004348725.1. Taxonomy (GTDB): domain Bacteria; phylum Actinomycetota; class Actinomycetes; order Propionibacteriales; family Kribbellaceae; genus Kribbella; species Kribbella turkmenica. The sequence continues at coordinate 18,643 of NZ_SMKR01000110.1, forward strand.
CGGAATCTGAACTCCCCCGACTTGTCCTTGTACAGCTCGAACTTCCCCGCCATCCGCGATACCTCCCGCTGATCGGTAGTCACTCCGTTCCGGAGCGTAGCCCGGTCAACCCGCCGGGACCTCACGCACCACGCCGGGCGGGCCGGACCAGCCCGGCCACGGACCGAGCGCCGGCCCGTCGGCGTCGGGACGTTCCTCCTCCACCGTCTTGTACGGCTTCAGGCCGCGTTCCTGGTAGTTCACCAGTGTGGCCGGCCCGTCGAGGGTGTTCGTGTTCACGCCTTGAGCAGGCCGAAGTTCTCGATCTCGACCTCGCTGCCGACCCCGCGCAAGGCGACGTACCCGGCCGGCACCCCGCCGACCCACGGCACGTACGTCTCGAAGCCGGGGCGGCTCAGCCACGCGACCCACTGGTCCCAGTTCCAGCCGAGCTTGCCGATCCGGTGCCAGTCGCCGCCGACCGCGGTGTAGAGGTAGCGGGCGAACTCCGGTGAGACCTCCCCGACCCGTCTGATCTCGATCGGCTGCTCCCGCGCGGGGACGATGTCGTCCGGGCTGTGCTGCTCCAGGTACGTCAGAACGCTGAGTGCCAACTACTTCTCCTCCTCCAGTACGCCGCAGATGCCGGCGACCACGAGATCGATGCCGAGGGTGTAGTACCGGTCGGTGGAGGTCGGGCAGACCAGTGTGTCCGCGGCCGCCGTGACCAGCGGGTACTTCCGCGGGGGCAAGGAAGCCAGGGAGGCTCGCTTCCTCCGCAGAGAATCCTCTCGGGTGACCGGGTCGCTCGCCTCCCGGGCGATCGGGTCGTTGGTCACCAGCGTGATCAGCGAACAGATCGCCTGCCGGCCGACCTCGGCCGCGTCGTCGACGGAGAATCCGCCCTCGGTCAGCAGTTCCATCGTCCGCTCGGCCATCACCAGACCGGGCTCGGCCACCAGGATGCGGGTCAGCGTGAGGTCCGCCAGTCGCGGATGCCCGCGGAGCGCGGTGACGAACGCCGTCAGCACCTCGTGCAACTGGCGATCCCACGGCTCGTCGGTCGGCTCCGGCAGGACGACGTCCGTCAGCAGCCGGTCGCCGAGCGCGGCGAGCAGGTCGTCCTTGTCCTTGAAGTGCCGGTACAGCGCCATCGGCGTCACCTCGTGCTGACCGGCCAGCCGGCGGAGGGTGACCGCGGCCGGTCCCTCCTCGTCCGCGATCGCGAGCGCGCTGTCGACGACCTTGTCCGGATCCAGCCGGCGAGCGGGTTCTTTGCTGATCACGTTGACAAGTTTACACCGTAGACTTAGCGTGTACTGCGTACGCATACAGCGTATACATACAGCGTAGACTACTACTTCGTGGTGAGGTAAGCATGCGACGCAGTCCCTGGGCCACCCTGGCGGTGCTGGCTCTCGCGCAGTTCATCGTGGTGCTGGACGTGACGATCGTGAACGTCGCGCTGCCGCACATCCAGGCGGACCTGGACTTCTCCGCCGACTCCCTGCAGTGGGTGATCAACGCCTACACCCTGCTCTTCGGCGGCTTCCTGCTGCTCGGCGGCCGGATGGCCGACCTGCTCGGACCACGCCGGGTTTTCGTGGCCGGGCTGCTGCTGTTCGGTGTCACCTCGCTGGTGGCCGGGCTGTCCTCCTCGCCCGAGTTCCTCATCGGTGCGCGCGCCGTACAGGGTCTTGGTGGGGCGCTGCTGTCCCCGGCGGCGTTGGCGATCCTGACGATGACGTTCGCGCACGGGCGGGAGCGGAACATCGCGATGGGCGTGTGGGGTGGCCTTGCCGGTCTCGGCGGCACGCTCGGTGTGGTCGTCGGCGGCGTACTGGTCGATTCGCTCAGTTGGCAGTGGATCTTCTTCGTCAACGTGCCGATCGTGCTCGCGCTGGTCGCAGCGATCCCGGTGTTCGTTCCCGATGTCCGGCACGCCGTGGGTCGTCGTACGTTCGACACTCTTGGCGCTGTACTCGCGACGGCCGGGCTGATGGCGGTCGTGTACGGCGTGGTGCGGTCGGAGCCGTCCGGGTGGGGATCCGCTGAGGTTGTCGGCGTACTGGCTGCCGCGGTGGTCCTGCTGGCTGCCTTTGTGGTGGTGGAGCGTCGGTCGGCGGCTCCACTGGTACCGCTGCGGCTGTTCCGGTCGCGTGCGTTGAGTGTTTCGAGCGGTTCGCTTGCGTTGAACGGTGCTGCATTCCTGTCGATGTTCTTCCTGACTGCCATCTACCTGCAGCAGGTGCGCGGGGACAGTGCGCTTGAGGCGGGTGTGCACTTCCTGCCTATGGGTGGTGCAGCGATCGTCGGCGCGATGCTGGCTTCCCAGCTGGTGCAGCGCGTTGGCACGCGCACCGTGCAGCTCGCGGGCGCTGTGTTGAGTGTGACCGGGCTGTTGCTGCTCTCACAAGCTGACGCGACTGGAAGCTATGTGGCTGAGCTGCTGCCGGGACTGATCGTGTTCGGCTTCGGCATCCTCGGCGTCGGCGTACCTGGTCAGATCACTGCGGTTTCCGAGGTCCAGCAGGCTGAGGCCGGTGCGGCGTCCGGTGTGGTCAATGCGATGTACCAAGTGGGTGGTGCGCTCGGCCTGGCGATCGTCACGACGCTGTCGATCACCCACACCACGCACGAGCTGGCCCGCGGCGCCACCCAGGAACACGCCCTCGTCTCCGGCTACGAACGAGGTCTCCTGGTAGCGGCCCTCTTCGCGGTGGCGAACGTGATCCTCACCCTGGCGTCGCCGCAGCTCCAGCCCACCTCCGAGCAGCTCGCCGAAGTCACCGCCGCCGCCTGAGCACCGGCTTCTTGCCTACCACAACGAAATGCCCGCTCACCCGGCACCGCTCAAGGTCTTCCCCCACGGGCGTTTCCGGGTGAGCGGGGGGCGTTCCCCGATCCATTGCCGGGGCGACTTCGGAAAACTTGCTCCTGACTCGACAGGAGGCTGGGGATGAAGCGAGTGCTTCGGATAGTGGTAGCTGGTGCGGCCCTGGGGGCGGTGATCGCGGCGCCGGCTGTGGCCGGTCCTGGGCCCTTCGGATTGCAGACGCAGTTGGACCGGGTCGTGGCCGCGAGCGCGGTGGGTGGACTGGCGGAGGTGCGCGACGGGCATCGCGTCTGGCGTGGCACCAGCGGGACCGCCGAGTGGGGTACGACGCGCGCCGTCCCGGTCAACGGCCGGTTCCGGGCCGGGAGTATCACCAAGACGTTCGTGGCCACCGTCGTACTGCAACTCGTCGGCGCCGGTGAGCTCCGGCTCGACGACCCGGTGGAGAAGTGGCTGCCGGGCGTCGTACCGAACGGCCAGAACATCACTGTGCGCCATTTGCTCAACCACACCAGCGGTCTGGCCGACTACCAGAAGACGCTGCCCATGCCGCCGTCGCCGGAATTCTTCGCCAATCGTTGGCGGACCTGGACCGCTGCCGAACAGATCCGGCGCGCCGTCGCCGAGCCGCCGGTCCACCGAACTCCGGGCGAAATCTTCGACTACTCGAACACCAACTACATCCTCCTCGGCGAGATCATCGAGGAGATCACCGGAGAGTCGTACGCCGACGAGGTCGAGCGCCGTGTGATCCGGCCGTTGCACCTCGCGGGCACCGAGATGCCGGGAACGTCCCCGCGCATCCGTGGTCCGCACCCCCGCGGCTACATCCCCGCTGACGAGTCCGGCGACAACCTCATCGATTTCACTGAGATGAACCCGTCGGTCTTCGGTGCCGGCGGTGAGCTGATCACCACCACCGCCGACCTCAACAGATTCCTGACCGCACTCCTCACCGGCCGCCTGCTCCGGCCACACCTCCTCGCCGAGATGAAAAAGCCGGGCGTGCCGGGTGGCCGCTACGGTCTCGGCTTGACCTGGCGGGACACCCCCTGCGGTCTGCGTGCCTACGGCAACGACGGTGACGCCCTGACCTATCACTCCTGGTCGTTCTCCACGCCGGACGCCCGCCACCAGGTCTCGGTTGCCCTGACCCCCGACTTCGACGGCGACACCGACGACTACATCGGGCGCTTCCTCGACGAGGCCCTCTGCTCCTGAGGACGACGGCAAAAAGAAAAGGCAAGGAGAGAGATCTCCTTGCCATGTCTAACTTATAGCGCATGGGGGGACTTGCCGCAAGGCCCAGTTGGTGGCGCACAATCGTCGGCCGTAGGCAGGAATCGACGAATTGAGAGTCGCTTGAGAATGCGGGTTTTGTTGTCGACATACGGGTCACCCGGGGATTTCGTTGAACCCTTGGTGGATCCCACGACGGCGTCGCGGGCGCGCGGGGCGGAGGTGCGGGTCTTTGCCCCGCCGGACGAGGAGTTCTCGGAGCGGCTGGCCACCGACCCGATCCTCGTCCCGTGGCCAGAGCCGTCGTACGGCGGCGTCGTACAGACCGGGGCATGGACCAAGGACGAACGCCCGCACGCCTCCGAGCTGGAAGCGTTTCTAGAGGCTGGGGCAGCACCGGTCGCTGTCGGCTTCGGCCGCATGCCGATGCGGGCTGCGACCGACGCGGCCGGCATGGTCCGCACCGATGCAGCAGCGGTCGCCGCGAGGCTGCTGCTCGAAGGGAGTTGCCGATGATGACCACCAGTGCCTTCAACCTTCCCGACAACCTGGCCGCCAAGGACGATCCGGCGCTGATCGCCGGTGACGAGAAGCACTTCGCCGCGATCGCGGAGAGCCTCGAGCAGTCGATCGCCGACCTGGCCGGCCGCCTCGACTCCACCCGCAAGGCACCCGGCGGCACCGGCCAGGCGGCGCTCGACCGCGACCTGGAGATCCACCGGCTGACGTCCCGGCTGCGCGCGCTGAAGCGTTTCGGTCTCGACCTCTGCCTCGGCCACATGGTCGGCGCGGACGGCAAGGAGCCGGTGTACGTCGGGCGCCTCGGCCTCACCGACAGCACCGGGCGGCGGCTCCTGATCGACTGGCGTTCGCCCGCCGCCGAGCCGTTCTTCGGCGCGACCCACGCGAACCCGATGGGACTCGCGAGCCGTCGCCGGTACCGCTGGACCCGCGGCCGGATCAGCGACTACTGGGACGAGGTGTTCACCCCGGACGGTCTCGAAGGGTACGCCGCTTCACTCGACGACCAGTCCGCCTTCATCGCGAGCCTCGGCAGCAACCGGTCCGAGCGGATGCGCGACGTACTCGGCACCATCCAGGCCGACCAGGACGCCATCATCCGCGCTGGATCGCGCGGTGCCCTGGTCGTCGACGGTGGTCCCGGTACGGGGAAGACCGTGGTCGCTCTGCACCGGACGGCGTACCTGCTGTACTCCGATCCGCGGCTCGGTCACCGGCGAGGCGGCGTATTGTTCGTCGGCCCGCATCAGCCTTACCTGGCGTACGTCTCCGACGTACTTCCCAGCCTCGGCGAGGACGGCGTGCAGACGTGCACTCTGCGGGATCTGCTGCCGGAAGGGGCCTCGGCGACGCCGGAAGCCGATCCGGAGGTGGCCCGGCTGAAGTCGTCCGCGGCGATGGCCGGCGCGATCGAGCCGGCCGTGAGGCTGTACGAGGAGCCGCCGGCCAAGCCGATGGTGGTCGAGACGCACTGGTCCGAGATCTGGCTCAGCGCCGCCGACTGGGCCGAGGCGTTCGGCGCCGCGGACCCGGGTACGCCGCACAACGAGGCGCGCGACCTGGTCTGGGAAGAGTTGTTGACGATCCTGATGGACAAGCACGCGGAGGAGTACGAGGACGACGACGTCTCGGACGAGATGCTGCGCAGATCCCTTGTGCAGAACGAAGAACTCGTCGACACCTTCAACAAGGCCTGGCCGCTGATCGAGCCGACCGATCTCGTCGGCGACCTGTGGACGGTCCCGGCGTACCTGCGCATGTGTGCGCCCTGGCTCGCGCCTGACGAGGTCAAGAAGCTGCAGCGTCCGGACCCCGAGGCCTGGACCGTGTCCGACCTGCCGCTCCTGGACGCGGCCCGGCTGCGGCTCGGCGACCCGGAAGCCTCCCGCCGCAAGCGCAGGCAGCAGGCGGCGGCTGCGGCTGAGCGGGAGCGGATGGATCAGGTTGTCGACAATCTGATCGAGGCCGGCGACGACGAGTACGCCGGCGGCCTGGTGACGATGCTCCGCGGCGAGGACTTCCACGACGCCCTGGTCGACGACAGCGCCCTGCCGACCGCCGACCCGGACCTGCTCGCCGGCCCGTTCGCCCACATCGTCGTGGACGAAGCCCAGGAACTGACCGACGCTGAGTGGCAGATGCTGCTGCTCCGCTGCCCGTCGCGCAGCTTCACCATCGTCGGCGACCGCGCCCAGGCCCGCCAGTGCTTCACGGAAACCTGGCAGGAGCGGCTCGAGCGCGTCGGCCTCGACCGCATCGGCCTCGCCTCGCTGACCATCAACTACCGCACCCCGGAAGAGGTCATGGCCGAGGCCGAACCAGTCATCCGCGCCGTACTCCCCGACGCCAACGTCCCCACCTCGATCCGCACCATCGGCCTTCCCGTCCACCACGGCTCCACGTCCGAGTTGTCGTCGATTGTCGACAACTGGCTCGTGAACAATTCGGACGGAATCGCCTGCGTCATCGGCGACCCGACGTACCCGGGGACCCCGCGAGTCCGAAGCCTCCCGCCCGAGTTGACCAAGGGGCTGGAGTTCGACCTGGTGATCCTCGTCAACCCGCAAAGTTTCAGCCCCGTCGACCACTACGTAGCCATTACCCGAACTACCCAGCAACTGGCCATTCTCACGGACACACCGCTGGCCACCTCACCGCAGTAATCGGATACTCGGCCGCATGAGGACGGGCGGCGTGCGTTTCGCGCCTCGGTTGACCGGTGTCAGCCGAGGCGCGAAGTCCTGCGCCTACCTCGGCTCGACCGCGCTTCTGGCCTGCCTCGCGCTCTCGGCTGCGGCAGGCCAAGTTCCGAAGCGAGCGGCGATCCCAGCTCTGTGCTCTCGTCAGTTCCATCGCCTCCTCCGGTCTTCGCCGAACGTGCGCGCGTTGTGGCCGACGTCGTCCGAGCCGCCGGGCATTCCTGAAGCTCCCCGAGGCATCTTCCTGCGCTCCTCCCGTACGCCCGGCCTCGCGTTCGACACCGTGGGCCAGAAATCGCCTGGCTATCCGGCGACGTCACCATCGCCCCAGGCGTCAACCGCGGATCCGGCGGCACGACCAACCTCGCCTTCCGCGACGGCTCGAGCCATCAGATGACCGTCCTCGACGCCCACGCCGCACTGACACCGGTGATGGACCACCCGCACCGATTGCCGAGGCATCCCGTCCTGCAGCCTGTTGATCACCGCTGCTTCCCTGGACACCGCCGATGTCAAAACCAGGCGCGGCCCCATCGCAGTCCCGGCCTGGTCCTTCACCGCCGAGGGCTTGTCGAGACCGATCGTCGTCATCGCAATTTCCACCATCGACCTCAAGCCCCCACCCGAGCCCGTTTCCCGCC
>NZ_SMKR01000111.1 GCF_004348725.1 Kribbella turkmenica
TATAAGAGACAGACCTGGCGGAGGGCGCTGGCCAGTTCAGGGCCGCCGAGAGTGGCGGTGGTGTGGTCGGCGAGCAGTCCGTTGAGGAGGTGGTCGGCGGCGGCGCGGGCGGCCATCGTCCGCGCCTCGACCGTACGGAGGTGGGCACGCACGACGATCGCGAGCTCGGCCGGGTCCGCGTCGAGGGCGACCCGCACCTCGGCCAGCGGCAGCCCGATCTCCCGGAGGTCCCGCAGCAGCCGGGCCCGCGATTCCTGCGCCCGGTCGTAGTACCGGTAGCCGTTGGTCTCGTCGACCGCGGCAGGTGGGAGTACGCCGCAGTCGTCGTAGAATCGCAATGCGCTGGGCGCCAGCCCCACCGGCCGGGCGAACTCACTGATCGTCAACCTCATGCGGCGACACTCAGCCCTGAACCTGCTCGAAGGTCAACTCCGGAGCCGTCCCCACAACCCGAGGGTCCGGCCGAGCCGCTCACCGCGGATCCAGTCCAGGATGCCCTTGGCCGACCGCTCCGGCGAGACGTCACCCCGGACCGACCGCGGCACGTGCTTGCGGATCTCGGCCGCGTCCGCGAGCGCCTCAGCGATCTGCGCCTCCGCCCAACCACGCGCGGCCAACCGCTTCCGCCGTACGGCGTCCGGGATGTCCAGATGCAGCCACCGTCCCTCGGGCAGCTCCGTCGGCAGCCCCGGCGACAGCAGCAGCACCGGGATCCCCGAGCGCCGGATCAGCTCGGTGATCCGCAACCACAGGGCGTTGTACGCCGGCCAGATCGGCGCCGCGGCCGGAGTCGCGATGTCGATCCCGAGCAACCGCCCGTGGTCGTCCAGCAACTCGTCCATGTCCATCACGACGATGTTCCCCGGACTCAACCGCACCAGTTCCGGCACGACCGTCGACTTCCCGGAACCGGGCGCACCCGTCACCACGAAGAGCCTTGTCACAGGAACAGTGTGAGTCACTCGATCGCGAGACTCACCGGCGGTCGCGCGTCGCGTCCGGCGGCCGGGATCCCGCGGGCTCCGGGAGTGACCGAGCCGAGCACACTCGGGTGCCGAGCGCCCGTGCAACTCGGCACCGTCCCACCGAGCCCGTTGACCGTCAGGAACCCGAGCACAGCGAACGCGTACGCCTCCTTGGCCGCCGACGGCAACCCCAGTTCGTCGGTACTGCGCAGCGGCACCGGCCCGAGCTCGGACGCCAGCTGATCCATCAGCACCGGGTTGCGGATCCCGCCGCCGGACGCGATCACCTCGGTCCCGCCGTACCGCCGGACCGCGTCGGCGACCGTCCGCGCGGTCAGCGCGGTCACGGTCGCGACCAGGTCGTCGGCCGGAATCTCGGACAACCCCTCGAGCGCCCGGGCGAGGTACGCGAGGTTGAACAACTCCTTGCCGGTGCTCTTCGGCGCCGACCGGCCGTAGTACGGCTCCGACAGCAAACGCTCGAGCAGTACGTCGTGCACCCGCCCGCGACCGGCCATCACGCCGTCGACGTCGAACTCCCGGCCGGTCAGCTCCTGCACGACCGCGTCGATCAGCGCGTTCGCCGGTCCGGTGTCGAACGCGACCGGCTCACCGTGCACCACGGTGATGTTCGCGATCCCGCCGAGGTTCAGTGCGATCGGTACGCCGGGTCGCCCGCGCAACCAGAGCACGTCGAGGATGCTCACCAGCGGCGCACCCTGGCCGCCGGCCGCGACGTCGCGGGCCCGCAGGTCGGACACGACCGCTGTCCCGGTCGCCTCGGCGATCCAGGCCGGCTGCCCGAGCTGCAGCGTCCCGCGGACCGTGCCGCCGTCGACCCAGTGGAACACCGTCTGGCCGTGGGACACGATCAGGTCGGCGGACCCGCCGCACAACTGCTCGACCGCCTGCCGGGCGACCTCGGCGAACGCCCGCCCGATCCCGGTATCCAGTCGGCACACCTGCTCCATCGACGTACTTGCCGGTGGCAACGAACCGGCGATCGCCGCCCGGAGCTCCGGGGTGTAGGGCTGGCTGAGGAGGCCGAGCGGGGTCAGCACCAGCCGGTCCCCGTCGAACCGCAGGTCCGCGGCAGCGGCGTCGACGGCGTCGTACGACGTCCCGGACATCAGGCCGATGACTCGCATGTCAGTCCCGCAACTCCCGTCGATGGTCGTCCCCGCGCAACGTCAGCAATGCGACCACACTCACCGCGCAGGTGACCACCACGTACCACGCCGGGATGTCGATGTTGCCGGTCCGCTTGATCAGCTCGGTGATGATCAGGCCCGCCGAGCCGGAGAACACCGCGTTGGACAGCGAGTACGCCAGCCCGAGGCCGGTGTACCGGGCTCGGGTCGGGAACATCTCCGCCAGCATGGCCGGCCCCGGGCCCGCCATCAGCCCGACCACCAGACCGGCGACGAACACCGCCGCACCCTTGGCCGCGTTCCCGGCGTCCTCGTCCTGCAGCAGGTTCATCAACGGAAACGCGAGAACGACGACCAGCGCCGCGCCGGCCACCATCACCGGCCGCCGCCCGATCCGGTCGCTCAGCCAGCCGGCCGGCATGATCGACGCGGCGAACCCGGCGTTCGCCAGCACGGTCGCGACCAGCGCCTGCTGGAACGTCGCGTTCAGCGTCGCCTGCAGGTACGACGGCATCACCACGAGGAACGTGTAGCCGGCCGCCGACCAGCCCATCAACCGGCCGATGCCGAGGGCGATGGCCTTCGCCACCTCGGCCTTGCCGGCCGGCCGCGGCTCCGCCTGCTGCTGCACCCGGGCGAAGCTCGGCGTCTCGTCCAGGCGGAGCCGCAGCCACAACGCCACCAGACCGAGCGGCAACGCGAGCAGGAACGGCACCCGCCACCCCCAGTCGGTCAGCGCCTCCTGGCTCAGCACGGTCGCCAACGTCGCGGCCAGCCCGGCGCCCGCGAGCAGCCCGAGTGCGACGGTGAACGACTGCCAGGCGCCGTACAGCCCGCGCTTCGTCCTCGGCGCGAACTCGGTCATGATCGACACCGCGCCGCCGAACTCGCCGCCCGCCGACAGCCCCTGCAGCGCCCGCACCAGCGTCAGCAGCCACGGCGCCGCCGCACCGACGGTCGCGTACGTCGGCAGCAGGCCGATCAGTGTGGTCGACAGCGTCATCAGCAGCAGTACCAGGATCAGCGTCGGGCGCCGGCCGATCCGGTCGCCGACCCGGCCGAACACCGCGGCCCCGATCGGCCGGAAGAAGAAGGCGAGCGCGAACGAGGCGTAGGTCTTGATCAGGCTCTCGGCGTCGCTGGTCGACGTACTGCTGAAGAAGTTCGCCGCGATCACGGTGGCGAAGAAGCCGTAGGCACCGAACTCGTACCACTCGACGAAGTTGCCGACCGTGCCCGCGACCAGGGACCGCCTGGTCCGCGCGGTGCCGATCTGTGCGGCCACTGGTGTGCTCATCCACGTCCTCGTTTCGCTCCGGGCGCGGATGGGACACGACCTGCGCTGCATTCGGTGGTGAGCTGGCTGCGCTCGTCCACTGGGTCCTCTCCGGTTCGCCCCCGAAAGTTATTCCCATTGCCGCACGACATCCCCGTCCATAAGTTCCCACCCCGGCGACCCGGGGCGCAACCCGGCGGGACTGTCACCCGCCGCCGACACCTCTTGACAGCGGGTCCGCCGCCGTCGAAGATCGGGCTGCTATACCGGTTTAGTTCCGGTGGCCAGTTTGCCCCGCCCAGCAGACCTGGAGTTGATCGATGAGTCCTGAACCCATCCGCAGAAGAACCCTGCTGTCCGCCCTCGCGGCGTCGTCCGTGGTGGCCGGCACCGGTGCCGCGCTGCCCGCCACCGCGGCCGCGAAACGCCCGCGGGCGAAGACCGGCCCGATCTCGGCCGTCTACGTCGAGGTCAACAACGAGAGCATGACGAACGTCGCGAAGTACACGCTCGCCGAGGGCGGCGCGCAGGTCTTCGACATCGCGATGATCTTCGCCGCCAACATCAACTACGACGGCACGAACGCCTACCTGCACTGCAACGAGAACGTGCAGCACGTGCTCGACAACGTGGCGACCGAGGTCAGGCCGCTGCAGCAGAGAGGCATCAAGGTCCTGCTGTCGATCCTCGGCAACCACCAGGGCGCCGGCTTCGCGAACTTCCCGACCCAGCAGGCCGCCGACGCGTTCGCGCAGGAGCTCGCCGACGCGGTCGAGCAGTACGGCCTGGACGGGATCGACTTCGACGACGAGTACGCCGGCTACGGCAACAACGGCACCGGGCAGCCGAACGACTTCTCGTTCGTCTACCTGGTCCAGGCCCTGCGTCAGAAGCTGCCGGACAAGCTGATCACCCTCTACGACATCGGCCCGGCCTCCGACCGGCTGTCCTACGACGGCGTGAGCATCGCCGACACCTTCGACTACGCCTGGAACCCCTGGTACGGCTCCTGGATGGTTCCGAGCGGCCCGTCGTCGAAGTCCCGGCTCGCCCCGGCCGCGGTGTCCTTCAGCGCGACCAGCTCGGCCACCGCCGCGAGCCTCGCCCAGCGCACGGTCGACGAGGGGTACGGCGTCTTCCTCACCTACAACCTCACGTCCGCGAACACGGCGTCGTACATCTCCGCGTTCACGACCAAGCTGAACGGCAGCGTGGCCGTCCACAAGCCCTAGACCTCGTAGACCCAGCCTGGTCGCCACTCGAACGGAGCGGCGACCAGGTCTTCGAGGGAGGCGCGGCTGTCCAGCAGGTGGTCGAGGGACCAGCGGTTCGCCGAGTGCGCGACGACCAGCACCACCTTGCCGTCGTGCCAGCGCTTGAGATCCTCGAGGAACGAGCGGGTCAGCTCCATCACCTCCCAGTAGCTCTGGCCGCCGGGGAACGGCGTGTGCACCCGCTCCGCCCGCGGCTCGAGCGCCTTCCGGGGTGACCCGTTCAGCGAGCCGTAGTTGCACTCCCGCAGCCGCCAGTCCAGGAAGTGCGGCACGGTCAGCCCGGCCGCCTCGACGGTCTGCACCGCCCGGCGAAGGTCCGAACTGAAGACGATGTCGACCTCCCGGCGCCGTACCCCCAGCCCGGCCGCCTCCCGCAGTCCTGCCTCGGACAGCCGACCGGGCAGCCACCCGGTCGCGATCCCCTGCTCGTTGTCGAGCGTGGTCGAGTGCGTCTCGTAGATCAGCTTCACCGTCACCCGGACAAGTCTCTCGGATCACGTCCCGGTCAAACCCCCTTTGCCTTCGTTACCCGTGGGTATATACTCAAGTTACTCGTGAGTACGACGCTGCCAAGAGGTAGGGGAACCTGTGAGAGAGCGAAGCGATCGAACAAATCGGCACAGCAGCCTCTGGCTCACGCTGAAGCCGGGCGGAGCGAGGTGACGGCGTGAGCCACTACAAGTCGAATCTGCGGGACATCGAGTTCAACCTGCTCGAGGTCCTGGGCCGGGACGAGGTGCTCGGGCAGGGCCCGTACGCCGAGATGGACGTCGACACCGCCCGCGAGGTCCTGGCCGAGATCGACCGGTTGGCCAAGCACGAGCTGGCCGAGTCGTTCGCCGAGGCGGACCGCAATCCCCCGGTCTTCGACGCCGAGGCGCACGAGGTGCGGATGCCGGAGGCGTTCAAGAAGAGCTACCACGCCTACATGGACGCCGAGTGGTTCAAGCTGGAGCTGCCCGCCGAGCTGGGCGGTCAGCCGACGCCGCCGTCGCTGCGCTGGGCGGCCGCCGAGCTGGTGCTGGGCGCCAACCCGCCGGTGCACATGTACGCCGCCGGCCCGAACTTCGCGCACGTCCTCTGGCGCAACGGCACCGACCGGGACAAGAAGATCGCGCATCACATCATCGAGCGCGGCTGGGGCGCCACCATGGTGCTGACCGAGCCGGACGCCGGGTCCGACGTCGGCGCGGGCCGGACCAAGGCCACCCTGCAGGACGACGGCAGCTGGCACATCGAGGGGGTCAAGCGGTTCATCACCTCCGGCGAGCACGACCTGACCGAGAACATCGTCCACCTGGTACTGGCCCGCCCGCAGGGCATCGAGGGCGTCGGCGGCCCGGGGACGAAGGGCTTGAGCCTGTTCGTCGTCCCGAAGTACCACTTCGACCTGCAGACCGGCGAGCTGACCGGGGAGCGCAACGGCGCCTTCGTCACGAACGTCGAGAAGAAGATGGGCATCAAGGTGTCCACCACCTGCGAGGTCACCTTCGGCGACGGCACGCCGGCCAAGGGCTGGCTGCTCGGGGAGGTGCACGACGGCATCGCGCAGATGTTCCAGGTGATCGAGTACGCGCGGATGATGGTCGGCACGAAGGCGATCGCGACCCTGTCGACCGGCTACCTGAACGCGCTCGAGTACGCCAAGGAGCGGGTCCAGGGTGCCGACCTGACCCAGCCGGCCAAGGACGCGCCGCGGGTGACGATCACCCACCACCCCGACGTCCGCCGGTCGCTGCTGACGCAGAAGGCGTACGCCGAGGCGCTGCGGGCGCTGGTCCTGTTCACCGCGACGTACCAGGACCGGGCCGAGCAGGCGCGGTACGCCGGTGAGCACGACAGCGTTGCCGAGGGTGTGAACGACCTGCTGCTGCCGCTGGTCAAGGGCTACGGCTCGGAGAAGTCGTGGACGCTGCTCGGCACCGAGTCGCTGCAGACCTTCGGCGGCTCCGGCTTCCTGCAGGACTACCCGATCGAGCAATACGTCCGGGACGCCAAGATCGACACCCTGTACGAGGGCACGACCGCGATCCAGGGCCAGGACCTGTTCTTCCGCAAGATCATCAAGGACCAGGGCAAGGCGCTGGGCCACCTGGCCGAGCAGATCCAGGGCTTCGTCGCCTCGGAGGCGGGCAACGGCCGGCTGAAGGAGGAGCGCGGACTGCTGGCGAAGGGCCTCGAGGACACCCAGAAGATCCTGGGCGTGATGGGTCAGGCGCTGATGGCGAGCAACCCGCAGGCGGAGAACGGCGACCCGCGCAACATCTACAAGGTCGGCCTGAACACCTCGCGGCTGTTGTATGTGCTCGGTGACGTGGTCTGCTCCTGGCTGATGCTGCGGCAGGCCGAGGTCGCGCTGAACCAGCTCGGCGGCGAGCTGTCCCCGGCCGAGCAGGACTTCTACACCGGCAAGGTGGCCGCTGCCCAGTGGTTCGTCCGCAGCACGATGCCGTCGGTGCGGGCCGAGCGGGTCAAGGCCGAGCTCACCGATCTCGACGTGATGGACCTGCCGGAGTCCGCGTTCTGATCGCCCTGCTCCTCCGGCTCGGTCACTTGCGCGGATCGAGCCGGAGGCCCGGCAAGCCCCGGGGCAGCTGATCTGCCCCACGATCTGCCCTGGTGCGGAACCACCGCACTGGGGGAACGTTTCTGCCCGTGGCGACCAACGACCCTGGCTCGGCTTCCCCTGTCCGAGCCAGGGCCGTGCCGTCTCCGGGTGGGGAACCTCTCGTCCGCGGGGTGCGTCCGTGCTGCTGTGTCCCGGTCAGCTCGTCGTACGCTGTGCGCGATGTTCGTCCGTCTGCGCCGCCTCGCCGCCCTGCTCGCCGTCCTGGCGTTCATCCCCGCCCTGCCCGCGCGGGCCGCGACCCCGGAGCTGCCGGACCGGATCGCGGCCGCATGGCGGAACGACAGGGTCTACGTCGACGACCGGCTCCGCCCGATCCCTGAGCTGGACCGGGTCCGCGCCGAGGCCGCCGCGGCCGACTTCGCCGTGTACGTCGCACTTCTGCCGCGGACGCCGTACACGCGGGAGAAGGTGTCCGACCTGGTCACGTTGTTGCACGCGCGGGTCGGCGAGCCGGGCCTGTACGTCGTGGCGACGGTGTCCGACAGCTACTGGTCCGCGACCGAGGAGCTGTACCGGCCGGCCGGGCTGAAGGGCCGCAGCCTCACCCGGGTCCAGCTCGACGACGAGCAGCACCGCGACATCGTCAACGACCGGCCGGCGCCGATGATCGTCCGGTCGATCCAGCAGGCGGCGACGGCGTACGACGGGCGCCCCCTGCCCCCGATCCCGGCCGGAGACCTGGAGCCGGAGCGGGCACCCCCCGGCCGGTCGGCCACGGACCTCGAGGACCTGTCCGCCTTCACCGGCCTCGGCGCCGGCGCGCTGGCCGGCTTCGCGCTGACGCTGTGGCTCGTCCTGCGCCGGCGCAGTGGATCGGGGCGCTCGAAGCCCAAGGCCGGCGACGGCGAGCCGATGACCGTGGGCCGGATGCAGGTCCGGGCGGACGAGTGGATCGAGCGCGCGCAGCGGTCGCTCGACCGGCTCGACAAGCGGCGCGGGAAGTCGGTGAAGGTGATGGACCAGCGCGAGGACGCCTACCGACGCCTCGACGCAGCCCGCACGCTGCGCGACGGTGACCCGGACGACCTGCTGTCGGTGACCGGGGCGTTCGTCCTGGCCCGCCAGGCCGAGCGGGGTGCGAGTGGCGCGAAGATCTCCCCGCCGTGCTTCTTCGACCCGACGCACCGATCCGGCACGATGCCCGTCACCTGGGCGGACGACGTCGAGGTGCCCGCCTGCCAGGCGTGTGCCCGGCTCGTCGGCAAGGGCACCACACCGAACGGCCTGCAGGTCTGGCGCCGCTCCGGGCTGCTCGGGCGCGAGCACGTCCCGTACTGGACGCTGGATCCTGAGGACAACGTAATGGTGGCGACCGGTTTCGGGGCGCTGTCCGACGACCTGCCCGATCGGGTGGCCCGGCTCCAGGACGGTGCCCGATGAGCAGGCGCCTCTTACTGTTGCTTATGGCCACAGTCGCGTTGCTGTCCGGTACGGCGTGGGCCGCGGACCCACCGGACCCCCGGATCACCGCGGCGACCGCCGCCTGGGCGAACGACCCGCTGTACGTCGACCCGGACTACACGTCGGTCGTGGACGCGACGCAGGCCGCGGAGATGCTCCGCGCGATCGAGTCCGCACCCGTGCCGGTGTACGTCGCCGTCGTACCGACCGGCGAATGGTTCCCCGAGGAGGGCGACACCGAACTGCTCGCCGGCCGGCTCGCGGCCGCGAACGGCAAGCCCGGGGTGTACGTCGTGATGGACGGCACGACGACGTACGGCACGGAGCACGAGGTCAAGGCCTACGCGCGGGCCAGCGACTACGCGGAGGCGAACCAGTCGATGGGCAGTCAGCTGGCGGACTACCTCGCGAACGTGAAGGCGGACGACCGGTACGACGCGAAACCGGCGCGCACCGAGCCGCTGCCGCCGCGTCCGGAGCGGACGTCGGAACCGGATCGGTTCACGACCCGGGACGCGATCGGCAACGGCCTGGGCGGCGGTGTGCTCGGCCTGATGAGCGGCGCGCTGCTCGCCGGCGTCGTACTCGGAGTGGCGGCCATGGTGGCCCGACGAGCAGGAGGAACGCGGTGAAGATCCGGCTGGCCCTGACCGTTGTGCTGACCCTGCTGGTGTCGCTGACCGCCGTACCCGCGCAGGCGCAGACTCCGGCCGAGCGGGCCGAGGAGATCGCGGCCGCGCTGGCGAAGGAACCGTTGTACGTCGATCCGGCGTACGAGACGGCCTTGCCGGACAAGCTGCGGGAGGACGTGCTGGCGAAGACGAAGGCGCTCGAGTACCCGGTGTACTCGATCGTGCTGCCGTTGACGCCCAGCGATGCGTTCCAGGGCAAGGAGCGCAATGTGCTGACCCTGGTCATCGACGCCCTCGACCGGCCCGGGCTGTACGTCGTGGTCGACGGCGGCGGACGGTTCCCCTGGTACGAGGCGCACGAGGTGCCGCAACTGAACGAGGACAAGCTCCGGGCGGTCCGCGAGCGGGCCCTGGACGACACCGGGTACGACGCCGGCCCGACCGAGGTGCTGTCGCGGATGTACGAACTGCTGGCGGCGCCCGGCATCCCCGCTCCGGCGCAGACCACCCGGCCGGGCAGAGCGCCCCGCGACTCCTCGGACGTGGAAGAGTCGCCGGCCGGCACAGTCGTACTGCTCGTCGGGCTGGGCATCGCTGCCCTCGTCGGCCTGGGCTTGGTGATCGGCCTGCGCCGGCCGGGCGCGCGGCATCAGGACCGCCCGCGGCGGGAGAAGCCGTTCACCATCCCGCCGCACGTGGCCGCGACCGTCGCGGCCGAACGGCGTCGCCGGCTGGCCGGCGAGACGACCGCCGAGCTCACCGTGCTGGGCTCGAAACTGGCCGCGCTGCCGGCTGCCGAGGGCACGGGCCTGCGGCATCAGCAGGCCGCGCTCGACGCGCACCAGGCCGCCGGCAAGGTGCTCGACGCGTCCGAGGACCTCGTCGACGTGGTCGGCGCGATGGTGCTGCTGGACAAGGCCCGCCGCGAGTACGACGCCGCCGTCGCGGTCGCGGCCGGCCGGAAGCAGGACGCCGTACCGGATCTGTGTGCCTTCAATCCCCTGCACGGAAGGTCCTCCGGGCAGCGGACGCAGGTCGAGGCGGACGGGACCACGCTCGCACTGCCGTTGTGCGCCGAGTGCCGGCGGGCGCTCAAGCGCGGCAAGGCGCCGGCCTCGCTGCCCGGTGACGACGGGCCCTACTGGCACGGCGACGACCTCTGGGCGCGGACCTTCTTCGGCACCCTCGACGCCGACCTCGCCGGCGCGGTGTCCCGGGGCGACCACCGGTCCTGACCTCGGGCGTCCCTGAGTGGGGTTCAGGGGCGCCTCGGGGGATCTGCCGGATCCTCGGCCACCGGTGCCCGGCCTACTGTCGAGCGGACAGGATGGGTCGAGAAGGGGCGGACAGTGGCGGAGACCAAGCAGCTCGGGGCAGTCCTTCTGGTGGCCGGGGCCGCGCTCGCGTTCTGGCAGTTCGGGGACCGGGACTCCGCCGACGACCACGAGGTCGGCGAGCGGATCAGCATAGTCGAGCTGGCCGCGAAGAGCGCGGACATCACCATCAAGGTCTCCGATGACGACAAGACCACGGTGCAGGAGAAGCGCAGGTTCTGGCTGTGGAAGAAGGGTGACGCGTACTCCGTCGACAACGGCGTGCTGAAGCTCGACGGCGACTGCGGCTGGCAGTGCAGCGCCGACTTCGTCGTCACCGTGCCGCGCGGCACCAAGGTCACCGGCGAGAACGGCAGCGGCGACATCTCGATCTCCGGCGTCAGCGGGGTGGACGCCAAGTCCCGGTCCGGCGAGTTCGAGATCAACGACGTCACCGGGGACGTGAAGGTGAGCCTGACGTCGGGGGACCTGCTCGTCCGCGACCTGACCGGGAAACTCGACGTGACGGCGACGTCCGGCGACATCGAGGCCTCCGGACTCACGGGCGGGCCGGTGACCGTGGAGACCACCTCCGGTGACCTCGAGCTCGAGCTGACCGAGGCGAACGACGTACGGGCCAAGGGCACCAGCAGCGACATCGAGGTGACCGCACCGGCCGGCAACTGGAACGTCAGTACCGAGACCAGCAGTGGCGACGTCGACAACGCGCTCGGCGACGCCGCGAACGGCTCGTACACCGTCCAGGCCACCACGACCAGCGGCGACATCGAGCTGCACGCCCGCTGACGTTTGTCACTGGGTACCAAGTCCTCGTCCGGCGGTGTATCAGACATGCGTCGCGCATGGCTAACACCGTCGGAGCGGAGTAGCGTCGACAGTGTTGGACGACTTCACGAGGAGGCTCGACATGAGTGGACGGAGTGAGCGCATCGTCAGGTGCAGCGCATCTCGTGGCTCATGCGCGCCCGGAGCGAAGCGAGGACGTGCATGAGCATCGGTGTGGGGATCTTCTTGATGGTGGTGGGCGCCATCCTGGCGTTCGCCGTCCGCGACTCGTGGGACGCCGTCAACCTGACCGTCGTCGGCTACATCCTGGTCCTGGCCGGACTGGCCGGGATCGTGCTCTCCTTCTACATCACCAACCGGCGGCGCCGCGTCGAGACCGACGCGATCGACCCGGCGATCGAGGAGGAGTACCGGGTGGTCGAGGAGCACCAGCGCGACGTCAAGGAATAGAGGCCCCGGACAGCACCAGCTCCAGTCGCGTGGCGCCCTCCGGCGACACGCGAATCGGTACGCCCCAGTCCTGCCGGTGCATGTGGCAGGCGGGGAACTCGACCTCGTCCGAGTCGTCGCACGACGCCGCCTGGACGGCGACGTGCAGCACACCGTCGCCGACCCGCTCGTCGATCACGAGACGACGACTGAGGTCCGTCGTGTCGCCGGCGCCTTCGCGCAGCAGTGACTCCGGGGTCGACGAGACCAGCAACCGGGTGGACGGGCCGTACCGGTCGTCCAGCTTCTGTCCCGGCGGTGGGGTGAACACCACGTCCAGGCTGACCTCGCCGCCCGCGACGTCCATCGGCGGACGTTGCGTCCTGGTGCTGAACTCGTCCGCGGTGGCCGACGCCCCCAACGGGATCCGGGTCAGCCGGTGCGCGGCGGACTCGACCACCAGCAACTCGTTGCCTACGACAACAGCTCCGCTGGGTTCGGCCAGGCCGGTCGCCATCGTCTCGACCACCTCGGCGCGCGGGTCGTACCGCCGGACGGCACCGTTGTAGGTGTCGGCGACGGCGACCGAGCCGTCCGGGAGGACGGTGACGCCGAGCGGGTGCTGCAGCAGGGCGTCGGCCGCCTTGCCGTCGCGCAGGCCGAAGTCGAACAGGCCGGTGCCGACGGCCGTGTGCACCTCGGTGTCGATCCACCGGAGCGCGGAGATCTCGGAGTCCGCCAGCCACAGACGGTCGCCGTCGACGGCCAGGCCGCTGGTCTGGGCGAACCAGGCTTCCTTGAGCGGGCCGTCCTTCAGGCCTTCGTTGGTGGTGCCGGCGGCAACTTCCGTGGTCCCGGTGAACGGATCGAACGTCCACACCTGGTGCACGCCGGCCATCGCGATCCACACCTTGTCCTGCCACCACGCGACGTCCCACGGTGAGCTCAGGACATCGGTGCCGTCACCGTCCATCCACTGCTTGCCCGTGCCGACCAGGGTGGAGACCCGGCCGGTCTCCAGGTTGATCCCGCGGAGCGCGTGGTTCACCGTGTCGGCGACGACGGCGTCGTAGCCCAGCTTGCTCGCGACGTCGCGAGGGACCAGCGTGAGGCCGTTCGGCTCCGAGAAGGCGGCCCGGCCGGCCTGGCCGTCGGCGAATCCACGGTGGCCGGTGCCGAAGCGGCGTACCACTGTGGTGGCGTCGCCGGCGAGCTCGACGATGCTGTGGTTGCCGGCGTCGGCGACCAGGTATCCGTTGTCTAGGGCAACCACCTCGGCCGGGAAACGGAGGTCGGTGGGCTCCGGCTCCGGAGCGACGTACGGCGACTTGCCACGGGTCAGCGTGCCCGCCTGCTCGTGCTCGGCGATGAGCTCCGCCAGCTGGGCGTCCAGTGCGTGCGCGTGGCCCTCACCGGAGTACTGCGCGACGATGTAGCCGTTCGGATCGACCAGTACCAGCGTCGGCCAGGCGCGGGCGGTGTAGTTCTGCCAGGTGATCAGCTCCGGGTCGTCCAGCACCGGGTGGCCCACCTCGTACCGGTCGACCGCGGCCCGGACCGCCGCTTCCTCACCCTCGTGCGCGAACTTCGGCGAATGCACGCCGACGATCACCAGCGCGTCGCCGTACTTCTCCTCCACCGGCCGCAACTCGGCCAGCACGTGCAGGCAGTTGACACAACAAAACGTCCAAAAATCCAACAGCAAGAAGCGCCCCCGGAAGTCGGCGAGCGCCAACTCCCGCCCACCGGTGTTCAACCACCCACGACCCCTGAGCTCCGGCGCACGCACATGCATACCCCCATTCTGCGCCGCCCCTCAACCCACATCCCGAGCGGCCCGGCATCAGCGGGGGAGGATGAGGGTGTCGGTGAGGAGTTTGGCGGTTTTGCGGAGGGTGGCCGGGGAGGAGGAGAGGTCGGCGGCCAGGGAGTAGGGCGTGAGGGGTTCGCCGGGGCCGACGAGGCGGTGGCGGTGGGCGAGGAGCCAGACGATCGCCCGGGGCCAGGTGGAGAGGCGGGCCTTGGCGAGCAGGTCAGGGGCGTCGCGGACGAGGCGTTCGGCGATGTCGAAGGCTTCGCCGGCGTACGTCGTCCCGAGGGTCTCGCCGGCCATCAGCCAGGCGTGCGGAGCCAGCACGGACAGCGTCGCCGCCTGGG
This sequence comes from Kribbella turkmenica, assembly GCF_004348725.1. Taxonomy (GTDB): domain Bacteria; phylum Actinomycetota; class Actinomycetes; order Propionibacteriales; family Kribbellaceae; genus Kribbella; species Kribbella turkmenica. The sequence goes on from NZ_SMKR01000111.1 coordinate 14,035, forward strand.
ACTTGTCCAGGCCTTGCAGGTCCGGCTGAGGTGGCGAACCCAGTCCGGACAGCGCCCGGTACGCGTCCTCGAGGTCGTTGGTGGTGTCGTCGAGGAAGACGCGTTCACCGGGCTTGGACCCGACCGGGTCGATCATCGCCGCGGCCTCGAGCGCCGGCGTCCACACGTCCACCGCGTCGACCGCCTCGTCGATCGCGTCCAGCGCCAGCTGGGTCCGGTCGCCCGCGAACTCCAGCCAGGCCTTCACCACCAGCGGGACCGCCTCGAAGTACGTGCTGTCGGCAAGCACCTTGCGCGGCAGCCAGTGCGCCAGGAACAACTCCACCAGTACGGCGCTGACCCGCAGCGGCCCGCCGACGGTGTGGTCCACGGCGTGGTCGATCCACAACCGGACGATGTCGGCCGCGTCGTCGGGCAGCCCCACGGCGTACCGCGACTCGAGGAACTCGTCGACCAGCTGCTCGCGCTGCCGCGCGGACAGCAACGGCCGGATCGGCGGGCGGATCGGTCGTTCCGGCAACTGGGTCAGCCGGTTCACCAGCAGGGCGGAGAAGAACTCGAAGTCCTCGCTCACCGGCGGGTCGTCGAAGTCGTGGGTCTCGCCGAGCGCCTGCAGGATGATGCCGGCCGCGGTCGGCGGACGGACCGTCCGGATCGTCACCCGGCCGCCCCGCTGGTACGCCTCGAGCACCCGGTCCACCGGCGGGCCGACGAAGACGTCCTTGACGATCGCGCCGAGATTGTTGTCGATGAACACCACCACGGTGTGCGGGTGCTGGTCGTCGTCGTAGTCCAGCACGACGCTGAGCCCGTCGCCGGTGATGTCCTCGGACACGATCGCGCTGGTCAGCCGGAACCCGGCGATCCGGGTCACCCACTCGGGCACCTCGGCCTCGGTCCGCAGCCGGGACAGGTGCGCGCGTTGCAGCGGCAGCCGCCCGGCCGGACCGACCGTGCGGGCCAGACTCGTCAACAGGACAAAGGATTGCGGGTCGCGGCGCTCACCGAGCACGCGGGCGGCGTCGGCCCAGAAGAACCGCTCCACCTCACCGATCTCGTCCGGTCGCCCGGCCGGCCACAACTGGTCGGCGAGCATCGCGGCGGACCGCGCGACCGAAGCCTCCGCGATCACCGGGTGCAGGGCTCTGGGCGCGGCGGCCAGGTCGAGGGACAGCGTTTCCAGCAGCGTTTCCAGCACGGCGACACTCGGCGTGGTGTCGACGTCGACACCCGCCATGGGTCGGTGGGTCGGGCCCGGCGTGGAACCGACCAGCCGCAAGTGGCTTGGTCGTCCGTCCCGGCCTCGTGGTGACTTGGTCACGTCCGCGACCTTACCCGCCGGGACTTGTCCGCCGCAGGCCCCTGCGCGCGTCCTGTGGACAAGCAGGTCGACACGCCGTCACCACACGACTGCGGCCCGTGGGTGGAGTAGCACGGGCCGCAGACGTCGTTCGTCAGCCCTTCAGGGCACCCGCCATCAGACCGCCGATGAACCAGCGGCCGAGCAGGATGTACACCAGCAGGGTCGGGAACGAGGTGATCAGCGCACCCGCCATGCTGGCCGCGTAGTCGACCTTCTGGCCGCCCGACAGGGCCGCCAGACCCAGTGTCACCGGCCCGTTCTGCTGCTGGGTGAGGAACAGCGCGAACAGGAAGTCGTTCCAGACCGAGGTGAACTGCCAGATCAGCGTCACCACGAAGCCGGAGATCGAGATCGGGAGGATGATCCGGACATAGGTCTGGACCAGCCCGGCGCCGTCCACCCGGGCCGACTCGATGATCTCGTTCGGCACGATGGTGGCGTAGTAGTTCCGGAAGATCAGCGTGCAGATCGGCAGACCGTAGATGACGTGCGCGATGATCAGCGTCGGTACACCGCGGGTCACGTCCAGCTCGTTGAACGTGGTCCGCAGCGGCAGCATCACCGCCTGGTAGGGGATGAACATCCCGAACAGGATGAACGCGAACACCACGTTTGCGCCCGGGAACCGCCACCGGGCCAGCACGAACCCGTTCGCGGACCCGATCATCGAGGAGATGATCGCGGCCGGTATCGCCAGCGACAGCGACCGGATCATGTACGGCTGCAGCACGTCCCACGCCTTGCGCCACGGCTCCAGCGTCCACGTCTCCGGCAACGACCACTGCGCGGCAGCGGTAGTGTCGCTGGACGTTTTGAAGCTGGTGATCAGGACGACGTACACCGGGGTGAGCACGAACAGCAGGAAGAACAGCAGGAGGAGGTACTTCACGGTCCGGCTGGTCCGCGTCGTACCGTCCGCGATGGCACCGCGGCGAGGCTTCTGGCGGATCGCGGCGGCGGCCCTACCCGTTGCCGCCTCGGCTTCTGCGGCGGTCATTCGTTGCTCTCCTGCCGGACGGTGTACGCGACGTACGGGATGACGAGTACGGCGACGACCGCCAGCAGCACGATCGCGATCCCGGCCGCCTTCGCCTGGTCATTGCTCAGCAGCGTGTTCCACATGTAGATCGCCGGCACCTCGGTGCGGAACTGGTTCGGCCCGGTGATCGCGTAGATCAGGTCGAACAGCTTGAGTGACATGTGGCCGAGGATGATCAGCGCCGACAGAGCGATCGGCGACAACTGCGGGAACAGCACGTGCCGGTACAGCTTGAACTCGCTCGCACCGTCCACCCGCGCGGCCTCCCGCAGCTCGGGCGGGATGCCCCGGAAACCGGCCAGGAACAGCGCCATGATGTACCCGGACAGCTGCCAGATCGCAGGTAACGCGATGGACAGCATCGTTGTCCATCTGCTCCCCGCGGTCCACCAGGCGTTCTCCAGGAAGTTCAGGCCGACGATCGAGAACAACCGGTTCAGGCCGCGTGCCTCGTCACCCTGGGACGGGTTCAGCAGCCAGCTCCAGACCACCCCGGAGGCGATCATCGAGATTGCCATCGGGAACAGGAAGATCGACCGGAAGATGCCCTCGCCGGTGACCCCCTTCTCCAGCAGCAGGGCCCAGAGCAGGCCGAAGATCAGCGTGCCCACGATGAACGCCACCGTGAGCACGCCGAGGTTCTTCAGCGAGTTGAGGAACCGGTCCTCGCCGAACAGGTTCACGTAGTTCTCGAACCCGACGTAGTCGGCCGGGCCCCTGCGGGCCGTGTGCCGGTCGGTCAGCGAGGTGTTGAACGACCACGCGATCAGCCCGTAGACGAAGTACCCGAGCAGCAGCACGGTCGGCAGCAGTACCAGGGCACCCGGGCCCCAGGTACGGATTCTTCCGTGCATGCTCAGCCCTCCGGACCGAGGCCGGTCCGCAACTCGACCCGCATCAGCTCTTCTTCATCGCGTCGCCGAGCGCCTTCTGCAGTTGGGCGACGTTCTGGCTACCGCTGAACTGGCTGATCGCGGACAGGATGTTGTTGTTCTGGCCGAGCGTGCAGGCCGCACCGTGCGCGCAGGACGGGACGATCTTGTCCTTCTTCCAGTCGGCCATCGCGGACTGCTGGTACTTCGGGTAGTCAGCCGGCTGGGCGTCCGAGCGGGCCGGGATCGAGCCCTTCTTGGTGTTGAACGCCTTCTGGCCCTCGGCCGAGCCGGTGACCTTCAGCCAGCACTTCGCACCGTCCGGGTTCTGCCCGTCGGTCGGCAGCGTGAAGGAGTCCGACAGGTACTGGAAGTTGCCCGCCGTACCCGGGGACGGCCAGTAGGTGTACGCCGTGTCCGGCACCTTGTCGGCCAACTGCTGTGCTGCAACCCAGTCACCCATCACGAAGTAGCCGGCCTGGCCCTTGTTCAGGTACTGCAGCGCGTCCGGCCAGTCGATCGCCTCGCGGTCGGCGTTGGTGTAGGTCAACAGCTTCTTGTACTTCTCCAGCGCCGCGGTCACGTCGGCACCGTCCCAACTTTCGCCCTTCCACAGGTTGGTGAACTTGTCCGGGCCGAGCTCGGCCAGCAGCACGACCTCCACCAGCATCTCCTGGGCGAAGCCCTTGGAGATGGCCAGCGGCGCCTTCACGCCGGCGGCCTTCAGCTTGTCCATGTCCGCCATCCAGGCGTCCACCGAGGCCGGCGCCTTGGTGGCGTCCAGGCCGGCCTTCTTCAGCACGGTCGGGTTCGTCCAGGTCACGTTCGCGCGGTGCACGTTGGCCGGGATCGAGTAGATCTTGCCGTCGACGGTCAGGTTGTCGATCAGGTTCTGCGGGAAGGCCTTGTCCAGGCCGAACTCCTTGTACAGGCCACTGACGTCGTCGACCTGGCCCGCGTTGATGTAGTCGCTCAGCTCGGCACCCGCGTGCGCCTGGAAGGTGGACGGCGGCTTGCCCGCGGCGAGGTCGTTGGCCAGCACCTGCTTGGCGTTCGAGCCGGCGCCACCCGCGACCGCGGAGTTGACAAACTTGTAGTCCTTGCACTCGGTGTTGAACACCGAGACCATGCCGTCCAGACCGGCCTTCTCACCACCGTCGGCCCACCAGGTGAAGACGGTGACGTCCTTGGTGGCCGCCGCGTCCCCACCGCCACCACCGTCGTCGCTGTTGCCGCAGGCGCTGACCGCGAGAAGACCCGCCGCACCCAGCACCGCGACGGTCTTGCTCAGACCACCACGCATGTTTTCACTCTCCGATCAGCTCATGGAAGCCGCCTGTGACAACGATGGCCCCTTGACGGCCCAACTCTGGGCACGCCGCGCGCTGGGTGTCAACGTTCCGCGCAAGCGCGTTGCGCAGACGTGACCCCCGGCGGCACCAGCGTGTGAGAGCGCGCACATCCGGTGCTCGGCAAAGACAGCGGGCATCGAGATTGCGCGATTGTGACCACGACGTGAGCAGCACCTCGATCGCCCGGTTCCGCCCGTCCGGATGATGGATCGTGGTGGCGCGCACACCACCGTCAACCTGTGATCGAGACGTAGCGCCCGCGGCGGTGAACCAGTGGTGGGATCTCGTCGGGACTGAGTTCGACGTGGGCGATGTCGAGCTGGACCTGAAGGGCCCAGCCGACCTGGGGCGGGTCGGTCGAGGCGAGCGTGCAGCCGGCCCACGTGCTGACGCCGACGGGGGCAGGACCCCAGGCGGTGTCGGTCCAGTCGATCATCCGGAACGGACCGCCGGGGGCCGGTGCCACGTAGCCGAAGGCGTCCGCGAGCCGGCGATGCGGTTCGCCGAGCAGCGCGACCACCGCGGTCCTTGCCTGGCGCAACGTTTCCCAGAGGTCCGAGTCCGGGTCGATCAGACCGATCACGGATCCGGGTTCACCGTCGGCCACGAGCATCGACGACACCGTGAGGCCGGCCCGCTTCCCGCCGGACGCGGTGGTCCACAACCCGACCGGTGAGGGCAGCCGCCCACGCAGCCGCCGTACCGGACTCCGATCGGACTCGGGCGGCAGGAACGGGTGATCGCCGTGGATGGTCATGGGGCCTCCCGGCCTGGACTGAGGAGCGTAGGGAGCGCAGCGACTGGAGCGACGAGGGAAGGCCGGGAGCTACAGCCCCGTGACCTGCTGCGCCGGAGGCGTGGCATCAGTACAGTCATACCCGCACGCTACTTACTGCACGGTGAGCCGGTCCGGGAGGGTGAAGCGGTCGATCGGGTGGGCGAGCAGGCCGCTGGAGCCGCGGAGGGTCTCGACCCGGTCGTCGGCGTCGAAGGTGAAGCGGTACGACTCGCCGTACGACCCGTAGCCGGAGCCGCCGGTGACGCGCAGGGTGTCACCCTCAACCTCGAGCGTCTGCGGCTCGGCGCCCGGATCCGTGGACGCCGGGTCGATCCCGTACAGGCGGCCGCCGAGCTCGACGATGTCGGTGACGCCCCAGAGATTGGCGTACCGGCCGGTGAACCGGCTCAGGCCGGTCGCGTCACCGGGGCGATCCTTCGACTCGGCCAGATCCAGCAGCTTGAAGAACCCTTCGGCCAGCTGCTGCGCGGGACCGTCGATCGCGTTCGTCAGCACGCTGACCGCGATCCTGGCCGACCCGTCGACCATCGACCGGGTGATGTGCCCGGGGTAGCCGCCGCCGTGCCCGAACAGGTGCCGCTCGCCGAGCTTCGCGATCTGGACGCCCAGCCCGTACCGCGGCCAGTCTTCGTTCGCGGTCTGCCAGAGGGGGTGCTGCATCTCGCGCTTCGACTTGTCCGTCAGCAGCCGGTCGTCGCCGGGCAGGTGCGCGGAGAAGTAGGTGACCAGGTCACGGGCGTTGCCGAAGAAGCCGGTCGCGGAGGCCAGCGCCCGGGTGTCGACATGGTCGATCGGGATCCGCTCGTCGGCGTACGACAGTGCGCTGTACCCGGCGGCGTACTCGTTGCGACGGGCCGGATCCAGCTCCGGACCGAGCCCGGACAGCCCGAGCTTGTCCACGATCGCGGTCTGGACGTACGAGTTGTACGGCGTCCCGGACGCGGCCTCGACCACGAGTCCGAGCAGGCCGTAGCCGATGTTCGAGTACTTGAAGCGCTCGTTCTCCGGCAGGACGGCGGACGACTCGGTCCGCAGGACCGCCAGCAGCTCCTCCCGGTCCGGGAACCTGCCGGCGAGCTGCCACCAGTCGGCCTGCAGGCTGTCCCGGGTGATCCCGCCGGCGTGGGCCAGCAGGTCCCGGACCGTCCGCTCGCCGAGCGGCGTGCCGACGATCTCGGTGACGTGCTGCCCCGCCTTGTCGTCCAGCCGCAGCCGGCCCTGCTCGACCAGCTGGAACACGGCCGTCGCGGTGAACGTCTTCGAGTGCGACGCGATCCGGAACAGGTGCTGCTCGGTCAGCGGTACGTCGTTCTCGACATCGGCCAGTCCGTACGCCGCCGAGAACGCGATCGCGTCCTCGGCGGACACCGCGACCTGGACGCCCGGCACCCGCTGGTACCGCTGGTTGAACGCCAGCCAGCTGTCGTAGTAGGCGAGTACCTCGGTCAGGCTCTGGGTCACGGCGTTCTCCTGGACGGGTCGGCGGATGGAGGTGCCACGGAGGGTGTGTCGGTCATACCCTCCGCCTCAGAATCCGCTCAACGACGCTTCGGCAGCAACCTGAGGACCGCGAGTCCCGCGAAGAGAAGTGCGGAGGCGGTTACGCGGCCGGGTAACGGTGATCACGCAATGTGGCGGCGGGACTGGATCACCCGGAAGCGGCTCGCCACGTAGGCGCCGTCGGTGTACGTCGCGTTGGCGGCCGGGTTCGCGCCCGTTCCGTGGAAGTCGCTGAACGCCGCCGACTGGTTCACGAACACCTGGCCGGTCAGGTTCTCCGACAGTGCGACCCCGGCGTCCAGCGCCGCGTCCCGCGCCACCTCGAGCGTCTCGGCGTCGGTCGAGTAGATCCCGGCCGTCATCGCACCGCCGTCGGCGACGGTCTTGCGGAACAGCTCGATCGACTCGGCCGTGTCCGCGGTCCGGACCAGGAACGACACCGGGCCGAAGCACTCCCGCCCGTACACCTCCTCGTCCTTGGCGTCGATCGCCACCAGCAGCGGCGTCCGGACGACCGCGTCCGGGAACGCCGGGTGCTGGATCGCCCGCGACTCCAGCACGACGTCGCCGTACTCCGGGGCGAGCTCGAGCCGGCTGATCACGGCCTGGTTCACGATCCCGCCGAGGATCTCGACCGCGCGGGCGTCGTCACCGAGCAGCTTGCTCATCGCGCCGGCGATCCCGGCACCGACCTCGTCGAAGGACTTGTGCCCCTCGTCGGTCTCGATCCCGCCGGCCGGGACGAAGATGTTCTGGGTGGTCGTGCACATCTGGCCCGAGTACAGCGAGAGCGTGAAGGCGAGGTTCCCCGTCAGCGCCTTGAACGAGTCGGTGGAGTCGATGATGACGGCGTTCACGCCGGCCTTCTCGGTGAAGACGGTCGCCTGGGTGGCGTTCTGCTCCAGCCACTCGCCGAACTCGCTGCCGCCGGTGAAGTCGATCAGCTTCACCTCGGGCCGGGTCGCCAGCGGCTTGGCCAGTCCGTCGCCGGCCCGCTCGGCCGCGAGCGTCACCAGGTTCGGGTCGAAGCCGGCCTCGGCGAGCACCTCGCGGCACACCTCGACCGTGATCGCCAGTGGCAGCGCGGCCAGCGGGTGCGGTTTCACCACGACGGCGTTGCCGGTGACCAGCGACGCGAACAGGCCCGGCCAGGAGTTCCAGGTCGGGAACGTGTTGCAGCCGATCACCAGCGCGACCCCGCGGCCGGTGACCGTGAACGTCTTCTCCATCCGGATCGGGTCACCCTTGGCCGGCTTCTCCCAGGTCGCCTCGGCCGGACAGCGGTTCATCTCCTCGTACGCGTACGCGACCGCCTCCAGCGCCCGGTCCAGCGCGTGCGCGCCGCCGGCCTGGAAGGCCATCACGAACGCCTGGCCGCTGGTGTGCTGGACCGCGTTCGCCAGCTCGAAGACGCGCTGGTGCAGCCGGTCGAGGATCTCCAGCGTCACCCCGGTCCGGGTGTCGATCCCGGCCTTGCGCCAGTCTTTGAGTCCTGTCCGGGCGGCCGTGAGCAGATCGTCGAGACCGTCCTCGACCATCCGCGGGTAAGCGATGTCCAGAGTGATCCCGAACGGCGAGTGTTCGGTGACGACCTCGCCGCGCGACCCCGGGATCTCCAGCGGGAACGTCGTACCGAGGTGGCGTTCGAAGGCCGCCTTGCCGTCGGCGGCAGCGGTCTCGCCGTACACCCGCGGACTGGGCGACTCCGGGAAGGCGGAGTGGTAGCCGCGGCCACGGATCGCCGTGAGGGCGTCGTCCAGGCGCTCGCGGTGGGTCGCCAGCCAGTCGGTCATGGGTCCTCCAAGCTCGGGGTCTGCGTCTGTGATGTTACAGTCGTTGACGCGACCGGGGATAGAGTGTCACAACCTCTTCTTGAGAGGGCGTTTGGCGATGGCTGACGACCTGGCGGCCCGGGTGGCCGCGGCGATGTGGGCGGAGGACACCGCCAGCGCCGGCCTGGGGATGCGGCTGGTCGAGGTCGCCGACGGCTTCGCCAGGCTCGAGATGCCGGTGCGCGAGGACATGGTGAACGGGCACGGTATCGCGCATGGTGGATTCGTGTTCTGTCTGGCCGACTCCGCGTTCGCGTTCGCGTGCAACTCGCGCAACCTGGTCACCGTCGCGCAGACCTGCGACATCGTCTTCGTCGCGCCGGCCAAGCGTGGTGACCTGCTGGTCGCCGAGGCCCGCGAGCGGACGTCGTTCGGCCGGAACGGGATCTACGACGTGACCGTGCGCCGCGGCGACGAGGTGATCGCCGAGTTCCGCGGCCGCAGCCGGCAGCTGTCCGGCACGATCATTGCCTCAACGGATTCGGAGGAGTCATGACCCGATCGGCGTACCTGGTGGACGGCGTACGGACACCGATCGGTCGGTACGGCGGCGCGCTCGCAGCGGTCCGCCCGGACGACCTGGCGGCGCATGCGGTGTCGTCCCTGCTGGCCCGGCACCCGGGCCTCGACCCCGAGCTGATCGACGACCTGGTCCTCGGTTGCGCGAACCAGGCCGGCGAGGACAACCGGAACGTCGGCCGGATGGCCGTGCTCCTGGCCGGACTGCCCTCCTCGGTGCCTGGAACGACGATCAACCGGCTGTGCGGATCGGGCCTGGACGCGGTCGCGTACGCCGCCCGGTCGATCATCGCCGGTGACCACGAGATCGTCGTCGCCGGTGGCGTCGAGTCGATGTCGCGGGCGCCGTTCGTGATGCCGAAGGCGACCGCGGCGTTCTCCCGCCAGGCGGAGATCTACGACACCACGATCGGGTGGCGGTTCGTGAACCCGGTGCTGCAGAAGCAGTACGGGATCGACTCGATGCCGGAGACCGCCGAGAACGTCGCCGCGGAGTTCGGTGTCTCCCGCGAGGACCAGGATCTGTTCGCGTTGCGCAGTCAGCAGCGGGCGGCCAAGGCGCAGGCGAACGGGCGACTGGCCGAGGAGATCGTCGCCGTGGAGGTGCCGGGCAAGCGTGGCGCGGTGACGGTGGTCGACGTCGACGAGCACCCGCGCGAAACCTCGTTGGAGGCGTTGGCCGGGCTGAAGACGCCGTTCCGCTCCCCGGGGACAGTCACCGCCGGCAACGCGTCCGGCGTCAACGACGGCGCGGCCGCGCTGCTCGTCATGAGCGGCGCAGCGGTGGAGCGTCTGGGCGTCACGCCGCTGGCCCGGATCGTGGGTACGGCGGCTGCCGGCATATCACCGCGGATCATGGGCATCGGCCCGGCGCCGGCTACTCGGAAGCTGCTTGACCGGTGCGGCGTCGCGCTTCCCGACGTCGGCGTGATCGAACTGAACGAGGCGTTCGCCTCGCAGTCGTTGGCCGTACTGCGTGAGCTCGGGTTGCCGGACGACGCCGAGCACGTGAACCCGAACGGCGGTGCCATCGCCCTCGGTCACCCGCTCGGGATGTCGGGCGCGCGGTTGGCCCTGAGCGCGGCGCTGGAGTTGCGGCACCGGGACGCCGGGTACGCGCTGGCCACCATGTGCATCGGGGTTGGTCAGGGTATCGCGACCTTGTTGGCCCGCCCCTGACCTGGAGGTGTTGTGATGCTCGGCGAACCCTGTCCCGAGGAACTGCGGGACGCCGGCGAGCGGCTGTCCGTCGACGAACTCCGGGCCCGCCAGCTTTCGTTGCTCCAGTCAACGATCGCGTCGGCGTACGAGCGGGTGCCGCACTACCGGGCCGCGTTGGACGGCGTCGGGTTCGCGCCTGGGGATCTTCGGGAGCTGTCCGATCTGAGTCGGTTGCCGTTCACCGGGAAGGCGGATCTGCGGGACAACTATCCGTTCGGGATGTTCGCCGTCGCCCGGTCGGAGGTTGTGCGGGTGCACGCGTCGTCGGGAACGACGGGGAGGCCGACGGTGGTCGGTTACACCCGGCGCGACCTCGACAACTGGGCCGATCTGATGGCGCGGTCGATCCGCGCGGCCGGTGGGCGGCCCGGCGACGTGTGTCATGTTGCCTACGGCTACGGGTTGTTCACCGGCGGGCTCGGCGCGCACTACGGAGCCGAGCGGCTCGAATGCACCGTCGTACCCGTGTCCGGTGGGATGACCGAGCGGCAGGTCGACCTGATCCGCGACTTCGGTGCCCGGATCATCATGGTCACGCCGTCGTACTTCCTCAGCATCGTCGACGAGATGGAGGCCCGCGGGCTCGACCCGCGCGACACCTCGCTGCAGATCGGGATCTTCGGTGCCGAACCGTGGACCGAACACATGCGCGCCGAGGTCGAGCAGCGCACCGGCATGCACGCGGTCGACATCTACGGGCTCTCCGAGGTGATGGGGCCGGGCGTCGCGCAGGAGTGCGTCGAGACCAAGGACGGGCTGCACATCTGGGAGGACCACTTCTACCCGGAGATCATCGACCCCGTCACCGGTGAAGTCCTCCCCGACGGCTCCATCGGCGAGCTCGTCTTCAGCACGCTCACCAAGGAAGCCTTCCCGGTCCTGCGCTACCGCACCCGCGACCTCACCCGCCTGCTCCCCGGCACCGCGCGCCCCGGCATGCGCCGGATGGAGAAGATCACCGGCCGCACCGACGACATGATGATCGTCCGCGGCGTCAACGTCTTCCCCACCCAGATCGAAGAACAGATCCTCCTCGTCGAAGGCCTCGCCCCCCACTACGTCTGCGTCCTCACCCGTCCCCATCGCCTCGACGAACTCACCGTCCAGGTAGAAGCCGCCCCCGGCCTCACCGACCACGCCGCCGCCGCGGCCCACCTCACCCGCCGCATCAAAGACCGAGTAGGCGTCACCGCCACCGTTGAAGTCCTGCCGCCGCACGCCCTGGAACGGTCCCTGGGCAAAGCCAGACGAATAAGGGACAACCGCACCCTCTGACCTACGCGGCTAGAC
>NZ_SMKR01000112.1 GCF_004348725.1 Kribbella turkmenica
GGCTCGAGGTCCTCGGAGTCCGGCATCTCGCCGTCGGCGGGCTGGGTCAGCGAGGCCCGGCCGGCCCGGGCGGACGCGTAGACGACCGGGAAGTCCAGTGCGCTCTGGTCCGCGTCGTGGTCGAGCAGGTCCAGGAACAGCTCGTAGGTCTCGTCGACGACCTCGGAGATCCGGGCGTCCGGGCGGTCGACCTTGTTCACCACCAGGATCACCGGCATCTGCCGGGCCAGCGCCTTGCGCAGTACGAACCGGGTCTGCGGCAGCGGGCCCTCGGAGGCGTCCACCAGCAGCACGATCGCGTCCACCATCGACAGGCCGCGCTCGACCTCGCCGCCGAAGTCGGCGTGGCCGGGGGTGTCGATGATGTTGATCGTCATCTGCTCGCCGTTGGCCATCTTGTGCCGGACGGCGGTGTTCTTGGCCAGGATCGTGATGCCCTTCTCACGTTCCAGGTCGCCGGAGTCCATCGCCCGCTCGTCCACGTGCTGGTGGGCCCCGAAGGCGCCGGACTGCCACAACATCGCGTCGACCAGGGTGGTCTTCCCGTGGTCGACGTGGGCCACGATGGCCACGTTGCGCAGGTCGTTACGGACAGGCATGGGGAAGCGCTCCAAGCAGTCGAAGGGCAGTCAGCGGTTCAGGCGGTGGCTACGGCATGTTCACGTGCCACTCGACACAGGGCGCAGCATCTCCATCCTACCGGTGACGGAGCGTGCCCACGAATCGGGCAGCCCTTTGACATTCGTTGACTGGACGTCCAGTCTATAGACCGGGCGCCTGGGGAGGGGTCCGAGAACGGGGTCGACGCCCGGGAGCGCCGAGCACGAAGTGGGGGGTTGCTCGGCCCTCCGGGGCCACGACCAGCATCGGGAAGGAATCGTGCCGCGCTCGGCCAGGGTGAACCAGGAGATGCGGGAGCGGTCCCGGGAGCGGATTCTGGCCGCCGCCCTGGAGGTGTTCGCGGCGAGGGGCTACGAGGCCGCCTCGATCTCCGAGATCACCGCGCGGGCCGACGTCTCCCGGGGCCTGGTGGCCTATTACTTCGCCACCAAGGAGCAGCTCGCGGCCGAGCTGCTGGACCGCTGGCTGGACGGCATCACCGGGATCCTGACGATCGAAGGGACGCCGGACGAGCGACTGGCCGGCATCATCGACGGCGCGCTGATGGCTGCCGCCACCACGCTGCCGATCCAGCGGCTGGCCATCACACTGATGATGCAGCCCAGCACGCACGACGTCTTCGCCCGGGTGGAGGCCGACAAGAACGTCCGGCTGGCCCAGGTGGAGGACGCGATCCGCTCGATCTTCGCGGCCCGCGGTGCCGCCGACCCGGCCGTCGAAGAGATGTTGCTGAGAGCAACGTTGGAGGGCGTCACAGTCAAGCTGGCGATCTACCGGCAGACCTTCCCGCTCGAAGCTGTGCGGCGTCGCCTGTACGTCACCTACGACCTGCCGCAGCCGGTCGCGCCTCTTCCGGTCCCGTCGCCTCCGGTGGATCGCCTCCGCGCCAGGTGATCCCGCGCGTACGACGATCGGCGTATCCGTGGAGCCGCCCAGTGAGGGATGTCAGACCCGCGTTGGCGCTCCAGTGTGGTCGACATGAACAGGACTGTGGTTTCCCGGAGGACGTTGTTGGGCGGCGCGCTCGGCGTGGCTGCGGCCGGTGGATCGGGGGTGCAGAGCACCGCGGCCGTGGACGATCCGGTCGCGCGCTGGATCAGGCGGAACGCCGTACCACTGGACGATGTCCGGCAGTTGCGCCGGTCGATCGGTACGGCGCGGATCGTCGGGCTCGGTGAGGCGGTGCACAACACGGCCGAGATCACTCGCGAGAAGCACCGGGTACTGCGCTATCTGGTCGAGCGCATGGGGTTCCGGTCGATCGCCTTCGAGGAGGACTGGTCGCTGTGCACCCAGGTGAACGAGTACGTGCGAAGCGGCCGCGGCGACCTTCAGGCGATGATCGGCCGGATGAGCCCGGCCTGGCGGTCGCGGGAGCTGGCCGACATGATCGAGTACGTTCGCGGGTACAACGCGAAGCGTCGCGACAAGGTCTTCTTCGCCGGGGTCGAGTACTACTCGACCCGTGACCTCGTCTACGACGCCATCGACCGGTACGTCGCCCGGCACGCGCCCGGTCGCCTGGCCGAGCTGCGCCGTAGCCTCGATCCGCTGCGGCCGGGGACCACCGACATGGGCCAGTACGTCCGGTGGTACTGGAAGGAGGTCGGGGACAAGGCGCCGTACATCAGCAAGGCGCGGGCTGTGTACGACCTCGTCCGCCGGATGCCCGACCAGGTGATCGTCCACCACGCCCGGCAGATCGTCTCGTTCTACGAGGCGTTCGACCGGCCCGACGCCGAGATCCCGGCGTTCCGCGACGCCCGGGCGGCCGAGAACGTGCGCTGGGTGCACCGCTACGGCGGCGACAAGGTCGTGTACTGGGCCGCGAGCGCGCACACCGCGAACGCACCCGGGCTCCGCTACGTCGTGCCGCCGATGCCCGACGTGACGTTCCAGAACGCGGGTTCCTCCCTGCGCCGCTGGTACGGCGACCGCTACCGCATCCTGGGCTTCACCTTCGACAGCGGGACGACGCTCGGCCCGATGGGACCGATCGACATGCCGCCGGCATCGGCCGACTGGTTCGAGGCCCGGCTCCGGGCGGCCCGGTCCGAGCGGTTCAGCCTCGATCTGCGGCGGCCGGCGAACGACGCCGTCCGGCAGTGGCTGCGCAATCCGGCGAAGACCCGCGGCTACCCGGAGATCGGGCCGGCGTCCTGGATGACCGGCGGCAGTGTCGCGGAGTGGTTCGACGTACTGATCCACACCCGCCACGTCACCGCGGTGACGCCCTACTGAACCCGGTGCACCTTGTGCTGGGCGGCCTGCGCCCGCGGGCGCACGGTGAGCCGGTCGATGTTCACGTGCGGCGGCCGGGTCGCGACCCAGGCGACGATGTCGGCGATGTCGTCGGAGGTCAGCGGCTCGGCCACCCCGGCGTACACCGCGTCGGCCTTGGCCTGGTCACCGTCGAACCGGGTCAGCGCGAAACCCTCGCTGCGGACCATGCCCGGCGCGATCTCACAGACCCGGACCGGCTGGTCGTACAGCTCCAGCCGGAGCGTGTCGACGACGGCCTTGACCGCGTGCTTGGCGGCCACGTACCCGCCGCCGCCCTCGTAGGCGACCTGGCCGGCGGTCGACCCCATCACGACGATCGTGCCACGGCCGGAGACGAGGGCCGGGAGCAACGACTTGGTGACGGCCGCGACGCCGATCACGTTCACCTCGTACATCTGCCGCCAGGCCTCCAGGTCGGCCTCCGCGACCGGCTCGAAGCCGAACGCGCCGCCGGCGTTGTTCACCAGCAGGTCGAGCCGGTCACCGACCGCCGCGGTCAGCGCGGCGACGTCGTCGGCCGACGTCACGTCGCAGCGGACCGCGCGGCCGTCGATCTCCTTGGCCAGCGCCTCGATCCGGTCGAGCCGGCGGGCCGCGCAGATCACCTCGAACCCCTCCCGGGCCAGGTGACGGGCGGACGCGGCGCCGATTCCGCTGCTCGCTCCGGTGACGACGGCTAGAGGACGCGCATTCGAAGTCATGCCTCCGAGTCTCCCAGCCCGGTTGCCATCGGCGGGAACCAGTCCGCACAGTAGAACGTCGGCTCTTTCTGGAGGGGGCGAGATGGCGAGCGAGTCCGGCGAGGACCCCGGTCACCTGAGCACGGCCCAGGTGTTCTCGCCCGACGTGCCCGCGTCGGCCCGCACACTGCTGACCGAGCATCCGGACGCGCTGATCCCGGCGAGCGTCCCGCACGAGGAGGTCGTCGCCCGGCGTCAGCCGGCCGGCGAGTCGGTCGGCGGCCTGCTGATCTTCGGCGGCATCGAGGTCGGACTGTGGTTCTTCCTGCGCTGGCTCCTCTTCACGATCTTTCCGGACGGCCTGGCGTTCTGGCTGAGTGGCGGCGCCGCGGTGCTCGGGGTGTTGCTGTTCACCGCGGGCATCGCCGCCCTGGCGGGCGAGTCCAGGGCGCGTGGAGTGGCGCGCAAGTACCACGGTCGGTACTTGCTGGCCGGGGACTGGGACGAGCAGGGCCAGGCCCTGATGCGGCGGGCGCAGCGGGCCGTCGACCGGATCCAGGACTCCGAGGTGAGCAGGCGCGGTCTGCTCGACGCGGCGAAGAACGACGTGGTCCTGCCCGAGCAACTCTGGGACATCGGCCGGGTCCTCCAGCAGATCTCGGTTCTGCGAGCCCGGCAGGCCCACATCGGGGAGCAACTGCGGACGGCCCGGTTGGAGACGGTCCTGCAGCCGCAACAGCAGGCCCTCGAGCTGTCCGTCCAGGCGATGGAGGCGAAGGTCGCCAAACTCGAGCAGTACGCCGACCAGGTTCGCGAGGCGGACGCCGTACTCGAGGTCGAGACCGCGCTGGAAGGCGCACTGGAGGACCGCGAGCGGTACGTCGAACTCCTCTCCAGCACCGAGGTCGCCGGGCACGGCGGCCTGATCGAGGAGCTCAGCCAGGAGACCGCCGACCTGCGCGAGACGCTGTCACGCAGGGTCGCGGCCGCCCTGGAGAGCGGTCAGGCTCTCACCCTGCCGCCACAGGACGCGGACCAGGGAGACCCGGAGTTACGCTGACCACGTGAGCCTCCCCTCCGCCGACCGCCCTCTCCGACGGGTCGCGATGATCAGCCTGCACACGTCACCACTGGATCTGCCGGGGACCGGCGATGCGGGCGGGATGAACGTCTACGTGGTGGAGCTGTCGAAACGCCTCGCCGACCTGGGGATCGAGGTCGACGTCTTCACCCGTGCGACCTCGTCGGCGCTGGCCGCCCGGATCGAACTGATGCCCGGCGTGATGGTCCGCAACGTCGCCGCCGGTCCGTATGAGGGGCTGACCAAGAACGAGCTGCCCGCGCAGCTGTGTACCTTCGCCCGCGCGGTCCTGCGCGCCGAGGCGATCCACGAGCCCGGCTACTACGACGTGATCCACTCGCACTACTGGCTCTCCGGCCAGGTGGGCCTGCTCGCCCGCGACCGCTGGGCCGTCCCGCTCGTGCACACCATGCACACGATGGCCAAGGTCAAGAACGCCAGCCTGGCCGACGACGACGTACCCGAACCGCCCGCCCGGCTGCTCGGCGAGGAGCAGGTGGTCGAAGCCGCCGACCGGCTGCTGGCCAACACCGACGACGAGGCGAACGAGCTGATCACCCTGTACGGCGCCCAGCCGGCGAAGGTCGGCGTGGTCAACCCGGGTGTGGACCTGGACATGTTCAGCCCAGGCGACCCGGCGGAGGCCAGGCGGGCGATCGGGGTGCCCGGGGACGCCGTCGTGCTGGCGTTCGTCGGGCGGATCCAGCCGCTGAAGGCGCCCGACCTGCTGATTCGGGCGGCCGCGCGGATGCTCGAGCGGGACCCGTCACTGCGCTCGCGGCTCGTGGTCGCGGTGATCGGCGGGCCCTCCGGCAACGGCATGGAGCATCCCGAGTCGCACGCGGAGCTGGCCCGGGCGCTCGGGGTCGACGACGTGACCCGGTTCGTCAAGCCGATGGAGCGGTCCGCGCTGGCTGACTGGTACCGGTCCGCGTCGGTCGTCTGCGTGCCGTCGTACTCGGAGTCCTTCGGGCTGGTCGCGCTCGAGGCGCAGGCCTGCGGTACGCCGGTGGTCGCGGCGGCCGTCGGCGGGCTGACGACCGCGGTCGTGGACGGGGAGACCGGGCTGCTGGTGCCCGGGCACGCGGTCGACGACTTCGCCGGCGCGCTGACCCGGATCGTGACGGATCCGCACACCCGCGAGACCATGGGCCGGGCGGCGGTGAAGCACGCCCGGGGCTTCGGCTGGGAGCTGACCGCCAAGAAGACGCTGGCCGCGTACCGGGTCGCGACCGAGACGATGGCGGCGGAGCTCGCCGCGGAGGTGGCTGGATGAGAGTGTCGGCGGCGGACGTGATCCGCCAGGTCCTGAAGGAGAACGAGCTCGACTTCACCGAGGGCGAACCGGGCGCCTTCACCGCGGACCTGCCGGGGGAGCGGAAGCTGAGGACCACGGTCACGCTGACCGTCGGGCCGCAGGCGGTGCACGTGCACGCCTTCGTCGCCCGGCACCCGGACGAGAACCACGAGACCGTCTATCGCTGGCTCCTGGAGCGGAACCTGAAGATGTACGGCGTCGCGTTCGCCGTCGACCACCTCGGCGACATCCACCTCGACGGCCGGGTCCCGCTGCACGCCATCACCCCGACCGAGGTGGACCGGCTGCTCGGCGCCGTCCTGGAGTACGCCGACTCGTCGTTCAACACGATCCTGGAGCTCGGCTTCGCGTCCTCGATCCGCAAGGAGTACGAGTGGCGGGTGTCCCGGGGCGAGTCCACCCGCAACCTGGACGCTTTCAAGGGCTGGCTCGAGCCCCAGTAGTCTGAGGGCCATGACCTATCGCCTGATCCTGCTCCGCCACGGCCACAGCGACTGGAACGCCAAGAACCTCTTCACCGGCTGGGTCGACGTCGACCTGAACGCCCAGGGTGTCGAGGAGGCCCACCGCGGTGGTGAACTGTTGCGCGAGCGTGGCCTGCTCCCGGACGTCCTGCACACCTCGGTGCTGCGCCGGGCGATTCGCACCGCGACCATCGCCCTCGAGGTGGCCGAGCGGCAGTGGATCGACGTACGCCGGTCCTGGCGGCTGAACGAGCGGCACTACGGCGCGCTGCAGGGCAAGGACAAGAAGCAGACCCTGGAGGAGCTCGGCGAGGAGCAGTTCATGCTGTTCCGGCGCTCGTACGACACCCCGCCGCCGCCGATCGAGCGTGGCTCGGAGTACGACCAGGCCGGTGACCCGCGGTACGCCGGCCTGCCGTCGGAGCTGCTGCCGTCGACCGAGTGCCTGAAGGACGTCGTCGAGCGGATGCTGCCCTACTGGTACGACGCGATCGTCCCTGACCTGCGGGACGGCAGGACCGTCCTGGTCACCGCCCACGGCAACTCCCTGCGCGCCCTGGTCAAGCACCTGGACAACCTGGACGAGAAGACCGTCGTCGGCCTCAACATCCCCACCGGCATCCCGCTCTACTACGAGCTTGACGAGGACTTCCACCCCGTCACGCCCGGCGGCGAGTACCTCGACCCCCAGGCCGCCCAGGCCGCCATCGAAGCCGTCAAGAACCAGGGCCGCTGAGCCAGGGGAAACGCCTCCGGCGCGGCTGCTGGTTAGGACGGCTGCGCCGGGCTGTGGGCCGCGAGGTTGACCAGGCTGCGGGGGGCGTGAACAGGTTATTACCTGTGCAAGCCCCCTGCTGACTGGTGTCACCCCCGACGAACGAACAGCCCCCGGCAACCACCTGGTTGCCGGGGGCTGTTCGTTGTGCTCAGTTGCCGTTCGGGCTGGGGGTGGAGGCGCCGGCGCCGGAGCCGGCGGCGGTGCCGCCGACGGCGACCGGAAGCTCGCCGGTGACCAGGTAGACGACCCGGCGGGCCATCGAGACCGCGTGGTCGGCGATGCGCTCGTAGTACCGGCCGAGGAGGGCGATGTCCACCGCCACCTCGACGCCGTGCGGCCAGGAGTCGTCCATCATCAGCCGGAACTGGTTGCTGCGCAGCTTGTCCATCAGGTCGTCGGTGGCCTCGAGCTTGGCGGCCGCCTCGACGTCGCGGGTCTGGATCACGTCACCGGCCGCGTCGACCATCTTGCCGGCGACCGCCCCCATCTCCTCGATGACGGTGTGCAGCTCGGCCGGGATCGCCGGCGACGGGTACCGCAGCCGGGCGATCTTGGACACGTGCGCGGCCAGGTCACCCATCCGCTCCAGGTCGGCGACCATCCGCAACGCAGCGACCAGCATCCGCAGCTCGTTGGCCACCGGCGACTGCCGGGCCATCAGCTCGAACACCTTCTCCTCGACGCCCTCGCCGGCCGCGTCCAGCTGGATGTCGGCCGCGATCACCTCCTCGGCCTGCCGGATGTCGGCCGCCAGCAGCGCCGCCGTGGAGCGTCGTACGGCGGTGGACACCGTGCGGGTCATCCGTTCCAGCTCGGCGAGGATGTCGTCGAGCTGCTCGTGGTAGGTGTCACGCATCGTGTTCGTTTCCGATCTGTGGTGTCCGGTACTGCGGGTGGACAGGGAGCCAGGACCACCTGGTACCCGCCCAACGGTGACCGTATGCCGTCGAGGTTGCCGGACGGCGACGAGTGGTGAACGCCTGATGAACAGTTGTGTCGTCCCCCGGTCATCCGGTGATCATTCGGTCTTTCCCTGCTGGTTGCCCGCGTAGCATCGTTGCCGTGGACCCCACGCTGGCTGCGGTGCTGGGCGGCGTCATCGGCGCGGCCCTGGCCCTGCTTTCACTCGGCGCGATGATGCTCAGTGAGCGGGCCCAGCGCACCATCCCGGAATCCCCGGAGCCGGCCGTCCCGAGCGGTGTCGCCACCGTGCTGTCGGTACTGCGCTCGTCCGCGGTGGTGATGGGTCCGGAGGACCAGGTGCTCCAGGCCAGCGCCCCGGCGCACGTGCTCGGCATCGTCCGGGGTGAGCGGCTGGTGGTCGAGGACCTGCTGACCATGGTCCGGGCGGTCCGCCGCGACGGCGAGATCCGCCAGCAGGACCTGGAGATCGTCCGCGGCCGGCTCGGCGCGACGCAGTACGTCAGCGCCCGGGTGGCGCCGCTGGGCAGCCAGCTGGTGCTGGTGCTGGTCGAGGACCGCACCCGGGAACGCCGGCTGGACGCGATCCGGCGGGACTTCACCGTCAATGTCAGCCACGAGCTGAAGACCCCGATCGGGGCGCTGATCCTGCTCGCGGACGCGGTCTCGGAGGCGTCCGACGACCCGGAGGCGGTGCAGCGGTTCTCCGGCCGGATGCGGGTCGAAGCCTCCCGGCTGAGCCGGCTGGTGAAGGAGATCATCGAGCTGTCCCGGCTGCAGGGCGACGACCCGCTGGAGAACCCCGGCCCGGTGGACATCAACGCGGTCATCGACGCCGCGGTGGACCGGTGCCGGATCGACGCCGAGGACCGCGACATCAAGATCGTGGTCAAGACCGAGCCCGAGCTCGAGGTGATGGGCAGCGAGGACCAGCTGGCGATGGCGATCGGCAACCTGGTCGAGAACGCGGTCAACTACAGCCCCGACGGCACCCGGGTCGCGGTCGCCGCGCACCCGATCGGCGACCTGGTCGAGCTGACCGTCAGCGACCAGGGGGTCGGCATCCCGAGCAGTGACCTGGAACGCATCTTCGAACGGTTCTACCGGGTCGACCGGGCCCGGAGCCGGGAGACCGGTGGGACCGGGCTCGGCCTGTCCATCGTCAAGCACATCGCCTCCATCCACGGCGGCGACGTGCGGGTCTGGAGCGTCGAGGGCCAGGGTTCCACCTTCACCGTGAGACTCCCGCTGCGGCTCGAACCCGCACCGGGCCAGACCGGCTCCCCCAGCCAGGAGGAGCCGGCCATCCCCTTGGCGCCTACCCCGCCGAGTCAGATCACAAAGGAGACAGCTTCGTGACCCGAGTGCTGGTCGTCGAAGACGAAGAGAGCTACAGCGACGCGTTGTCGTACGTGCTGCGCAAGGAAGGGTTCGAGGTCGCGGTCGCCGAGACCGGCCCGGAGGCGCTGGACGAGTACGACCGGGCCGGTGCGGACATCGTTCTGCTCGACCTGATGCTGCCGGGGCTGTCCGGCACCGAGGTGTGCCGGGCGTTGCGCAGCCGGGGCAACGTCCCGGTGATCATCGTCAGCGCGAAGGACACCGAGGTGGACAAGGTGGTCGGCCTGGAGCTGGGCGCCGACGACTACGTCACCAAGCCCTACAGCCCGCGCGAGCTGCTCGCCCGGATCCGCGCCGTCCTGCGGCGGGGACAGGACGTCGAGCTGCTGCCGGACACCTTGGAGGCCGGCCCGGTCCGGATGGACGTGGAGCGGCACGTGGTGACGGTGTCCGGGACCGAGATCCGGCTGCCGCTGAAGGAGTTCGAGCTGCTCGAGATGCTGTTGCGCAACACCGGCCGGGTGCTCACCCGGGGCCAGCTCATCGACCGGATCTGGGGCGCCGACTACGTGGGCGACACCAAGACCCTGGACGTGCACGTGAAGCGGCTGCGCTCGAAGCTGGAGAAGGACCCGTCGAACCCGCAGCACCTGGTGACGGTGCGTGGCCTCGGTTACAAGTTCGAGTCCTGATTCACATCCCCGCAGGTCGCGGGGTGTGCGGGGTTAGCTTAGGCTCTCCTTAGTTGAGGCAATCTGTCGAAGGAGAACCACCATGTCCTGGTCCCGTACCCGGGTCGTCGGCGCGGTCACCGCCGTGCTCCTCGCGACGACCGCGCTGGCCGCGTGCGGCAGCGATGCCGGCGAGCAGAGCGGCGACTCGGGCAGTACGCCGGCTGCCGGGTTCCCGGTCACGCTGAAGAACACGTTCGGTGAGACCACGATCACCAAGAAGCCGGAGCGGATCGTCACGCTCGGCTGGAACGCCCAGGACGTGGTCTACGCGCTCGGCGAGACGCCGGTCGGGATGCCGAAGGTGACCTACGGCGCGACCCCGGAAGGGGTGACCGCCTGGGACGCGGACAGGTTCGACCCCGCGAAGACCGAGTTGCTGGACGCCGCCGACAAGTATCCGTTCGAGAAGATCGCGGCGCTGAAGCCGGACGTGATCCTGGCGCCGTACGAGGGCTTCGACGCGGCGACGTACAAGACGCTGTCGGACATCGCGCCGACCGTCGCCTACCCGGGCGCGCCGTGGCAGACCACCTGGCAGGACCAGACCCTGCTGGTCGGCCAGGCGCTGGGCAAGAAGGCCGAGGCGGAGAAGCTGATCGCGGGGATCGGCGACCGGATCGAGCAGGTCGCCGCCGAGCACCCGGAGTTCAAGGGCAAGACGATCACGGTCGGCTCGTTCGGCGCCGAGAACTACGTCTACATGCCGGGCGACCCGCGGGTGCAGATCCTGAACGAGATGGGCTTCGTGAACGCGCCCGGGGTCGAGGCGCTGGAGAGGACCAACACGAAGAAGGAGTTCGCGCTCACCATCAGCAAGGAGAAGATCTCCGACGTGGACGCCGACGTGGTGGTCGCGTACGTCGACGGGCTCGGCGCGCCGAAGTTCGCCGCCGACCCGGTCTACTCCTCGATGGGCGCGGTCAAGCACGGCAGCGCGTACGTGATGGCGGACCAGCAGGTGATCTCCGGGATGAGCGCGGTCAGCGTGCTCAGCGTCCCGTGGGTGCTGGACAAGATCCTTCCCGGCCTGACCAAGGCCGCCCAGGCCGCGCACTCCGCGGGCTGATCCCGCGACCCGCCCGGTACGGCGGCCGATCCGTCGTACCGGGCCCGTCCGTCCGTCGGGACCTCGGCCACAGGTCCCGCCGGTACGACGAACGGGCCGTCCCGCGCCGGGGCGGCCCGTTCGGCTGTCAGCGCTCGGGGGTCAGCCGTGGCCGCCCTCGTCGGGGCGGGGCGACGGCGAGTAGTGGTCCTCGGTGATGACCGGAATGTGGGTGGTGATCGGTGCCGCCTCGCCGAAGGTGATCGTCACGTTGATCATCTGGCCGGGCTTGGCGCCGGTGACGGTGATCGGCCCGCCGGTCGTCCCGGGGGTCTCCGTCGTCCCGGGAGTCTCGGTGGCACCAGGGGTCTCGGTCGCGCCCGGGGTCTCGGTGGCTCCCGGGGTCTCCGGGGTGGTGGTCGCCTCGCCCGCCTCGCCGCCGGCCGGCGGCAGCAGGGTCGACGTACCGGCCTTGAGGTCCAGCTCCTTGACGTTGCCGAACGTGACCTGACCGGGCTGGTCGCCACCTTGCCGGTCGTCGGTCTCCGGCGCCTGCTCGATCCCGACCAGGGTGTCGTCGGTGCTGCCGTTGTTCACGATGACGGCGTGCAGCTCGCCCTTGCCGTCCTCGGAGGCGATCACCAGGACGTTGCGGACCGCGATCGAGCCGGAGTCGGCGTTGGTGCCTTCGGCCGCCTGGTAGTTCTGCTGCGTCTGGGCGTTGAAGTTCGCGCCGCAGGCCGTCAACGCGATACTCAGGGTGGCGGCGGCACCCGCCAGCGCGGCGCGCCGGACTGACCGCGAGGACAACGTGATCGGCACTGGAATCCCTCTCCTGCAAAGCTGTCGATGGCCGTCAGGCAACAGCCTCCGGCGCGTCACAGCGTAGCTGTCGTGCCCGCCCGACCCGGCACCGGCATGGCGGTCACGGGCGGTCGCCGAGGTGTCCCGGGCAACCATCCACGCGCACACGAGGCACGGCAAAGAGCGTTTGTCAAGGCGGGAAGTGGCCTCTGACCAGCGCAAACGCCCCGACCGGACCATCTACAGCGTGGTAGTATTGAGCTTGGAAAGGGGCACGTGACATATGACTTTCACAGTCGGCGAGACGGTTGTTTACCCCAATCACGGTGCGGCCGTCATCGAGGACATCGAGACCCGTCAGATCAAAGGTGAGGACAAGACCTATCTGGTCTTGAGGATCGTCGCTCAGAACGACCTGGTCGTCCGGGTCCCCGCGTGCAACCTCGATCTTGTCGGCGTGCGTGACGTCGTGGATCAGGCTGGCCTGGAGCGCGTCTTCGACGTGCTGCGTGCACCGCACACGGAGGAGCCGACCAACTGGTCGCGACGTTACAAGGCGAACCTCGAGAAGCTGCACTCCGGTGATGTGATGAAGGTGGCTGAGGTCGTGCGCGACCTGTGGCGCCGTGAACGTGACCGCGGTCTCTCCGCCGGTGAGAAGCGGATGCTGGCGAAGGCTCGCCAGATCCTGGTCTCCGAGCTGGCCCTGGCCGAGCACACCAACGAGGACAAGGCGGAAGCCATCCTCGACGAGGTCCTTGCTTCCTGAAGTAGTCCTGCATGAGTAGCGCGGTCGTGATTCCCGCGGCCGGGCTGGGGCTGCGACTCGGTGGTGAGACCCCGAAGGCATTCCGAGAGGTCGGTGGCGACTCGCTGCTGGTCCACGCGGTGCGTGGGCTGAAGGCAGCGACCGCCGCCGACCTCGACTGTTTCGTGGTGGCGGTGCCGCCCGGTGCGGAAGAGGCGGTCGGCAAGGAACTGGAGCCGTACGTCGGTGATGCCCGGTTGCTCGTCGTTGCCGGCGGCGCCGAACGGCCCGACTCGGTGCGGGCGGCGCTGGACGTCGTACCGTTCGACGGTATCGACTGCATCCTGGTGCACGACGCGGCCCGGGCGTTCGTCCCGGCCGCGGTGATCGAGCGGGTCGTCGAGGCGGTGCGTTCCGGTGCGCAGGCCGTCGTTCCCGTGGTTCCGGTGACGGACACGATCAAGCGGGTCGGTCCGACCGGCGACGTGATCGACACGCCCGACCGATCGACGCTGGTCGCCGTTCAGACGCCTCAGGGCTTCGCCCCTGACGTACTGCGCCGGGCGCACGCGGCCGGCCTGGTCGGTGCGACCGACGATGCGATGATGTGCGAGCGGCTCGGCGTGACCGTGACGACGGTCGAGGGCTCGCCGGACGCGTTCAAGGTGACGCGCCCGCAGGACCTGTTGCTCGCCGAGGCACTGCTCGCGGAAAGGCGACTGGGGTGAAGCTCCCACGGGTCGGCAACGGTGTCGACGTTCATCCGCTGGAGGAAGGCCGGCCGATGTGGCTGGCCGGCCTGCACTGGCCGGACGAGCCGACCGGCCTGTCGGGTCACTCCGACGGCGATGCGGCCGCACACGCCATCTGCACGGCGCTGCTCACCGCGGCCGGACTGGGCGACCTCGGGTCGAACTTCGGGACCGCCGAGCCGGAGTGGGCCGGTGCTTCCGGAGTCGCGCTGGTCGCCGAGGCGGCGCGCCGGGTGCGGGCCGCCGGGTTCGAGATCGGCAACGTCAGCGTGCAGGTCGTCTGCAACCGGCCGCGGATCGGCGGCCGCCGCGAGGAGGCCGAGAAGGTGCTCTCCGCGGCCTGCGACGCCGAGGTGTCGGTGAGCGCGGCAACGACCGACGGCCTGGGCTTCCCGGGCCGCGGCGAAGGCATCGCCGCGATCGCGACCGCACTCGTCTACTGACGTTCCGGCCCGGGCAGGCTGACCGGGTCCGCCGAGAACCGGGCGGACCTCGGATCCAGTTCGTCACCCATGACCTGGGTCAGCAGGTTGTACAGCTCGGGTCGGCGGCCACGGAGCCAGCGACGGCCGGTTGCCAACGGCACCAGGTCCAGGTCGAGGTCGGCGACCACCACGGACTCGGCCGGTACCGGGGTCTCGGCGACGATCCGGCCATACGGGTCGAGGATCATCGCGTTGCCGGTGCGCAGCTCGTCGTCGTCCCGGCCGACCCCGTTGCTGAACAGCACGAACAACCCGTTGTCGTGCGCCCGGGCCGGCAGCCAGCGCATCAGCCAGCCACGTCCGCTCGGCCCGTCGAAGGCGGCCGCGATCGCGTCCTGGTCGCCGCTGTCCCAGATCTGCCGCGGGATCGGCTTCATCCCGTGCGGGCTGCGGGAGTTCGTCCCGCCGGTCTGGTGCGGCGCCAGCAGAACCGTTGCTCCGAGCAACGCGGTGATCCGGACGTTCTCCACCAGGTTGTTGTCCCAGCAGATCAGCACGCCGGCCCGGAATCCCCAGGGCGTGTCGAACACCGTGTACGACGACCCGCTGGCGATCGCCTCGTGCTCGAACGCGTGCAGCTTGCGGTGCACGTGGACGTCACCGGTCGGCAGGCAGACGGCGTACGAGTTGAACAGCTTGCCGTCGGCACTCTCCAGGAACCCGACGCCGATGCCGGCGTCGAGCTCCTTGGCCAGGGCAAGGACCCGGCCGACCGTCGGCCCGTCCGCGGGGGACGCCAGCTCGTGCAACCGCTCGGGCGTGTGCCGGCGGAGGTGCCAGTAGCCGAGCAGGCACATCTCCGGGAAGACCACCAGCCGGGCGCCGCCGGCGACCGCCTGCCTCGCCAGCCGCTCGACCGTGGCGAGGTTGGCCGACGGCTGGTCCGGGACCGGTTCGAACTGGACGACCGCGCTGCGAAAGAGGTTCATACCCCCCATCGAAACGCCCGGCGTTCCATGACGTCCAATAGTTGTTTGGTTAGGTTCCATATCGTGGGGTTATGGATCTCCGACTGCTCCGGGCGTTCGTCACCGTCGCCCGGCTGCGCAACTTCGGGGCCGCGGCCGAAGAGTTGTCGACCAGTCAGCCCGCGCTGACCAAGCAGATGCAGGTGCTGGAGCGAAAGGTCGGTTCGGTGCTGTTCACTCGCGGTCGCCACGGCGCCCGGCTGACTCCGGCGGGTGAGCTGCTGTTGCCTGACGCACTGCAGTTGCTGGAGCGGTCGGAGGCGTTCGACCGCCGGGCGGCGAGGGTCGCAGCAGGTGACGAAGGCTCGCTGGCGATCGGATTCGGGATGTCCGGGATCGAGATCGCCCCGCGGGCGGTCGCGCTGTTCCGCAGCCGCTGGCCGGGTGTCTCGGTGTCGCTCGACGACATGTCCTCGACGGTCCAGTGCGAACGGCTGCTGGCCGGCAGCCTGCAGATCGGGTTCGTCCGGCTGCCGGTCCCGGCCGGTCTCGAACACCTACGCTTACGGCGCGACCGGCTCGCTCTCGCGGTCCCGTCGGCGCTCGACGTACCCCGGGACGTCGGCCAATGGCTCGACGGCCGGCCGCTCGTTCGGCTCACGCCGTCCCGGGGGCCGGGCCTGACCGCGCAGATCCACGGCCTGTACGCCGAGCTCGGTTGCCATCCCACCGTTCTTCAGGAGTCGGCCGACCTGCAGACCGTGCTGGCGTTGGTTGCCGCCGGCGCCGGTCCGGCCGTCGTACCGCAGTCCGCCGAGCGCATCGCCCCACCGGAGCTGCGCCTCGTTCCGTTGCCCGGACGCGCCGCCACCTGGTGGATCGGAGCGGCCTGGGCCACGAGGACTCCGCTCACGGAGCGTTTCGTCAAGGCCGCGGCCGAGGTCGCCCGTTCTTGAGGGCGGGCAGCTCGGTCGCATCCAGCCAGGCCGAGAAGAGTTCGCGGACGGCGTTCTCGTCCGGGCTGAAGGCCGTCGCCAGCGCGATGAACTCGTCGGTCGTCACCGAGCCGTGCCGGTGGGACTTCGTCCACGCCCGCAGGAGGTCGAAGAAGGCGTCGTCGCCGAGGTGCTGGCGCAGTACGTGCAGCGTGATCGCGCCACGCTTGTAGAGCCGGTCGTCGAACATCAGCTCCGGGCCGGGATCGGACAGCGACAAGTCCTGCGGCAGGCCCTTCAGCCGGGTGTGCGCCTTCGACACCTGCTGCGTCGCCGTCAGGCCGCCGGACGCCTCGGACCACAGCCACTCGGCGTAGCAGGCGAAGCCTTCGTTGAGCCAGATGTGCCGCCAGCTCGCCGGGGTCAGGCTGTTGCCGAACCATTGGTGCGCGAGCTCGTGCGCGACCAGTCGCTCCGATCCACGCCGGCCGTCGACATGGTTGCTGCCGAACACCGAGATCCCCTGCGCCTCCAGGGGTATCTCCAGCGGATCGTCCGTCACCACGACCGTGTACGACGCGAACGGGTACGGCCCGAACAGCCTGCAGAACAGCTTCATCATGTCCTGCTGCCGGCCGAGATCCGCCTTCGCGTTGGGCATCAGGGACGCCGGCAGCACGGCCCGGGTCGTCACCGGCGACGTGGCCAGCTCGATCTCGTCGTACCGGCCGATCTGCACGGTCGCCAGGTACGTCGCCATCGGCGCGGCCTGGTCGAAGACCCAGGTGGTCCGGCTCGCCTTCACCCGCCGCGACACCAGCCGGCCGTTGGCGACCACGTGGTACGGCGAGTCGGTGGTGATCGTGATCCGGTAGTGCGCCTTGTCGCCGGGGTGGTCGTTGCAGGGGAACCAGGTCGCCGCGCCGCTCGGCTGGCTGGCGACGATCACGCCCTCGGTGAGCTCGTCCCAGCCGAGCTCGCCCCACGGACCGTCCTCGGGCTTCGGGTTGCCGGCGTACTGGATGTCGACGGTGAACTCGGCGCCGTCCATGACGTTCGCCGAGATGTGCAGCTTCCCGGCCCGGTGCGAGTAGCGCTGCGGCCGGCGGCCGTTGACCGAGACCTTCGACACCCGCAGCCCGGACAGGTCGAAGCTGATCCGGGACAGAGCCTGTGTGGCCACTGCGGTGATCGTGGCCTTGCCGGTCAGCCGGTTGCTGCTGACCCGATAGTCCAGGTCCAGCTCGTACGACTCGACGTGGTAGCCGCCGTTGCCGTGCGAGGGCACGTAGGGGTCACCGGCGCTCGCCGCACCAGGCTGCCCGTTGTTGCGGGCAACCATCAGCCCTGCCAGGGGGCGATCGGGTTCCCGGCCCAGCGCGTCCCGGCAGGCACACCTTCACCACGCATCACGAGAGACACCGGGCCGATGGTAGCCCCTGCTCCGACGGTCGCGGCCGGCAGGACGATGCCGTGGGGCCCGAGGGTCGCGCCCGGCCCGAAGGTGACTGTGCTCATGGAGAGAACTCGATCATGAAACAGGTGCGTCTGCAGCACGCAACCGCGATTCACCGTGGCGCCGTCGCCGAGCGTGACCAGATCCGCCTCGGGCAACCAGTAGGTCTCGCACCAGACGCCCTTGCCGATCTTCGCCCCCAGGGTCCGCAGCCAGAGCGCGAGCACCGGCGTACCGGCGGCGGCGTTCGCGAACCAGGGTGCGGCGACCAGCTCGACGAAGCTGTCGACCACCTCGTTGCGCCAGACGAACGAGCTCCACAGCGGGTACTCGACCGCTTTCGTGCGGCCGACGATCACCCACTTGGCGACGGTCGCCATCCCGCCCGCGACCGCGCCGGCGGCCAGGATCACCGCGCCCGACAGCAGGACCGTGAGCCACGGACCGAGCCACACGTCGAGCGCCTGCAGCGCGAACAGTACGCCGAGCGCGATCACGACCGTGCACATCATCGGTACGAACCGGCACAGCTCGACCAGCGCCCGGGCGACCTTCAGTTCGACCGGCGGGTCGAAGGTCCGGCTCTGGTCACTCTCGACCGCCTGGCGACGGAGCTTCACCGGTGGCGAGCCGAGCCACGACGTACCGGCCTTGGACTTCTTCGGGGCCGCGCTGAGCACCGCGACGAGACCGTTCTTCGGCACGCTCCGGCCCGGCGCCGTCATGCCGGAGTTGCCGAGGAAGGCGCGCTTGCCGACCTTCGCGCCCGCCACGTGCAGCCAGCCGCCGCCCAGCTCGTAGGACGCGATCATCGTGTCGTCCGCCAGGAACGCGCCTTCGCCGACGGTCGTCATCTTCGGCAGCAGCAGCACCGTCGACGCCTCGACGTCGCGGCCGATCTTCGCGCCGAGGGCACGCAGCCACCACGGCGTCAGCAGGCTCGCGTACAGCGGGAACAGCAGCGTCCGGGCCGAGTCGAGCAGACGCTCGGTCGCCCAGACCTGCCAGCCGATCCGGCTCCGCACGGGGTAGTGGCCGGGTCTGATCCCGATGCCGAGCAGCCGTACGCCGGCCAGCGTCAGCAGCGCCAGCGTCACGAACCCGACAACGGTCATGAGCGGCACGGCGGCGAGCGCTCCGAGGGCGGCTTGTCCGAGGGACTCGGTGCCTTGGAGTGCTCTGCCCAGTACGACGATCGCCGCGGCGGCCGCCGCGACCGGGAGCAACGACATGACCGCCGACTGCGCGCCGTAGGCGAGGACCCACCAGCGCGCGCGGGCCGGCCGGTGGTCCGGCCACGGGTGGCGGGCGCGGCCGATGCGGACCGCGGGAGAGCCGGACCAGCGTTCGTTCGCCGGAACCTTGCCGGAGACGGCCGAGCCGGCCGCGATCTCGGCGTTTCGGCCGATCTCCGCGCCGGGCAGGAGCGTGGAGCGGGACCCGACGACGGTCTCGGCGCCGACGCTGACCGGGCCGACGTGCAGCTGGTCGCCGTCGATCCAGTAGCCGGCCAGGTCCACCTCGGGCTCGATCGACGCGCCGCGGCCCATGGTGAACATCCCGGTCACCGGCGGCAGCGTGTGCAGGTCGACACCGCGGCCGATCTTCGCGCCGAGAGCCCTTGCGTAGTAGGCGATCCAGGGTGCGCCGGCCAGGTTCGCGGCGCCGGCGGCGTCCGCGAGGTTCTCGGCCGCCCACAGGCGGACGTGGACGTTGCCGCCTCTGGGGTAGGTGCCCGGCTGGAGGTTGCGCAGCAGGATGCGGGCGCCGACGACGGCGATGCCCATCCGGCCGGCCGGGGTGATGAGGATCAGCCAGCCGGCCAGGATCCACCACCACGAGACGGTCCGCAGCCAGGGGAGCGGGCCGGCGAACTCGGCCAGCAGGTTGTTCAGGGTGAAGAGGTAAACGAGCCAGCGGACTCCGACGACCGTCTGCAGGATGAGAGTCAGCGCCGTCTGCAGTAGCTGGGTTGCTCTCGGGGTCGGCCTGATCTCACGGACCTGCACGGGCTCGGTGAGTTGGGTGCGGGATTCGTCGAGCCGGCCGGCCAGTGCCCCGAGCCGCGGGTACTCGTAGATGTCCGCGACCGTCACGTCCGGGTAGCGCTCGCGGAGGGCCGACACCAGTTGAGCCGCGGCCAGGCTGCCACCGCCGTGCAGGAAGAAGTCGTTGTCCGCGCTGGTGACCTTCGCGCCGAGCACCTTCGTCCAACGGTCGGCCAGCCAGCCCGCCGTACCGTCGAGGTCGGCAGCGGGGCCGTCGGTGTCCATGCCGTCGAGCGGCCAGGGGAGCGCGTTGCGGTCGACCTTGCCGGAGGTCCTGGTCGGCAACGTGTCGACGACCGCCAGCAGTGGTACGAGCGCGGCGGGCAGTGCTTCTCGCAGTCGTTCGGTGGCCGCTTGCTGGTCGAAGGTGGCCGGGTCTTCCGGTACGACGTACCCGACGAGCAACTGATTGCCGGCGGCGCTCGAGCGGACGGCGGCGGCCGCGCCGGAGACGTTGGGCAGTGCCTGCAAGGCCGCGTCGACCTCGCCGAGCTCGATCCGGCGGCCGCCGAGCTTGATCTGCTCGTCCGCGCGGCCCTGGAAGATCAGGCCCTCCGGCTCGTAGCGGACGAGGTCACCGCTGCGGTACGCGCGCTCCCAGCCCAGCGCCGGCATCGGGGCGAACTTCTCGGCGTCCTTGGCCGGGTCCAGGTAACGGGCCAGCCCGACGCCGCCGATGATCAGCTCGCCGGTCGCGCCCGCGGCGACTTCGTTGCCTTCGGCATCGATCACGGCGAGATCCCAGCCGTCCAGCGGGAGACCGATCCGGACCGGGCCCCGGCCGGTCAACCGGGCTCCGCAGGCGACCACGGTCGCTTCCGTCGGACCGTAGGTGTTCCAGACCTCGCGGCCCTCGATCGCCAGCCGTTCCGCGAGCTCGGGCGGACACGCCTCGCCGCCGAAGATCAGCAACCGGACCTGGTCGAGCGCGTCGGCCGGCCACAACGCCGCCAGCGTCGGCACCGTCGACACGATCGTGATGCCCTGGGCGACCAGCCACGGGCCGAGGTCCATGCCGCTGCGGACCAGGGAGCGTGGCGCCGGAACGAGACACGCGCCGTGCCGCCAGGCCAGCCACATCTCCTCGCAGGACGCGTCGAAGGCCACCGACAGCCCGGCGAGCACCCGGTCGTCCGGCCCGATCGGCTCCCGCTGCAGGAACAGCCGCGCTTCGGCGTCCACGAACGCCGCCGCCGACCGGTGCGTGACCGCGACACCCTTCGGTACGCCGGTCGAGCCCGAGGTGAAGATGATCCACGCGTCGTCGTCCGGCTCGGGGCCGGGTGCTCTCCGGGTGGTGGTGGGTGCGTCGGGTTCGTCCATGCGGGCGGAGTACGGATAGTCGAAGTACCCGTCGGCGTTGTCGTTGGCCGCCGGGGAAGCGGGCTGCGTCCTGAGAAGCTGGAGCTCCAGGTCGTCGGTGACGATCGCGGCGACCGCCGCCTCCCCGAACACCAGCTCCGCCCGCTCGTCCGGGTCGTCCGCGTCGACCGGCACGTACGCCGCTCCCGCCTGAAGCGTCCCCAGGATCGCGACGTAGAGATCGTTGTGCCCTGACGAGATCCGCACCCCGACGCGATCCCCCGGACCGATCCCACCCGCGGTCAACCGCGCCGCGAACTTCCCTGTCTGCTCCAGCAGCTCGCGGTAACTCAAACTCACACTGCCGTCATCGAGCGCCGGCTCGTCGGCGTACTTGTCCGCCGTCTCCCGCAGAACATCCACCAGCGTCCGCGGGGACGGCGCCCACTCCCCGCGTCGCAACGTCACGGCCGGATAATACGCCCCCGAATTAACACCACCTGAACGCCGAACAACCGCGAGACACCGGCCGCGACGTAGACCGTCCCCAACACCCGCTGGTAATGCCTACCGCGCAAGGCTCGCGGCGACACTCCGCGCGCGAGGCCCTGTGTCACCGTGAACGGCCGACTCTCATCCACCCGACCACGATGCCCGATTCCGGCGTCGCCCAGCGCTGGTTGTCCACAGGCCTACTGCACCAGGTCGGCGGGGGCTGCGTAGGTGTTGCAGGCCTTGTTTTCGCTGATGTTGTAGCCGTTCTGGATCCAGAAGCCCTGGTTGGTGGCGAGGCCGTGGGTGCGTTCGTCCTCGGGGGTGCTGGGCGACTCGCCGAAGCTGTTGCTGGACTGTTCCCGGAACTCGTCCATGCGGTCGGTGAGGGGGTAGGACTCGGCGACCGCGCGGCTGAAGACACCGGCGAAGCAGGACGCCTGGAGCTCGTTGCGGCGGGAGTACTCGAGCTTCTTGTCCGGGTGTTCCTGCAGGTACGCCGCTCGCGCGTAGAACAACCCGGTGACGCCCTGGACGTGGTGGCCGTACTCGTGGGCGATCGTCATCAGGTAGGCGAGGTCCTGCTGCGGGCCGAACGCCTTGTTCATCTGCTGGACGTCGGTGTACATCACCTGGTTGCCGTAGCAGTAGAAGGCCAGCACCCGCCCGGACAGCGGCGCGAAATTGCCGCACGGGGTGACGACCGGCTTGTCGAAGACGACCAGGCCCGGGTCCCGCCTGTCCTGGCCGATCTCCTTGAAGATCGGCCGCCACGCGTCGTTCAGGCAGGTGAACAGCTTCTCGTAGTACACCTTCTGCGCGGCGAGGCTGCCGGTGCCGAGGCTGGCGGCCTTGCAGTTCTGCTCGGGCAGCGCGCCGGTGCGGTAGATGTGGGCGTTGAGCAGGTAGTCCTCGGCCGAACCCTGCTGCGGGTTCGTGGTCGCGGTCGGCACGACCGACGGTCCGGTGACGCCGGGCTGGGCAGTGCCGTCGGCGGTGTGGCCGCCGGTCAGGATCACGCTGATCGCGGCCAGTGCCCCGCCGAGGATGACGAGCATCGCGAAGCCGAACAGGACGAGCCGGGCGGCACCACCGCGGCGCTTCGGTGGCTGGAACCCGTTGAACTGTCCGTGCCCGCCGTAGTACGGCTGGTTCCACTGCCGCTGTTGATACGGCCCCTGCTGGTACGGCCCGACCTGGTACGGCGCGCCGTGGAACTGCGGTCCACCCTGGAACTGGCCAGGACCGGGACCCTGCTGCCAGGGAGCCGCTTGCGGGGGCGGCAGAACGCCGGGCGGTGCGCCCACGGGCCGGTCCTGTGGACGGCCCCCGTAGCCGTACGGGCTGCTCACCGGTGTTGCCCTCCTGCCGCTGGATGTCGTCACTCGGGTTCGCTGGACGAACCGGCACGAGACTACTCTCGACCCATGTCACTGAAGCGCCGCCTCCTGCCGGCTGCCCTGCTCGTCTCGCTGAGCACGCCGTTGGTTGCCCTGGGCACGTTGCCCGCGCAGGCCGCCGGGGAACGGGCCACCGACGACCGGATCACGGCGTACGCCGCCGAGGCGACGCTGACCCAGGACGGCAAGCTTCAGGTGAAGGAGACGGTCGACCTCGCCGCCGGGGGTACGACGTTCAGCCGGACGCTGGCGACCCGCGTCCGGGCCGACGCCGAACGGGACCGGACGTACGACGTCGGCGACGTGTCGGCGACGGTGAACG
The DNA here is from genome assembly GCF_004348725.1 of Kribbella turkmenica. Taxonomy (GTDB): domain Bacteria; phylum Actinomycetota; class Actinomycetes; order Propionibacteriales; family Kribbellaceae; genus Kribbella; species Kribbella turkmenica. Next base: position 22,919 of record NZ_SMKR01000112.1, read on the forward strand.
GCCAGCCGGCACAGGGGTTCGAGAACGAGAGCACCGACGACGGCCTCCGGCTCGCCGTGAACGTGTCCGGCCAGTCGAAGATCGTCTACAGCTACACCGTGGACAACGTCGTGGCCGAGTCGACCGAGGGCCGCGAGGTGAGCTGGCCGATCGTGCAGGGCTTCGGTACATCGGTGCCGAAGGCCGAGGTGACGGTGAATGTGCCGTTCGCGACCTGGGTGACCTGCTTCGCCGGCCGGGTCGGCTCGAGCATGCCGTGCACCTCGTCGCAGCTCGCCGAGTCGGCCGCGCTGGAGATCGAGCAGAACGGCGTACCGGCGGGTGGCCGGCTGACGTTCCTGACCGGGCTGAGTGACCGGGCGACCGTTCCGCCGAACGCGGAGTTCACGACCCGGTGGAGTCTCGGCCGTGCGTTCACGGTCGACTCCAGCACGCTCGGGCTGGCCGCGGTGGTGTTCGGTCTCGGTCTGCTGGGTGCGGCGGCGTTGTGGTTCTTCCGTGGGCGGGACGCGGGCAAGATCGGTGGCGGTGGGCCGGAGCGTCCTGTGCTGGACGGCACGGACGGGCCGCAGTTCGCGGCGCCCGACGGCATCCGGCCGGGACAGGTCGGCACGGTGGTGGACGAGACGGCCGACGTCGTCGACATCACCGCGACGCTGCTGGACCTCGCCGTCCGGAACTACCTGACGATCGTCGAGCTGCCGCGGCAGAGCCAGTTCGGCAAGCTGGACTGGGAGCTGCGCCGACTGAACCAGGGTGGCCCCGAGCTCCTGCCGTACGAGAAGGCGATGCTGGACGCGGTGTTCGCGGACGGCGACGCAGTGGTCGTCTCCACGCTCGGCCCGTCACTGCGGCCGCGGCTGAACCTGGTGCGCGAGCAGCTGTACGCCGACGTCGTGACGCAGGGGTGGTTCGCCAGCCGGCCGGACGCAGTGCGGAACCGCTGGACCACTGCGGGCCTGGTGCTGCTGGGCGCAGGCGTCGTACTGACGCTGGTGCTCGCCGTCGTGAGCAAGTACGCCCTGGTGGGCTTCGCGGTGATGTTGGCCGGCCTGGTGCTCGCACTCGTCGGACAGGTCGCACCGGCCCGCACTGCGCGTGGTGCTGCCGTGCTGGGCCGCGTGGCTGGTCTGCAGCGTTACCTGCTGGACGAGACGTCCGCCGACCTTCCGCAGAGCCACCGGCTCGAGTTCGCGTCCCGGTGTCTCCCGTACGCCGCCGTGCTCGGACTGACCGAGAAGTGGGCGTTGGAGATCGCCGCGACCGATGACGACGACGACCCGGACGCCGGCATCGGCTGGTACTCCGGTCCGGACAACTGGCACCTGTCCGACATCGGTGAATCGCTCAGCAACTTCGTCACGTCGTTCGGCGGCTCGCTGACCACGGCGCGCCGCCTCTTCTGAGCGAGGCACACAGAAGCCCGGGTCCGGCGCGAACCCGGGCTTCTTCATGCAGGGCTAGGCCACTCGGGCCTCGTCCGCGGTGTAGGTGTTGCACTTGTTCGGCTGCTTGCTGTTGTACCCGGCGATCGACCACTGGTAGTTGCTGACCCGGTTGCCATGGTCGTACACCCGCGGTCGAGCGTAGTCGTCACCGGTGTGCGCGATCAGGAACTTCCAGTTGGCCAGCAGCGGGTCGCGCATCGGGATGAACGCCGCGTTCGCGCCCAGGTACGCCGCGCCGAGACAGGTGGCCTGCAGTTCGCGGCGACGGCTCTCGAGCAGCTTCTGGTTCGGGGCCATCGACTGCTGCCGCGTAACCGAGGCGGTGAGGATGCCGGCCAGGTTCTGCACGTGGTGGCCGTACTCGTGGGCGAACGTGTTCAGCATGATCGCGCGGGCGTAGACCGGGTTGTTCCGGTAGTACCGGTTGTCCAGCGCGAACGACAGATAGATGGTGGCGTTCGCGGCGCAGTACGCCGCCCGGACGCCGCGCTGCAGGCCACACGGTGACGACAGCCGGCCGTTGTACACGATCGTCTTCGGCGACCGGAAACCCAGACCGGCCTTCTGCATCGCCAGCGACCAGGTGCGGTCCAGGCAGGGGAGCAGATGGGCGTAGTAGTTCCGCGTGGAGGTGATGTTGACCGGCGCGAACGGCGGCTCGGCGCACTTCGACGACGCGATCGGGCCGACGGAGTACAGCTTGTTCGCGGTCAGTACTTCGTCCTCCGCCGTCGGCGCGGGCTCGGACGGCGTCGTCGACGGGCCGGCGGACGGCGAGTCGGACGGAGTCTCCGACGGCGCGGCCGACGGGCTGTTGGTCGCCTGTGGGGCGTCGTCCCCGGCAAACCTCACCAGGAGCGTGACACCGGAGCCGACCACCAGGACGGCGAGTACGACGAGGCCGATCAGCAGACCGCGCGCCCGCTGCTGCTGCTTCCTGCGGCGGTTCGAGCCCGGCGGTTGCGGGATCGGGATCGGCGGGTACTGCCAGGTCGGCTCCTGCTGCACCGGCTGACCCATCGGGCCGATCTGGCTGCCGGCGCCCTGGTGGTAGCCGGGGTGGTGGCCGCGCTGAGCCGCGTGGCGGGGGCCGCCCTGCTGCTGGTTCGGCGGGAGGGCGTTGCTCCACGGGGACGGCGGCTGCTGGGCCGGGCCGGCTTGCGGGCTGGGAGCCCACAGGTAGGAGCTTTCAGAGCTGGGAGCCGGACCACCCTGCGGTCCACGTTCCCCGCTCTGCGGCATCCCACCATGCGGCCACCCATCGTGAGCACTGCCGCTCTGAGGCCCTCCTG
>NZ_SMKR01000113.1 GCF_004348725.1 Kribbella turkmenica
GGGGTGGGTGGTGGGGTTACTGGGTTGTCATCAGGTTGAGCAGCCGCAGCAGCTCGGCCGTGGGCGCCAGGTCACCGAGGATGATCACCTTCAGTACGGCGCGGTCCTCGTCGTACACGGTCTCGACCCGGAGCCGGCCGATCCCGCTCTGGTTGAGCGAGCCCATCACGTGGGTGCTGATCCGGTCGGCGCCCGCGCGGTCGATCGCGTCGATGTGCACGATGCTGGACGCCTCCACGTGCCGGGTCTGCTCGTCGATCTCGAGCGCGGTGGCGCTCGTACCGGTGAACGCCTCGAGGTCCTCCCGGGCGATCCGGTACTGCTTCCCGATCCGGACGGCCTTCAGCCGGCCGTCGCGCACGTAGTTCCGGATCGTCCGGACATGCAGGCCGAGCCGGTTCGCCACCTGCTCGACCGAGTACAGCTCCTGGGGCATCCGCATCCTTCGTCGTGGTGAACCTTAAGGCTACGATAGGTTCCTTAGAATTCCCTATAATTCGCTCGCTAGGGAGGTTTGAGGTAGTTTTCTGAGCATGATCACGGAACTGGGTGGAGTGCGGGTGTTCGTCAGCGACGGCCCGGTGGACGACGACGGCGACGCCGTCCAACTGATCGCGCAGGCGCACTACGAGCACGCTGCCGAGTGGGTCGCCCTGACCACCGGGGCGCTGGGCGACGAGTTCTTCGAGTTGCGGTCGGGGCGGGCCGGGGCGATCGTGCAGAAGTTCGTGCACTACCGGATGGGGCTGGCCGTGGTCGGCGACATCTCGGACCGGCTGGCCGCCAGCAAGCCTCTGCGCGCCTGGGTGCGGGAGAGCAACCAGGGGCGGTCGGTGTGGTTCGTCGACGAACTGTCCGCGCTGGCCGAGCGGTTCAGCGCGTGATCAGAGCACAGACACGTGGTCTGAGCAAAGACACCTGGTCTGAGCCCAGGCGGGTGGTCAGAGCACGCCGGGTCAGAGAACGGGCTCGGAGCTGAGCAGGTCCGGGACCTCGGCATCTGACGGCTCCTGGATCAGAACCCGGAGCTGACCGGACGCCGTGGTGTCCTCGGCGAAGATCTGCAGAGCGACGTCGACGGTGTCGTGGTCGTGCTCGAGCAGGTGGTGCAGTCCGGTCCAGAGGACGACCTCGGGCTCGCCGGTGGAGCGGTCGCTGAGCGAGTCGGCGAGCGCGTCCCAGTTGCGCCCGAACCATCTCGGCAGGTCGAAGGCGGTCGCGCAGAGGTCCAGGAATCCGGACTTGTCGTGGATCTGGCTGGTGTCGAGCAGGACGAAGTCCCAGCCGGCTTCGGCGACGTCCCGCCGTACCTGGTCGGCTCCGGCGTCGGACGGCCAGCGGTAGACCCCCGGTCGCAGGCCCTTGGTCAGCAGCGGGCGCAGCTCAGTCATTCGCCGGTCCCCCCGTCCGCCGTGACCCGGCGGAACGACTTGTAGTGATCGTCGGTGTAATAACGCTCGCCGCCCTTCCCGGTGACGATCCGCCGGGCGCCGCGATCACGCTCCCCCGGTGTCTTCACGGTGTACTCGCGGTAGTACCCGCGATCGTGCGCGGGCAGGATCTTCTCGAAGTTCCCGAACACCGCCCCGTCCCGGCTGTACGGGAACGGTCCGCCCCTGTCGATCAGCGTCAGCGTTTCCCGCGCCTCGGCCGGCAGGTCCGTGACCACGACCACGGTCAGCCCGCTCGCCGGGTCCGTGCCGGTGGCGGTCGGCTTCGCCGCACTGCAGCCGAACAGCGAGGCGGCGAGCGTGAGCACCAGCATCGCGATCACCACCGCGGCGATGATCCGGGCGGCCTTCGGGTTGTTGATCACCCGGCACCCCGCAACCGCCGGCTGAACTCCGCTGCCGCGGCGCCCGGGTCGTCCGCGTCCGTGATCGCCCGGACGACGACCACGCGGGTGGCACCGGCCTCCACGACCTGGTCGAGCCGGCCGAGATCGATCCCGCCGATCGCGAACCACGGCTTCGACTGCGGCCGGCTGGCGGCGTACGAAACGAGTTCCAGGCCGGCGGCCTGACGGCCCGGCTTGGTCGGCGTCTCCCAGGTCGGGCCGACGCAGAAGTAGTCCGAGCCCTGCTCGGCGACCGCTGCGTTGACCTGACTGAACGAGTGCGTGGAACGGCCGACGACCGGCTCCGGACCGATGATCGCGCGGGCCGCGTGCACGGGCAGGTCACGCTGGCCCAGGTGCAGTACGTCGGCACCGGCGGCGAAGGCGATGTCCGCACGGTCGTTGACAGCCAGCAGCTTGCCGTGCCGCTTGCACGCGTCCGCGAACACTTCGAGCGCGGCCAGCTCGTCCGCCGCCTCCATGTCCTTCTGGCGCAGCTGCACGATGTCCACGCCACCGCCGAGCGCGGCGTTCAGGAACTGCTCGAGATCGCCCTGCTTCTCCCGGGCATCCATGCACAGATACAGGTGGGCGTCTTGGAGTCGCTCGGTGTGCGTCGTCACACCGCCAAGCCTGCCACGGACCACCCGTCGTAGTGTTTGTGGCATGCCTGTACTGATTGCCGCGCTGCCGCGCGGCGGGTCATGGGGCTGTGACTCCCGCTCTTCCCTCGTCGCTCCAGTCGCTCCGCCCCGTCCGCTCCTCAGTCCAGACAGGGAGGCCTCATGACCGGGCTCACAGCCGATGTGGTGGTGGTCGGGGCCGGGCTGATCGGTCTGGCCACAGCGTGGCGCCTGGCTGCCGACGGTATCCAGGTGACGGTATGTGACCCGACACCTGGCACCCAGACCTCCACCGTTGCCGCCGGCATGCTCGCCCCGGTGACCGAGGTCGAGTACGGCGAGGACGACCTGCTCGCGCTCAACCTGGCCAGCGTGGCCGCATGGCCGTCGTTCGCGGCGGAGCTCCAGGACGCGGCCGGCGTGCCGGCCGGCCTGCATCAGACCGGCACACTGGCGGTCGCGTACGACGTCGACGACGCGGCCGCATTGCGGCGACTGGCCGACTACCAGCGGCGGCTCGGGCTCGAGGTCGAGGAACTGTCGGGCCGGGAATCACGTCAACGCGAGCCGATGCTGGCTCAAGGGGTTTCCGGCGGCGTCTGGGTCCCCGGCGATCACTCGGTCGACAACCGGCAGGCCGTCACCGCGCTCCTCCGGGCCGTGGAGGTGTCCGGCGTCACCCTGATCCGCGAACGCGTGGCACGTGTCATCACATCCGGTACGACGGCTGTCGGCGTACAACTGGAGAACGGGGACTCCATTCACGCCGGGCAGGTGATCGGCGCGGCCGGGCCGTGGTCCGGACAGCTGGACGGCGTACCGCAGGAGCTGCGGCCGCCGGTCCGTCCGGTGAAAGGCGAAGTACTGCGGTTGCGTGTGCCCGAGGCATATCGGCCGGCGTTGACCCACACGGTCCGGGCGACCGCGCGCGGCTTCTCGGTCTACCTGGTACCGCGGCCCGGTGGTGAGCTCGTCGTCGGTGCGACCAGCACGGAGCTGGGCTACGACACCCGCGTGCTCGCGGGCGGCGTGTTCGCCTTGCTGCGCGACGCCCGGACCGTCCTGCCGATCACCGACGAACTAGAACTGGTCGAGGCGATCGCCGGCTTGCGCCCGGCCACGCCGGACAACGCGCCCGTGCTCGGTCCGTCGGGGCTCGACGGGTTGCTGTGGGCAACGGGTCACTACCGCAACGGCGTCCTGCTCACGCCGATCACCGCGCAGATCATCGCCGAGACCGTGCGCACCGGCGTGCTGCCGGAGCTCGGGAAACCGTTCCTGGCCGGCCGGTTCACGGCACGGTAGCCAGTCTGTTGCTCTGAGCAATTAGTTTGTGAACTACACGCATGTAGTTCAGCGTTGAATTGTCAACATTGGATTACAGCCGTAACAAACACCCCATCGGCCCCTGTTGTCACATCAGTATCAGCACTTACGGTCAAGTGATGCTCACACGGGGAGATGGAACTATGCGAAACGTCGTACGTGTTCTGACCGGCATCGCGGTACCGTTGCTGACCGCTGGAGTGATCACCGCCGGCTCGCCCGGCTTCGGGGCGTACAAGGTGAAGGACGGCGACACACTCAGCCGCATCGCCAACCGCTACGGCACCACGGTCAAGAACCTGGTCGTGCTGAACAGCCTGCCCGGCTCCGGCAACGTGATCTACGCCGGCGAGGTGCTCAAGGTCCCCGGCCGCACCTCCGCCGCCACCAAGCACCCGGCCAGGAACTCGCAGCTCGGCCGGGTGACCTACCTCGTGCAGCCGGGCGACACCGTCTCCAAGATCGCCAAGCGCTACAAGGTCTCGCAGGCGAGCCTGCTGGCCGCCAACGGACTGCGGGCCTCCGACCACATCTACGCCGGCAAGCCGCTGCAGGTGCCGGTCAAGGTGCGCCCAAGGGCCAAGCCGCCAGCCAAGCCGCCGGCCAAGCCGAAGAAGAACAACAGCTTCGCCGGCCGCACGTACCCCGACCACGTCGTCGCCAAGGCGGATCGCAACCGGGCGATCCTGAAGAGCCGCAAACTGCCGACCCGAGCCCAGATGCGCACCCTGATCGTCAACACCTCCAAGCGGTACGGCGTCGACCCGGAGCTGGCGCTCGCGATCAGCTGGCAGGAGTCGGGCTGGAAGCAGCGGGTGGTCTCCCCCGCCAACGCGGTCGGCGCGATGCAGGTGATCCCGTCGACCGGCCAGTTCTCCTCATCGATCGTCGGCCGGGACCTGGACCTGCTCCGGCCGCAGGACAACGTCACCGCCGGGGTGGTGCTGCTGGACCGGCTGACCGGCGCCGCCCGGCTGGACATCGCCATCGCCGGGTATTACCAGGGTCTCGGCGGGGTCCGGCGCAACGGAATGTATCCGGACACAAAGCTCTACGTGAAGAACGTCCTCCGGATCAAGGCCCAGCTGGAACGGGGCTGGGACCCGCTGCGGTGACCCGCCCTCTCGGCTAGGCCGCTCTGCGGTGCGCCTGGCACGGTCACGCTGAGGCGTTATCTACACTCTCAGAGCAGGACAGCTTGGAGAGGCGGCTCACCGCAAGTGACGGACGACGTGGACACGCAGGTCAGCGACCGCCTCGTCGGGCGAGTGCTCGACGGCCGGTACCGCGTGGGCGCACGCGTCGCCAAGGGCGGGATGGCCACTGTCTACAAGGCACTCGACATGCGGCTGGACCGGGTGGTCGCGCTCAAGGTGATGCACGACGGGCTGGGTGACGACGCCCAGTTCGCCCGCCGGTTCGTCGCCGAGGCCCGGGCCGCCGCCCGGCTCTCGCACCCGAACGTGGTCGCCGTCTTCGACCAGGGCGACGACGACGGGACCCTGTTCCTGGCGATGGAGTACGTCCCCGGCCGTACGCTGCGTGACGTCATCCGGGAGCAGGCGCCCCTGTCCCCGGCTCGAGCGCTCGATCTGCTGGCACCGATCCTGTCCGCGCTCTCCGCGGCGCACGACGCCGGCATCGTCCACCGCGACATCAAGCCGGAGAACGTACTGATCTCCGACAACGGTGCGGTGAAGGTCGCGGACTTCGGTCTGGCCCGTGCGGTCAGCGCGACCGGCAACACCGCGACCCAGGGCCTGCTGATGGGCACGGTCTCCTACCTGGCGCCCGAGCTCGTCACCGACGGCAGTGCGGACGCCCGGTCGGACGTGTACTCGTCGGGCATCGTGCTGTACGAGATGCTCACCGGCAACAAGCCCCACTCCGGCGACACCCCGATCCAGGTCGCGTACGCGCACGTCCACGCCGACGTACCTCCGCCGTCCTCGGAGCAGCCGGGCATCCCGCCGTACGTCGACGCGCTCGTTCAGCGCGCGACCGCTCGGGACCGGGACCTGCGACCGGCCGACGCGCGCGTGCTGAGCCGGCAGGTCCGCCGGGTGCGCAGCGCGCTCGAGGAAGGGCTGCCGGACGACCCGGAGCTGACCGGCGACCTGACGATTCCGATCCAGCAGATCCGCCAGGACAGCGGGTACGACGACGGCTACACGCGCGGCGCTCCGGACGACGACAGCCACGTGCTCCGCCACGACACGATCGTCGTACCGGTGGAGAAGGGACGGCCGACCGGCGCACCGAGAGTCCAGGTGCCGCCGCGGCGCAGGGGCCGTGGGCTGCTCGCGCTGATCCTGATTCTCGCGGCCGCGATCGGCGTCGGAACGGCGGCCTGGTACTACGGCATCCACCGCTACACCGAGACGCCCAGTCTGGTGAAACTCGATCCCGCCGTAGCCACGGCCAAGGCCGGGGAGCACGGTCTGCGAACCTCCCTGGCGAACCAGGACTTCTCCGAGGACGTGCCGAAGGGTCAGGTGATGGCCACCGACCCCGCCGCGGGCGAACGGATCCGGAAGAACGGCGAGATCAGCCTGACCGTCTCCAAGGGCCCGGAGCGGTACCGGGTGCCGCAACTCGCCGGTCTCGAATTCGACGAGGCGAAACGCGCCCTGGCACCGATCAAGCTGATCACCGGGCAGGTGAACGAGCAGTACAGCGAGACCGTTTCGTCCGGCCGGGTGATCGCGATCAGCCCGAAGTTCGACACCGTGGTGAAGCCGGGCACGGCGGTGAACTTCGCGGTCAGCAAGGGCAGGATGCCGATCGCGGTGCCGGACACCACCGGCAAGTCCTACCGCGACGCCGGCAAGGAACTGCGCAAACTCGGGTTGGTCGTCGGCCGGACCGACCAGTACGACGAGAAGGTCGCCGAGGGCAAGGTGATCAGCCAGACCCCCAACAGCGGCACGCTGTTCGCCAAGGACAAGGTCCAGCTGGTGGTGTCGAAGGGCCCGCCGCTGGTCGAAATCCCGAACGTCAAGGGCAAGCGGCTCGCCGACGCGCAGCGGATCCTGACCGGGGCCGGCTTCACCGTGAAGACGGAGAAAGCGCCGTACGGGCTCGGGCTGAACATCGTCGCCGCCCAGAACCCGGGCGCCAGGAAGAAGGTCAAACCGGGCAGTCAGGTCGTCATCACGGTGCTCTGAGCCCGTCTGCGGCCGTTTTGCCCCCGGCCGCAGACGTCTGATGAGATGTCCGGCGTGACCCGCCCGCGCCTTGCCGTACTCGCCCTGCTCGCGGTCGCGGCGGCCTGGGGGTCCACGTTCTTCCTGACCAAGGACCTGCTCACCAGGATGGACGTCGCCGACTACCTCGCGTTGCGCTTCCTGATCGCCTCGGTCGCGCTGATTCTGGTCCATCCGCCGGCGATCGCCCGGCTGAGCCGTCTCGACAAGGGGCGGGCCGTTGCCCTCGGCATCACCTACGGCGCCGCCCAGCTGGTCCAGACCGAGGGCCTGCGGCACACGTCCGCGAGCGTCTCCGGCTTCGTCACCGGCATGTACGTCGTCTTCACCCCGCTGCTGGCGGCGGTGATCCTGCGGCACAAGATCGGCCGGTGGGCCTGGGTGGCCGTGATCCTCGCCACCGTCGGGCTCGGCGTGCTGTCGCTGCGCGGGCTGAGCATGGGCACCGGTGAGCTGCTCACGCTGGCCTCGGCCGGCCTGTACGCGCTGCACATCATCGGGCTCGGCGCCTGGTCCACGCCGCAGACCGCGTTCGGGCTCTCGGCGCTGCAAATGGTCGTGATCACCTGCGTCTGCGCGATCGGCGCGCTCCCCGGTGGTTTCGCGCTGCCGAGCATTGGAGGCGACTGGGTCAGCATCATCTACATGGCCTTGGTCGCGGGTGCGCTGGCTTTGATCGTCCAGACCTGGGCACAGGCGCATCTGACGCCGACCCGCGCAGCGATCGCGATGACGATGGAGCCGGTGTTCGCGTCGGGGTTCGCGGTGCTGTTCGGGTCGGAGAGCGTGACCTGGCGGATCCTGGTGGGTGGCGCGCTCGTACTGTCCGCCATGTACTTGGTGGAGCTCGCACCACGGCGCAAGTTCGAGGCCGAAGTACAGCACCTGGCCCAGTAGGAGGAGTGATGCGGGACGACGACGCGCGGCGGGTCCGGTGGTTCCCGGCCGTCGTCATCGTCGTCCTGCTGGCGTTCCTCACCGCCGGCACGGTGAACAACCTGGTGCGCAATCCCCAGCCGCGGCTGGTGGCCGAAGGCCGGAAGGTGTCGGCCGCAACCTTCCCGGGCCCGTACGGCGGACTCGTCGGCCGCGCGATCGCCGACCTCGACGCACTGACCCGTCCGAACGGCGCGACCCTGGCCGGGGCCGACGGCCCGTGGCGGTTCGTCTGGCCGCGGGACGCCTCGTTCGTCGCGGCGGCGTACTGCGCGGCCGGGCGGCCCGGCAAGGCCGAGCGAGTGCTCGACTTCCTCGACGGCACCAAGCCGTCGTCCGGCCGCTGGGAGGCCCGGTACGCCGACAGCGGGGAGCCGATCCTCGACGGCCGGGAACCTCAGCTGGACGGTTCCGGCTGGGTGCTCTGGGCAACGTGGTTCTGCCGGGCCGGATCCAGGTACTGGGACCTCGTCCGGGGGTCTGCCGACCAGATCGTGGCCGAACTCGGGGCCGACGGACTGCCGGGGGTGTCCCCGGACTACTGGGAACGACCGGAGTCCGAGCTGACTCTCGGCACGGTCGCGCCGTTGCTCACCGGCCTCCGCTCCGCGGTCTCGATCGCCACCCGGTCAGGTCACCCGGACGAAGCCGCCCGCTGGAGCGCGGCGCTGGAGAAGTTGTCCAGAGCAACGGACCGGCGGTTCGGGCCGGACTACCCGCGGACCCCCGCCCGAGCGGTGAGCTTCCTCGAACCGGGACTCGAGCCGATCGGGGTGGGCGGCGGCGCCGACGCGATCGTGACCGTCCTCGGCCCACCGTTCGCGCCGGCGCGTGACGTCGTCGACCGGGCCATCGACCGGGCGCACGCCGTACTGACGCAACCGAACGGCGGCGTCACGCCCGGCGAGAACTGGCGGACCGACGGCGTCGCCTGGACACCGCAGACCGCGCTGTTCGCGTTGAGCGCGGCCGCGCGCGGCGATCGCGCGACCGCCCGTGAACTGCTCACCTGGCTGGACCACTACCGGACCGGCAGCGGTGCCCTGCCAGAGAAGGTCAACCGCGACCTCGAGCCGGCCGGCGAGGCGCCGCTGGGGTGGACGTCAGCCCTGGTCGTCCTTGCCGGCGCCGCGCTCGAGAAGCCCTTGCCGATCCCCTAGCAGATCTCCATCACGTCGTGGGTCGGCGCTTCCGGTCGCGCCGTACTCGTCCTGGTCGAGTAGAAGAACGCGGTCGAGGCGATGTCGTCCTGCAGCGGAAGGTAGCGGCCGCCGGAGCGCCAGCCGAGCGCCTGGACGTCGACCCGGAGCTTCTCCCGGAACCGGATCGGGTCGGGGAGGTGGAAGCGGTACATGCCGAACCGCTGCTGGCTGGCGTACTGCCCGTCCGGCCGGATCACCTGCGGCATGCCGAGGTACGGCGTACTGAACTCGGTGTAGCCGCCGAGGTGGGGCACGTCGAAGTTCCACGCGCCGCCGAAGTAGTCCTCGGTCCCGGTGCCACAGATGGTCGGGAACTCGTCGTCGCCGTCGAGGTAGAACTTGACCTCGCCCTCACCCCACCAGCCGCTGCTGTTGACGCCCCACGCAAGGTAGGTGCCGACGTAGTGGCCCGGCCCTTCGACGCCGTCCAGCAGGCTGTGCACGGTCTTCGACGGCAGCGGGTTGCTCCGCCGCCACTGCGCATGCAGGTACGCCGACTCCTCCGGTACGTCGCCCAGCCAGTAGTCGACCTGGAAGTACACGACCACCGGCTCGTCGTGGGTGTTCTCCAGCGTCAACGTGGCCTGCGACTGGAATGGCATCTCCCAGTAGCAGTTGAAGCCGCCGTTCGGGTTCACCGCGACCGGCAGCGAGCTCACCTGAGCGAACCTGCCCCAGCCCGAGCAGAAGAAGTCACCGACCGGCGTCTCGATCGCGGGCGCCTGGTCGCCGTCCCAGAACCCGCGCAGCACCAGCCGCCGCCAGTGGTCGACGTGCGTGGTGAGCCAGATGTGCGTGATGCAGCCCGCCCCGGCGATGTCCGCCAGGGTCGCGGTCTCCCCCGGGCCGATCTCGATCGACGGCGACACCTTCCAGCCCTGGCCGAGGTCGCGGGCCGCCTTCGCGCCGGTCCCCTCGGTCCGGCGGCCGCCCTGACCGGGCTCACCGGTGGGGTTCTCCGCACTGATGGAGCGCGTCTCGACGTCGACGATCGCGCTGATTCCGGACAGCTTCCCAAGAGTCATACCCGCGACCTTAGGTCGTCCACGGGTCCGTGAGAAATCGATTGCCCGCCACGTGGACCGCCGGAGCCCGGCGCCGTACACGTGAACGCCAGCCTGACCGCGCGCGTCCTCCCCCACTCATCCAGCAACCCGGTCCGGGCTCACGCGGAGTCTGCCTCAGCGGACGCGGCCCCGGTCCGCCTCTGCGTGGACGCCGGGCTCAGCAGGCGCGGATTTCGGCGTTCAGGCCGTTGGTGAAGGAGATGCAGGCCCAGGGTCGGCCCTGGTCGGGCTTGGCGCGGACGATCACCGGGAACTCGTCGGCGCCGCGCACCTCCGGATTCCGCTCGGTCTGCAGCGAGCCGACGGCACCGCCACGCGCCTCCGCGGCCGCCTTCACGTCCTCGACGGTGACCACACTCCGGGCGTCCTTCGTCGCGGCGTCCTCGGCATCCGTCGCGACCGCCAGGGCGAAGTCGATCTCGGGCGGCGTCGACCAGGCAGTCTGGCTGACCGGAAAGACGACGCCGAACATCGCCAAGCCGATTGCCGTGACGATCTGCCGGATGCGGCGACTCTGGTCGGTCAGCAGGAGCGTGGCGCAGCAGAGCGCGAGGAACAGCGTGAGCCCCCGCAGGATCCAGTGCCGGTCGAGCCTGCTGTCGACCGCCAGCCCTGCCACCAGGGCGACGGCGACGCAGAATACGGCGGCGCCGAGCGCCTGGAGCCGGGGAGACACGGATGGCATGCGCAGACGATAGACGCCCGTCCGTTCGTCGCAGCACAGGGCCCGCTCGGCGCTCTACTCACTGGTCAGCATCGTGCACCGTCGACGGTCCTGGCACATTCGGTCAGGTCGTGGCTGGTGGTCCGACGCAGGGATCACCAGCCGCGGCCAGCGTCCCACCGCCCTCGAGGGATTGGACCGATCGTGGACCACAACGACTTCGAAACCCCTGGCTCGTGGAGCATCTCGCGGCGCCGCGCACTCCAACTCAGTGGAGGTGTCGCCGCGGCCGGCACACTCCAGACCACCGCGACCGCGACCGACACGCAGGCAGGCACTCAGACCGACGGCGCCGCGAACCAAGCGGTGCTCACCGAAGGCACCAACTTCATGGTGGCCGTCTCACCCGACGCACAATGGCTCGCCTTCGACCTGGTGACCGCGATCTGGGTGACTCCCGCCGCAGGCGGCGTGTCCCGGCGGCTGACCGACGACCTGCAGGACGCGACCCGGCCGCGCTGGTCACCCGACGGCCGGACGCTCGTCTTCCAGTCGTACCGCGACGGCAACTTCCACCTCTGGACGATCAACCCCGACGGCTCCGGCCTCCGCCAACTCACCAGGGGCCGCTACGACCACCGCGAGCCGCACTTCACCCCCGACGGCAAGTACGTCGTCTTCTCCTCGGACCGCGGCGGCAACGGCACCTACGGCATCCATCGCCTCGACCTGACCACCGGCGCGATCATCTCGCTGACCGACGACATCACCGACGAGGCCGAGCCGGCCGTCTCCGCCGACGGCACCCGGATCGCGTTCACCGTCGACGCCACCTCGATCGTCGAGCTCAGCCTGACCACCGGAGAGCGCAAGACCCTCGCCCCCGCCGAAACCGGCAGCACCGTCTACGGCCCGGCCTACTCACCCTCCGGCCGGCTCGCCTATGTGCGCCTCGCCGGCCCGGTGTGCGATCTGATTGTCGACAATCAGAGAGTCACCTCGGGCAAGGACGTCTTCGCCGTACCGCCGTCCTGGACGTCGGCCGACGTCTACTACACCGCCGACGGGCACGTCGTTCGGCACCGGCCCGGCGGCGCGCACACCGTCGTACCGTTCACGGCGACCGTGCCGGTGACCTCGAAGCGGCCGCAGCCGAAGGTGCCGGAGCTCGAGTCGACCGCTCGGCGGCCGGTGCACGGGATCGCGAGCCCGACCGTGTCGCCGGACGGCCGATGGGTCGCGTTCCGGGCCTTGAACGCCTTGTGGCTGACAACGACGAACGGCCGCGGGCAGCCGCGGAAACTGGTTGCCGATGGCTACTTCAACTCGGATCCGGACTTCTCTCCGGACGGGACCGAACTGCTCTACGCCAGTGATCGGGACGGGACCGCGGATCTCTGGCTGCACGACCTGAGGACCGGGGCCGACAGCAAGCTGTCCTCGTTGCCCGGGGCGCAGACCGCACCGCGGTTCTCCCCCGATGGACAGCAGATCGCCTACCAGGACCAGGACGGAATCGCCTGGGTGCTCGACCTCGCGTCCGGTCAGGTCCGGCAACTGACGCCGACGCTGTTCCAGCCCGGCCGGGTCAGCTGGTCGCGCGACGGACGGACGATCGTCCTCGCCGCCGTGAAGCCCTTCTCCAAGCGGTTCCGCGAGGGCACGAGCCAACTGCTGTACGTCGACGTCGCCACCACCGCGCTCGAGTACGTGGAGCCGATGCCGTTCCGGTCGCTCGCCACCCGCGGCGACGACGGCCCGGTCTTCTCCCCCGACGGCAAGTGGCTCGCGTTCGTCGTCGAGAGTCTTCTGTACGTCGCCCCGGTCGACGGACGCGGCCGGTTCACCGGCAAGCCCCGGGCCGTGACCAGTGAAGTGACCGACTCACCGGTCTGGCAGGACGACGACACCCTGCTCTACCTGAACAACGGCCGGCTACGCCGCACCACCATCCGCGGATCCCGCCCGCAGACGATCAAGCTCGACCTGCACTGGCGTCGCGCGACGGTGAACCAGCACGTGACCATCCACGCCGGTGCGTTGTGGGACGGCCGCGCGACCACGCTGCGCCGGGACGTCGACGTCGTACTCGACGGCTCGCGGATCGCCGCCGTACGACCGCATCAGGGGCGTGCGGACGTCGACGCGTCCGGGCAGACCGTGATGCCCGGGCTGATCGATGCGCACAACCACTGGCATCTGCGCGGCCGGGCATGGGGCGCGCGGCAGGGCAATCTGTGGCTGTCGTACGGGATCACCACCACACGGTCGCCGGGCGATCCGGTCTACCAGATGCAGGAGACGCGGGAGGCACTCGCGCATGGGTCCCTGCTCGGCCCGCGGTACTTCGCGACCGGTGAGGCGATCGACGGCTCGCGGGTCTACTACAACTTCATGCGGCCGACCCTCTCGCTGCGGCAACTCGGCCTGGAGATCGACCGGGTCGAGGGACTCGCGTACGACCTGGTGAAGACGTACGTGCGGTTGCCGGTCGACTACCAGCGACGCGCGATCGCGGCCGTGCACCGGCTCGGCCTGCAACTGTCGTCGCACTACCTCTACCCGGCCGAGCACCTCGGCATGGACGGCATGGAGCACACCGGCGCGACCAACCGCCTCGGCTACTCGCACACGGTCAGCCGGCTCGGCCGCGCGTACGCCGACGTCATCACGCTCTTCACCAAGGCCGGGCTGTCCGTCACGCCGACGCTGTTCACCTCGACGATGGCGCACGTCGACGACCCGTCGCTGCTGACCGACCGGCGGACCACGACCCTCTTCCCGGCCTGGGAGTACGCCGCGCTGCAGAACGAGGTGAACACGGCCAGAGGACCCGCGGGCGTGACGACCCGTGAACTGCTCAGAGGCAACGTCGACATGGTGCTGCGGATCCACCGCGGCGGCGGCTTCGTCACCTCCGGCACCGACACACCGTTGGACAACATCGCGATCTCGCTGCACGCGAACCTGCGATCCATGGTGGCCGGCGGCTTCACGCCGTACGAGGCGCTGACGACCGCGACCCGGAACCCGGCGAGGTGGCTGAACCTCGAGAACACACTCGGCGTCGTCAGGCCGGGCGCCCAGGCCGACCTGTCGTTCGTCACCGGCGACCCGCTGCAGGACATCCGGGCCGCGGCCGCGGTCGACCGGGTGATGGTCGCGGGCAAACTGCACACGGTCGACGATCTGCTCGCGCCGTACGCCGGGAGCGCTCGTACGACCTCGATCCTGAAGGCACCCGCCGACGCACCGAGGCCGCTCAGCCGTGAGCAGGCACACTCACACGACGACGAGTTCTGGTGGCACGAGCCCGAGTGGCTGCACCGAGCGTGCTGTGAGGGCTGACGGCCCGGTCAGAAGGTGGTGGTGAGGTCCTGGGTCTGGCCGGTCGCGGCGGCCCGGTACGCGGACTCGATGATGTCGATGACGTGGCGCGCGTGTTCGGCGGTGACGATCGAGGGCTTGCCCTCGCGGACCCAGTCGACCAGCTGCATGACGTCCTCGTACACGTGCTGCTCCTCGATCTCGCGGTGCACGCCGGTCACGTGCGGGAGCAGAGCCTGGTTTCCCGGCCCGCGCGGCGAGAGCTCGGCGGGATCGCGGTCCGGGAAGTCGAACGGCTCGCCGTCGAGCAGCAGCTCGTCGATCGTCCCCGCCGTTCCGTAGTACGTACCACTGAAGCCGCCGCGGATCCCGCCCGCGGCGGTTCCGGTGGCGACACAGAACAGGTTGTCGCCGAAATCGATCAGCACGACCGTGTTGTCGTCGGCCTCCGTCCGCACGTCCACGCCCCCGCTGGTGCGCACCGGAACCCGTACGCCGGACATCGCCGTCACCCGCCTGGCCGGCCCGAGGATCCCGGTCACGGTGTGCAGCGCGTACACCGTCATGTCATACATCGGTCCGCCGCCGGGCTTGCGGAAGTACCACGACGGATCGATGTTCGTCAGGACGTCGCTGCCTCCGCGGACCGACTCGTCCTCGTGATACGTGCCGAACGCCGCACCACAGCTCACCCACGACACCGTGCCGATCGCGCCCTCGGCGATGAGCTCCCGGATGCGGACGTGGTGCGGGCGCAGCATCTCCCCCGGCGAGGCAACGATTCGCAGATCGTTCTCCTCCGCGAGCTCGATGAGCTCAGTGGCCTCGGCGACGGTGACTGTCATGGTCTTGTTGAAGTGCACGTGCTTACCGGCCTGCAGCGCCAACTTGCCCTGCTCGTAGTGCAGACCGATCGGAGACGCGATCGTCACCGCGTCGACATCGCCCCGCGCCAGCAGGTCCTCGTACTCCGTGAACGCCTGCTCGACCCAGAACTTCGCAGCCGCCGCCTCCGCCCGCCCCGGCACCGGGTCACACACGGCCGCCAGTGTCACCCGCCCCGCGAGGTCCGGCTGCCCCAAATGGGGTAAAAGCCCCCGCACCGAGATGCTTCCCGCTCCGACGACACCTATCCGCACGCTGTCTGCCATGCGGTTGATCCTTTCATGGGGGGTCTGCCCATGCGGTGCTGCGCGCGGCTCCTCCGCCGCCGTGACCCACTCAGTGCTACCGGCCTGCTACCGGCACGGCGTCGGCTGCGCCGTCCACTACTCGATCCCGAGCCAGGGCCGCGCGATCCCGCTCGGCCCCGTACCCGCTCGCCGTGCCGAAGAGACGGTCAGTCCTCGGCGAATCCGTTGCGAAGGGTCGTGACCACCGGTCGCGGGGCGGTGTCGACGGCGAGTCGGAAGACGTCGGGGCGGTGGTAGTGGCCGACCGGGTCGAACATCCGCCGGGACGAGCGGACCTTTGCGAGGTCCAGCTCGGCGACCAGGATGCTCTCGGCGTGCCGGACAGGTCCGGCGAGGATTTCCGCGTTCGGACCCACGATCACCGAGTTGCCGGGCTCGACCCAGTCGGGGTCGTCCGGGTCTGTCCGCCATACCCGGTCCCGGTCGGGGAAGTCCGCCGGGATCTGGTCGACGTGCAGGCACGGATTCACGCCGATCACGTAGCAGCGGCCTTCGCGGGCGATGTGTCGCATGGTCGCGATCCAGCCGTCACCTCTGGCCAGTGTCGGTGCCACCCAGACGTCGACGCCCTGCGAGTAGAGGTAGAACCGGGCCAGCGGCATGTAGTTCTCCCAGCAGATCAGCCCACCGATGCGCCCGAAGGGAGTCGGGTACGTCTCGAGCATCGAGCCGTCGCCCATCCCCCACACGGTGCGCTCCGAGCCGGTCGGCATCAGCTTGCGATGCTTGCCGAGGAGCTTGCCATCGGCATCGAAGTACAGCAGGGTGTTGTAGATCGTGCTCCCGGTGGCTTCCCGTTCGTCCACCCCGATCACGAGGTACACGCCCGCTCGGCGGGCCGCTGCGCCGAGCCGGTCGGTGGTCTCGCTCGGTACGACGACGGCCTGGTCGGCCAGCATCGCGAACCACTCCTCGTCCCCGTCCCAGATCGACGGCCCGTCGATCCAGATCGGCGTACCGGGGACGAACACCTCGGGAAACACGACCAGGTCGGCCGCCCGCACTGCCGGGTCGGCCACCAACTCCTCCACCTTGGCCAGCGTCGCCTCGCGATCCATCAGCACGTACGCCGCCTGCACAGCCGCAACCGTCAATGTCGTCATCTCGCCCCCTTGACTCGACGATACGCCCGGCTGCAGCACTTTGCCTGCTCGCCGAGTCACCGTGCCGCGGTCGCAGCGGATTCGGGTTCAGACGGCCTCGATGACGAGGAAGAAGAAGCACATGAACGATCCGCCTTCGCCCAAGGCGGGTGGAAACAGTTCCGCAGGTGTGTTCGAGGCCGGGCGCGGTTCGCTGAGTCCAGTAATGCGGAAGCCTGCGGCGGCGAAGGCATTTGTCATGGCGTGCAGCGGCCGATGACAGAAGGTCAGCCACACGGTCTGGCCGTCCATGACGTAGTCCTCTGACGCGCCAGGTCGATCATGGCCGCGCTCGCGTCGAAACCGGTGACCCGGCACCCGACTCGCGAAGTGCAGCTGTCAGCAGCCCTGATCCACATCCCGCGTCGAGGATCCGGCGGCCAGAGACGTCGCCGGCGAGGCGGAGCATCTCAGGTCGCTCGCAGTACGCGTCGAAGAGATTGGACACGTTCTCAGCCGAGCCAACCCGACCGTGTGCACAACCGTGGCCGCGTTGACTGTGACGCCGACCGACTCGACTTGGTTGATGGGTTCGTCGATCCCGGCGAAGCCTGGGTCACCAGCATTCGTACCTTGATCAAGCACATCACGCGTACCGGGCGCGGCGACCGCGCTCATTGGCACTACCAGGCTCGTATCCTGCTACGCAGCCACCGGCAGACACTCCATTCGCCGCGCACGCTCGAATCAGCAGGTCGCCCGGCCAACTGCGGCCGAGTCGGACAGGAGGCGCTTGATGAGTCAGGAGTTCTACTCGCACGCGAGGCTGTACGACCTGATGTTCCCGGGCGGCGGGCCAGCGGTCGACTTCTACCGGGCCAACGCCGATCGCCAAGGCGGGCACGTGTTGGAACTCGGGTGCGGCACCGGGCACAAGCTGATCCCCATCGCGTCCGACGGGCATCCGTGCGTCGGCCTGGACTTCTCGTCCGACATGCTGGCCGAGGCTCAGCGCAAGGCGAACGAGCACGGTGTAGCGGTGGAATGGATGCAGGGCGACATGCGAGCCTTCGATCTGGGCCGCGCGTTCGACTTCGTGTTCATCACGGCCAATTCCCTGCTGCATCTGCACGAGGCTGAGGATCTGGTGCGCTGCTTCCGGTCGGTTCGAAGACACCTGGCACCTGGAGGAAGGTTCGTCTTCGATGTGTTCAGCCCGAGCGTGCGCCTCCTTGCCGAAGCCGATGGCGTACGGCGCACCCGGGAGTCGTTGTCGTTCAGGGATCCTGACCGTGGCCAGGTTCGCGTCGATGTCGCTGAGAGCTACGATGCGCCCGCGCAAGTCACCCGGGGGACGTGGTACCTCTCGACCAGCTCAGAGCCCGACTTCGTCGTCGCACCGCTCGAAATCAGGAGCATCTTCCCGCAGGAACTGCCGTTGCTCGTCTCGCTCGGCGGCCTCCGGCTCATCGAACGCTTCGGGGACTGGTCCGGTCGACCATTTGCCGCGGACACGCCGCTTCAGCTCTGCATCTGTGAGTCCGCGTGATCGAAGGCGGGCGCACAGTCTCGGTCAAGCCGATTCGCGACGGACTCCCCGCGTCCGCAGCTTGAGGCCGCGAGCTCCTTCGGCGTCGATCGACCTTCGCGCCGCGTTCAGCCTCCCGTGGATTCCGCGGCGCTCTTGATCGAGGCGGCCTCGGTTTCGACGTACTGCTTGGTCAGCGACCGGGTCATCAGCCAGCCGATGCCCGACAGCGGACCCGACACGGTCAGCGCGAGCGTGAGCCGGCTGCCCTCAGCATGCGGCTCGACGACGTGCGCAGCCGTGACCGTGACGCCGGGCGACTTCGACTTCCAGGTGTACGACGACCCGTCGGCGAACTCGGTCACCGTCCACACCGCCTCAGGCAGCCGAGGCTGCCGCAGCCGCGTCCGCGAGCCCAGAGCCAACGGCCCGTCATCCAGCCGCTGCACGGACTCAACTGTCGGAATCCGCTCGGGCCAACGCTCGACGTCGACAATCACCGCCCAGACCCGCTCAGGCGGCGCCGCAACAGTCACAGTCCGCTGCAGCCCAGCCATGCGCCGAGTGTACGACGACGCCCTGGCAGCCCGAAGTCGGCGAACGCCGCCAACCACTTCCCTCGCGCCGACCCGAGACACCGGCGTCGACCGGAGGACACCGGAGCGACGGCCCGCGGAGCACGCGTAGGCTGACCGCCGTACTAGAACGGCAGCTTCGGCTGCGGAGGCGCGTGCGTCGGGTCGACCCCGTCGAACAGGCTGCTGACCGACTCACCGTCGTGGATGCGCTTGATCGCCTCGGCGAACAGCGCGGACACCGAGCTGACCTGGAGTTCGGGGAAGCCGTCCGGGCGGGGCACGGTGTCGGTGCTGATGACTTCGGTCACCGACGGGTGGGACCGCAGGCGCTCGACCGCGGGGCCGGCGAACAGGCCGTGCGTGCAGGCGACCGCGGCCTGGGTACAGCCGCGGTCCTTGAGCCGGTCGAGGAGTTCCATGATCGAGCCGCCGGTGGCGATCTCGTCGTCCAGGATGATTGCCCGCCTGCCGGTCACGTCGCCGACGATCGCGTCGATGACGACGCGGTCGTCGGCCAGGCGCTGCTTGCTGCCGGCGGCGACCGGGAGGCCGAGGAGGCGGGCGAACTGGGTCGCGGTCTTCGCGTTGCCGAGGTCGGGGCTGACGACGACGGTGTCGGTCAGGTCGCGGCCGCGGAAGTGGTCGGCGAGTACGCCGATTGCGGTCAGGTGGTCGACGGGAACGGAGAAGAACCCGTGCACCTGTGGGGCGTGCAGCGCCATCGTCAGCACGCGGTCGACGCCGGCCGCGACCAGCAGGTCGGCGACCAGGCGGCCGCCGATCGAGATCCGGGAGGCGTCCTTCTTGTCCGACCGGGCGTACGCGTAGTGCGGCATGACGGCGGTGATCTGCTGGGCCGACGCACCGCGGGCGGCGTCGATCATCAGCAGCAGCTCCATCAGGTGCTCCTGCGTCGGCGGGACCAGCGGCTGGACGATGTAGACGTCGCGCTGCCGGCAGTTGACCTGCAGTTGCACCTGCAGGCAGTCGTTGCTGAACCGATGGATCTCGACCGGTGAGAGCGCCACGCCGAGATCGGCACAGATCCGCTCCGCCAAACCGGTGTGGGCACTTCCGCTGAACACGACGATCTCTCGCACGGCTCTCCCCGAATGCTGCGGACCCCGACAGCTGCAGCCTATCTCGCCGGTCAGTGGAGCAGGCGCGCGAGGGTTTGCGCGGCGGTGCGGCAGTCGTCGGTGGACGCGTCGAGATGGGTGACCACCCGCAGCTGGGTCGGCCCGACGCCGCCGACGAGTACGCCGGACGCGCGGGCGGCCTCGACCACTTCGGGCACCGATTTGCCGGTGGCGGCCAGATCTGCGACGACGATGTTCGTCTCGACCTGGTCCGGCTTGACCGAGCCGGGCGCGGCGTCGGCCAGCACCTCGGCGATCAGCCGCGCGTTCGCATGATCCTCGGCGAGTCGCTCGACGTTGTGCTCCAGCGCGTACAGCCCGGCCGCGGCCAGTACGCCGGCCTGCCGCCAGCCGGCGCCGAGACGCTTCCGCCAGACCCGGGCCTCGCGGATCAGTTCCGTGGACCCGACGAGCACCGAGCCGACCGGCGCGCCGAGACCCTTCGACAGGCAGACGCTCGCGGCCGCCGCCCGGGAGGCGTACGACGCCATCGACCGGCCGGACGCCACGGACGCGTTCCACAACCGTGCGCCGTCGAGGTGGAGCGGCACGCCACGGGCGTCGAGCTCGTCGGCCAGGGCGTCGTACGCGTGCTGGATCGCGCCGCCGCCGAAGTTGTGGGTGTTCTCCACCGAGACCGCCGCCGTGGCCACGAAGTACGAACCCAGCGAGGGTGCGATCAGCGCGCGGATCTGCTCGAGGTCGATCTGTCCGGCGGGCGCGCTCCAGGTGCGCGTGGTGACCCCGCTGACCGCTGCGTGCGCGCCGAGCTCGGCGCGGGCGATGTGCGCGCTCGCCTCGCACAGGATTTCCGCCCCGGGCGGCACGAGCGCCCGGACACCGAGGATGTTGGCCAGTGAGCCGGTCACCGTGAACAGGCCGGCTTCGTGGCCGAGCAGGCCGGCGGCCGTCTCCTCGAGCCGGTTGATCGTCGGGTCCTCGCCGTACACGTCGTCGCCGAGCGGCGCGGACGTCATCGCAGCGAGCATCCCGGCCGACGGCCGGGTGACGGTGTCCGAGCGGAGGTCGATCATGCTCACGCCCCCACCTCGCTGGCGCTCGGCTCCGGCGCGAGCATGGTCGACAGCGATGCTCTACCCATTCGTTCGCTCGCTCCGCTCACTCACGCTTGTGCGCCACGCAGCCGCTCAGCCACCAGGAACGCGAGCTCGAGGGACTGGTGCCGGTTCAGCCGTGGGTCGCAGGCGGTCTCGTACCGGTTGACCAGGTCCTCGGCGACCAGAGCCTCACCGCCGCCCAGGCACTCGGTCACGTCGTCACCGGTCAGCTCGATGTGCATCCCGCCCGGCCAGGTGCCGACCTGCTCGTGCGCGTCGAAGAAGCCCTGCACCTCGTGCATGACGTCGGAGAAGTTGCGGGTCTTGTAGCCGTTCGGCGTCTCGAAGGTGTTGCCGTGCATCGGGTCGCACACCCAGGCGATCGGCGAGCCGTGGTCGCGGACCGCCTCCAGCAGCGGCGGCAGCGCCTCCCGGACCTTGCCCGCGCCCATCCGGGTGATGAAGGTCAGCCGGCCCTCGATGCCTTTCGGGTTCAGCTTGTCGATCAGGGCCCGGATGTACTCCGGCGTCGTGGTCGGACCGATCTTCACCCCGAGCGGGTTGGTCAGCGACGAGAGGAACTCGACGTGCGCGCCGTCGAGCTGCCGGGTCCGCTCCCCCACCCACAGCAGGTGGCCGGAGACGTCGTACGGCTGCTCGGTGCGGGAGTCGATCCGGGTCAGGGCGTGCTCGTACTCCAGGATCAGGGCCTCGTGGGAGGCGTAGAAGTCGACCGTCCGGAACTCGTCCGAGGTCGCGCCGCAGGCACGCATGAAGGCCAGCGCGCGCTCGATCTCGCTGGCCAGCCGCTCGTACTGCTGGCCGACCGGCGAGGACTTCACGAAGTCCGTGTTCCAGGCGTGCACCTGGTGCAGGTCGGCGTACCCGCCGGTGGTGAACGCGCGGGTCAGGTTGAGGGTCGCCGCGGCCGCGTTGTAGACGCCGCGCAGTCGCTGCGGGTCCGGGATGCGCGCCTCGGCGGTGAACTCCAGCCCGTTGACCGCGTCGCCGCGGTACGACGGCAGTGTGACGCCGTTGCGGGTCTCCTCACCGGAGCTCCGCGGCTTGGCGTACTGACCGGCGATCCGGCCGACCTTCACCACCGGCACACTCGCGGCGTACTGCAGGACGACGGCCATCTGCAGGAGCACCCGCAACTTCGCCCGGATGTTCTCCGCGGTCACGCCGTCGAACGTCTCCGCGCAGTCGCCGCCCTGGAGGATGAACGCCTCGCCGCGGGTGACCGCCCCGATCTTGGTGGTCAGGTCGTCGCACTCACCGGCGAACACCAGCGGCGGCAGCGTCCGCAGCTCGGCGATCACCTGGTCCAGCGGCGCGGACTCCGGCCACTGCGGCTGCTGGAGCGGCTTCAACGCCCGCAGCTCGTCCAGGCTCGGCACCCCGGGCACTTCCCCCGCACTCAACGTCGCGAATTGCATGAGAGCAACTCTAGGCCAGGCAGCACGACGGCCCGTGACCGTCTCAGGTCAGCGCGCTCAGATCAGGCGGTACGTCGACCGCGTGCTCCCGCAGTACCTCCAGCGGGATGGTGTCCAGCGACCGGGCATGCGTCGACGCCAGTACGACGGGAGCGGGCACCCCCTCGTGGTACGCCTGCAGCCAGCGGATTGCGACCACGCACCAGCGGTCGCCCGGCTTGAGCCCGGCGAAGTGCAGTTCCGGACGCGGCGTGACCAGGTCGTTCCCGACCGACAGCTGGTGGGCGAGGAACTCCGCGGTCATCACCGCGCAGACCGTGTGGCTGCCGAGGTCCTCCGGGCCGCTCGTGCAGCAACCGTCGCGGTAGAAGCCGGTGACGGGATCGGTGCCGCATTCCTCGAGCGGCTCGCCGAGCACGTTCAGGTCGCTGTCCATGCCGACCATCCTCACCCGTGGGTGTCAGCTGGCCTTGGTGTCCCCCAGCCGGACGTGCTCGTCGACGGATTCGCCGGCCTTGATCAGCTCCTTGGCCTTGTCGGCGTAGATGTCGACGTACTCCTGGCCGGACAGCTCCATCAGCGCGTACATGATCTCGTCGGTGACCGAGCGCAGCACGAACCGGTCCCGCTCCATGCCCTCGTAGCGGGAGAAGTCCAGCGGCTCGCCGAACGCGACCCCCGGCCGGACCAGCCGCGGCAGCCGGCGGCCCTTCTCCCGGTAGAACCAGTTCGGCCAGACCTGGCCGGGCGGCTGCAGCTTCTCGGTGTCGATCATCGCGACCGGGATGACCGGCACGCCGGCCACGATCGCCATCCGGGCGACGCCGGTCTTGCCCTTGTAGAGCCGGCCGTCGGGCGAGCGGGTGCCCTCGGGGTAGATCCCGAACAGCTCACCCTTCTTCAGGATGTCCAGACCGGTGTTCAGCGCGGCCAGCGAGGCCCGCCCACCGGACCGGTCGATCGGGATCTGGCCGACGGACCGGAAGAAGGTCGCGACCACCTTGCCCTTGAGCCCGGGCGCGGTGAAGTACTCCGACTTGGCCGGGAAGACGATCTGCCGGGGGACGGCGACCGGCAGGAAGATCGAGTCGCAGAAGGCCAGGTGGTTGCTGACCAGCAGCGCCGGGCCGCTGTCCGGGATGTGCTCCAGGCCGGTCACCTTCGGGCGGAAGATCAGTTTCACCAGCGGTGCGACCAGGAACCGCCTGAGGAACAGGTACAGCATCCGCCTCGACCTCCGTCACTCGCCCGACACGCCTACCACCGACCATCCTCGGCCCGTACCTCGTCCGGCACCAGTGCACGCCGGTGGCGACGGTCGCGACACCTTCAGCGCCCCGTCGGTGCAGGACACTACGTTCCAGCTTCCTCCTCAGGCAATGTCACCGCCAGGAATCCGGGTGTTGCTCACCGTGTTGTCACCTGGATGCAGACTGGATGAAGACTGGGCGAGGCCCAGATGCGACCATTGCACAGGCGGCCGGACGAGTCTGCCCGGACGCCTGTGAGGACCGTGACCCGGCGAGGAGTCGACCGTGCCAGTGCAAGGCCATGCCGAGGAGTTCCGCAGCCCGGGATCCGCCGGGAACGCCGCCGTCGGAGTGCTGCTCAGCCATGGCTTCACCGGCTCACCGACGTCGATGCGCCCGTTCGCGGAGCACCTGGCCGCCGAGGGATACGGCGTCGCCGTCCCGCGATTGCCCGGCCACGGCACCAGCTGGCGGGAGATGAACCGGACCGGCTGGCCCGACTGGTACGCCGTCCTCGACGACGAGCTCGCGCGGTTGCGCCGGGAGCACGACCAGGTATTCGTCGCCGGGCTGTCGATGGGTGGCTGCCTCGCGCTGCGGCTCGCCGAGCAGCACGGCACCGACATTTCCGGTCTGGTCCTGATCAATCCGTCGGTGATGACCGACGACCGGCGCCTGGCCGTGCTGCCGGTGCTGTCGCGGATCGTGCCGTCGTTCCCGGGCATCTCGAACGACATCAAGAAGCCGGGTGTCGACGAGGGGGCGTACGACCGGATGCCGCTGCGGGCGCTGCAGTCGCTGTCGCAGTTGTGGAAGCTGACCAAGGCCGATCTGGCGAAGGTGACACAGCCGGTGCTGATGTTCCGCAGTACTGTCGATCATGTGGTGGAACCGAGCTCGGGGCGAACCGTGCTGGCCTCGATCTCGTCCCGCGACGTGACCGAGATCCTGCTCGAGGACAGCTATCACGTGGCAACCCTGGACAACGACGCACCGCGGATCTTCGCCGGCTCCGCGGCCTTCATCCGCCGGCTGAGCGGGGTCCGCCAGGTGGGCGCCGATGCGTGACAACGGCCTGACCGCCGCCGGGTACACCTCGATGGGCGGCATCGACCCCCTCATCGCCGGCCCCGTCCTCACCGCCCTCGCCGAAGCCGGCATCGCCGCGTACTGCGGGTCCCCCGGGGAAGCCCGTACGCCGGAAGCCGCCGACGCCGACGCGCGGACGCCGGAACCCGCGGACAACGGCGCCGAGTCAGAGACGGTCGAGAAGCCCGAAGCGCCCGCCAAGGCCGAGGAACCGGTCCGGATCCCGGCCGGGTTCGAGGAGATCTTCGTCGACAGCGAGGCGGTGGACCGGGCCCGGCCGGTGATCGAGCGGACCACCGAGGACGCCGAGTGGAAGTCGCTGGTCGAACAGTTCAACGCGCCGTCCGCGCCCGGGCACGACGGCGGCGAGACCCCGGTGCCGCGGTGGCCGGCCAGTGAGGACGTCGACGAGAAGTACGAGCCGCTGATCGACGTACCGGCCGGGCTCATCGTCGGGAACGACGAGGACGAGGAGCCGGAGAAGCCGGCCCGGAAGCGCGCCGACGACCCGCACGACCACTTCGTCCCGCCGGAGCCGCCGCGCGGACCGCGGCTGGACTGGATCAGCCGGGCCGCCTGGCTCGGCCTGCTCGGCGGCCCGCTGCTGCTGATCGCGGCCGCCGTGCTGGACTTCGGCACCGGCCGGATCACCGCGATCGGGGTGGTCGGCTTCATCGGCGGCTTCCTCACCCTGGTGATCCGGATGAACGACCGGCTCCCGCCCGAGGACACCCCCGACGACGGCGCGGTCGTCTAGCTGTGATGTCCAGGGACGTTGGTCAGTCGGGTGATGGGTGGCTGGGCGCCGATTGAGCTGTGGGGTCGGTGATGATTGTAGAAGTGGAGCCAGTGGGGTAGGGCCGCGTTGCGATGGTGGGTTGATTC
>NZ_SMKR01000114.1 GCF_004348725.1 Kribbella turkmenica
CTTGCGCAACAGACCGTCGAGCACCGGCCAAAGCGGCCCGGCCAGCCGCGGCGGATCGGGCGGTTCGGTGACGGCCGCGGCCAGCGTCGGCAGCGCAGCACCCCGGTCGTACGGCGGCCGCCCCTCCACCGCGGTGTACATCGTGGCACCGAGGGACCACAAATCGGACTCCGTCCCCACGCCCTGCGCCTGGACCCGCTCCGGCGCGATGAAGGCCGGCGACCCGAGCAACGCACCGGAGGTCGTCAACGACGGATCGCCTTCCAGCGTGGCGATGCCGAAGTCCGTCAGCACGACGCGGCCCTCGCCCGTGAGCAGCACGTTGCTGGGCTTGACGTCCCGGTGCAGTACGCCGGCGCGGTGAGCGGCCTGGAGTGCGGCCAGTACCTGAAGACCGATCCGGGCGACCTCTCCCGGTGGCAACGGCCCGTACTCACGGATCGCATCGGCCAGCGTGGTGGAGTCGACCATCTCCATCACGATCCAGGGACGTCCGTCCTCCTCCACGACGTCGAACACCGTGACGACGTTCGGGTGACTGAGCCGGCCGGCCGAGCGGGCCTCACGCAGCGTCCGCCGCCGCAGGATCTCGCGCTCGGTGTCGGGAAGCTCGGGCGGCAGCAGGATCTGCTTGACCGCGACCGTGCGGCCGAGCAGTTCGTCCCGCGCCTGCCAGACCACGCCCATGCCGCCCCGGCCCAGGGTCGCGAGCAGCCGGTACCGACCGGCCAGGAGGCGGCCAACCAAGGTCGAGTCGGACATCGTCAACGGCGCCTTCCGCGTCTCCCCGGACGGACTGGGAACTTGTCTCCAGGTGCCCAGTCGATCCGGGACGACACGGTCCGACACGAAACCCGGCGCTGTGCGTCGCCGGGTGTAGCGACTCACGCTCGACGTGAGTCGACTGCTGCGAGCAGCGCGGCCACACCGGCCGCCGGGGAGGTGAAAGTGTCGATTCCGAGGCCGGAGACTGCCTGCGCCATCGAGGCCTGCGCGAGCACGATGGCATCGGCGTGTGTGCTCTTCACCGCCTCGCGAATCAGCTCGTCGTGCTTGTTCTGGTCGCCCGCGGCCCGTGCCGCCGCGGCGCCTTCGACGACGGTGGCCTCGACCGCGATGCCGTGTCCGGCCGCGGTGCGCTCGATCAGTCGCCCGGTCGGACCGAGCGTCGCTTCCAGGGTCGCCAGCACCGCGATGCGGCCGCCCTCGCCGGCGGCCCCCACCGCCTCGGCGGCCATCGGCGCGTCGACTCTGAGGACGGGAACCTCGACCGCGGTCGCGGCCGCCTCCACCGCTTCACCGATCGACGAGCAGGTCACGAGGACGGCCGCGGCGCCGTCGCCGGCGAGGTACTCGACGTGTTGCCGGACCCGACCGAACACCTCGTCGGTGACACCGTCCCTGATGGCGGTGGCCAGCAGCTCCGGATCGGCGACGTGCACCTGTTGCAGCGAGCGATCCTGATGAGCCACCAGCTGCTGGAAGACGCCGGCCAGCGCCGGCACCGTGTGCAGGAGTCCGACACGAGTCATGCGGTCCAGTTTGTTCGAGTTCGGACAAATATGCAATTGATGTGCGAACGTTGACATTGCCGCATGCGGTGAGTTTGAGTGAGCGCGTGCGCTACACCGGAGCATCCGCCCGACGTGCGGAACTCGTCCGCCGGCTGACGGCGGACGGGTACGTCTCGTCAGCCGGCTTGGCCCTCGAGCTCGGCGTCTCCGAGATGACCATCCGTCGCGATCTCCGGCAGCTCGACCTGGACGGGATTGCCCGCCGGGTGACGGGCGGCGCCAGTCTGCCGGCCGGCGGCGGCGAGCCGTTCGACCAACGCGACCGCGCCTCGACCGGAGAGAAGCGATCCATCGCGGCAGCGTGTGCGGAGCTCCTCGCCGACGCCACCACCCTCGCCCTCGACGCCGGTACGACGGTCGCGCCGCTCGCCGGCCTGGTTGCCAAGGGCGCCACCGTGGTCACCCACTCCTTGCCGGTGATCAGCACCTGCGCCGCCCGAGACGACGTCGAACTGGTGGCGCTCGGTGGCACGTATCAGTGGGACACCCGATCGTTCACCGGACCGGCGACCGAGGCAGGCCTCGCGAGTCTGTCGGTCGATGCCGCCGTACTGTCGGCGACTGCCGTGGACAGTTCAGGACTGCTGTGTGCGAACGCGTTGGACGCGAGCATCAAGCAGCGCATGGCCGACGTGGCCGTGACCACGATCCTGTTGGTGGACCACCGGAAGATCGGCGCGCGGGCACCGATCAGGTTCGGCCGGCTCGATCTGGTCGACGTGGTCGTCACCGACAGCGCAGTCACCGCCGACCAGCAGCGGCTCCTGCGCAGCGGAGGCGCCCGGCTGGTGGTGGCGCCATGACCAGGCCACTGCTCGGCGTCGTTGCCGACGACCTCACCGGCGCTTGCGATCTGGCCGGCGGCGTCGCGGACGCGGGACTCCGGACCTCGGTGACGCTGGGCGTTCCGACGGAGCCGATCCCGTCCGAGGTCGACTGCGCCGTGGTCGCCCTCAAGTCGCGAACCGTCGAACCCGCGACCGCTGTCGAGGAATCCGCCGCGGCGGCTCGTGCCCTCGCCGGCGTCCGGTACGTCTACCACAAGTACTGCTCGACGTTCGACTCGACGGCTGAGGGCAATATCGGCCCGGTCGCCGATGCCCTCGTCGAACTGGCGGGTCCGGGCGCGATCAGCGTGGGTACGCCGGCCACGCCGCAGGTCGGCCGGACGCAGTACCTCGGTCATCTGTTCGTCGACGGGCGACTGCTGTCGGAGTCGTCGCTGCGGAATCATCCGCTCACGCCGATGACGCACCCGGACCTGGTCCGGGTGCTTGCGCGGCAGACGGATCGTTCGGTCGGTCTCATCGATCACCCGGTTGTACGTCGCGGTCCGACGGCGATCGCGGACGCGGTCGCGGCATCGCGCGGCGTGCACCGGCATCTGCTCGTCGACGCCACCGACGACGCCGACCTGGACCATGTGGCCGAGGCCGTTCTGCGACTCGAGCGACCGGTAGTCATCGGTGGCGCGGCCGGGCTCGCCGTCGCCCTGGCACGCACCCACTTCCCCGGCACTAGTCAGCACAGCCGTCCGTCCGAGCTGCCGCAGGCCGAACCCGGTCCACGACTGATCATTTCCGGCAGCGGATCCGAACGAACCCGCGAACAGGTCGCGGCCTTCCGCGGACAGATCGTCAGGGTGGATCCGCTCGCCCTGGCAGCCGACTCCTCGACCATCCAGAGGCTGACCGAGCAACTCGAGGAGGCCGTACGACGGGACGACTCGGCCGTCTTGCTGTCGGCCACAGCAGCGCCGAGCGACGTGAGAGACGCTCAGACCGAACTGGGCAAGGACAAAGCGGCCGCCCTCGTCGAAGACGCG
Source organism: Kribbella turkmenica (assembly GCF_004348725.1). Classification (GTDB taxonomy): domain Bacteria; phylum Actinomycetota; class Actinomycetes; order Propionibacteriales; family Kribbellaceae; genus Kribbella; species Kribbella turkmenica. Next base: position 3,400 of record NZ_SMKR01000114.1, read on the forward strand.
CTGGCCCAGCTGGCCGTCACGGCCGTCGGCAAGCTGGGGGTACGGCGGATGATCGTGGCCGGTGGCGAGACGTCCGGGGCCGTCGCGGCTGCTCTCGGAGCGAAGACCCTGCGCATCGGCGCCCTGGCCGCCCCCGGCGTGCCGTGGACCGTCACAACGGTTCAGGATCGATCGATCGCGCTGCTGCTGAAGTCCGGCAACTTCGGTGATCCAGATCTGTTCGAGACCGCATGGACGGTCGGCCCGTGAGCGGCCGGGGCAACCCACTCGCCGAACTGAGGGAGCGGGTCGTCGAAGCCTGCCGCCACCTCGCCGGCGCCGGGCTCTCTCCCGGCAGCTCCGGCAACGTCAGCGTGCGAGTGGGCGATCAGGTACTCATCACGCCGACGGGCTCGGCTCTGCGACGGGTGCGGGCCGACGACCTCGCCCAGGTCGACGCCGGATCACCCGTCGGCAACCGGCCGCGGCCGTCCAAGGAGTTGCCCGTTCACCTTGCGGTCTATCGTCAACGTCCGCAGGCGACCGCGGTCGTCCACCTCCACTCGCCGTACGCGACTGCTTGTGCGTGCCTGCCGCCGGACGGGCGGGGCCTGGCACAGTTGCCGCCGCTGACGCCGTACCGGGTGATGCGGCTGGGCGACGTCCCGCTGGCGCCGTACGCCAAGCCCGGGAGCAGCGCACTCGGCGACGGAGTGGAAAAGCTGGCTGCGAAGCATCACGTCATCCTGCTCGCGAATCACGGCTCGGTCGTCGCAGGTGAGTCCCTGGACTCCGCTGTCGAGCTTTCGGAGGAGCTGGAGACAGCAGCACAGCTCACCCTCCTGCTACGAGCCCAGCCCGCTGTTCACCTCACGCCAGCACAAACGGCCACGCTCTGCGGATAGCGTCACTGGGTCAGTCGAGCGGTCAACTGCCACGACTTCGTCGCACCAGCGGCGAGCACCTGATGCGTGCCGGCCTCGACACCTTCGCCGACAGACAACGGGTAACCGGTGCAAGGTTCCAGCACAAGGACGTCCAGTCCTCGCCAGCCCCCGCCGTACGAGGCGAACAGCCAACAGGACGCCAAGTCGGCACGGTCCCAGGTCAGCTGCAGACCGGTCCCGGCGGACGGATGCCGTACGCCGCATTCGCCGCGTTCGAGCGCAGTTGCCAGCAAGAACTCCGAGACGCCCCGCTCGGTGGCGTCAGGCAGCGTTCGCAGATCATGACGTACGCCGTCCGCCGACAGCCAAGGCCAGGTGATGTGGCCGTCGGCCGGACGTGCCCTCGGACTGCCGAACTCGTGCACCAGAACGTCTGTGGCAGCCATGTCGACGACCGTGTCCGGCTGAAGCGCGACGGCGACGTGGGTCTTCCAGAGGAACGGCTGATCGGTCCGTCCGCGGTTGGTGATCCGGTAGTCGGTCACCAGTTCGGCGCCCGTACCGAGCGTCAACCGCTTGCTCACCTCGGTCCCGGTGACGGCGCCCCGGACCCTCAGCTCGAGCCAGACCTCGTCGGCCGACGCCCCCGTACTCGATGCCCAGGGAACCGCCCACAGCTCGCCGTGGTCCGGCAGCGGTTCGCCCACGAGTTCTTCCGGGACGTCGGTGGGATAGAGCTCGTCCCAGCCGCCGATGAACTGGTCGTCGTAGCTCGACCCGAAGGCGGCCGGCCGGAGCGGGACCCGGTCGTTGCGCCACAGCAGCTCGCGGTCCACCCGCTTGTCGACGATGCTGAAGACCTTGCCGCCGAGCCCGGGCAGCACGACGACGCGGGTCACCGTGTTCTCCAGGATCACCGCGGGCTGCCCTGCCAGCGACCATTCGGTGGACAGGCGAGGCCTAGCCGACACGAAGCCTGTCCATCACGTCGGCGTCGACCTCGACCCCGAGACCGGGCCGGTCGAGCGGCACGGTGACACAGCCGTCGGCGAACGAGATCTCACGCCGGACCAGGTCGCGGGCGATCGGCGAGGTCGACACGGTGTGCTCGATCAGTCCGCCGTTCGGGATCGCGGCCGCGAAGTGCGTCGACGCCGCGACCAGAACGCCGCTCTTGAAGGCGTGCGGGACCAGCCGGCGATGGCGGGTGTGCGCCAGCCAGGCCAGTCGCCGGCCGGCGGTCAGGCCGCCGCACCGGGCCAGGTCCGGCTGGATCAGGTCGAGCTCGCCGTCGTCGATCAGTGTCTCGAAGGCGGCGTAGCTGCTCTCCTGCTCGCCTCCGGCGATCGTGAGCGAGCTCCGGCGGGACAGCTCGCGGTAGCCGGCGATGTTGTCCGGGGCAACAGGTTCCTCCAGCCAGGCGATGCCATAGTCCGCGTACATGGCCGCCATCCGCAGCGCGGTCTTGGTGTCCCAGACCTGGCCGGCGTCGATCATCACGTCGACCTCGTCGCCCACCGCCCGCCGGATCTGCTTGACCAGCTCCTCGTTGAGGCCGAGGTCCTGCCCGATCGGCCCCCAGCCGAACTTGATCGCCCGGTAGCCCTGCTCGGCATGGCCGGCCGCGGCCTTCGCGGCCAGCTCCGGCGTGTCCGGCATGACCAGACTCGCGTACGCCGTGAGCCGGTCGGTGCGCGGCCCGCCGAGCAGCCGTGCGACCGGCAGCCCGAGCACCTTGCCGGCCAGGTCCCACAACGCGATGTCGACGCCGCTGACCGCGTGCATCGTCGCGCCACCGGCGAAGTACCGGCTGCCCTCCACCATCGCGTGCCAGGCGACCTCGAGGTCGAGCGGGTTGCGGCCGAGCAGGATCGAGCGCAGGCCGCGGGCGATCAGGTGCGACGGCTCGGCGTCGACCACCGCCTTGGCCACCAGCGGCGCCGAGTCCACCTCGCCGACGCCGACGGTGCCGTCGCTGGCGGTCACGAAGACCAGCAGGGTGTCCTGCGTGCCGTCACAGCGAGCCGCGTCCACACTGGACAACCGCAGATGGACCGCCTCGACATCGGTGATCGTCAGGTCTGACGCAGTGGTGGACATCTATGCTCCGGTGGGTGGGTCGGCCGGTTGCAGCACCGCGCTGCCCAGCTCCTCGGTGACGATCTCGCGGATCCGCGGCAGCCAGCCGACGAGATCGTCCGGCGTCGTCCGGCTGCCCACGGCGCTGATGCTGATCGCGCCGGTCGGGCGGCTCGGTGAGTCCAGGAACAGCGGCAGCGCGATGCAGACGATGCCGAGGTCGTTCTCCTGCAGGTCGAGCGCGTAGCCGTTGCGCCGGGCGTCGACGAGGGCCTTGTGCAGCGCGTCGGGCGAACAGAGGGTGTGCCGCGTCCGCGGCTCGAGCGGCCCGTACTCGGCGACGTAGCGATCGACGTCCGCGCGGTCGGTGAGCTCGTGCATCAGCAGCGCCTTGCCGAGACCTGTGCGGTACGCCGGGTTCGAGCCGCCGATGACCGAGCTCATCTGGAAGGTCGACCGGCTGGGCGAGACCTTCGCCTGGTAAATGATGTTGCCCTCGACAAGGACTCCGTAGTGCGTGGTCTCGCCGGTCTCCTCGGCGAGGCGTCGCAGGACCGGGCCCACGGTGAGGCTGGGCGCTCTCGCCTCGTGGTAGCCGAACACCAAGCGGAGCAGGTCGAAGCCGAGATGGTAGACACCCTGCGCGTCCTGCCGGGCGAATCCCTGCTGGACCAGTGATCCGAGAGCCCGGTGGGCACTGGCCTTCGGCGCTCCGAGAGCCGCGGCCACCTCCCCCAGACGTGACCCGCCGGGGTGTTCGGCCAAGTGACGCAGCACCGCGAGCACGCGCGCCGATCCGGTCAGCGCACGTGCATCGGCAGCACGATCCGCACTCGGCGCCATCGACCTCCACCTTCGTCCGGGGCCGGTTTCCATCGTTGCACCAGTTTGGTCTCGACGGGGTTGACGCGGCCGTGATCTGTCCTAGTATGCCAATAGATCCCGCTGACAGGAACGTCGTTCCGATAATTGGAACAGGGGAGTCATGACGCAACAACGTGTCGTCGTCCGACCTGTCGCCGACCGGCCGTCCGTGAGCCGGTCGCCACGACCGCGCCTGACGATGACCCGTCGGCAGGCGCTGTGGTGCTACGTGTTCATCGCGCCGGCGGTGCTCGGCCTGCTGCTGTTCTCGCTCGGCCCGATGATCGCCTCGCTCGGCCTGAGCTTCACCTCCTACGACATGCTGACGTCGCCGATCTGGACGGGCACCGAGAACTACGGCGCCCTGTTCGCCGACCCGATCTTCCGCAAGTCCCTCGGTGTGACCCTGATCTACGGCGTGGTGAGCGTCCCCGCCACGCTCGTCATCGCGCTGGTGCTGGCGATCCTGCTGAACGCGAAGCTGCCCGGGCTGAAGTTCTTCCGGTCCGCCTACTACCTGCCGAGCGTGATCAGCGGTGTCGCCGTCGCGATGGTCTGGAAGTGGATGTTCAACGGCGAGTACGGCCTGGTCAACGCCGCGCTGGCCAAGGTCGGACTCCAGGGTCCGGCGTGGCTGACCGACGAGCAGTGGGCCCTGCGGGCGTTGATCTTCATGAGCCTGTGGGGTTTCGGCGGCACGATGCTGATCTACCTCGCCGGGCTTCAGGGGGTCCCCAAGGAGCTCTACGAGGCCGCGCGGGTGGACGGCGCCTCGACGTTCCGGCAGCACCTGCACGTGACCGTGCCGATGCTGTCCACGGTCACGCTGTTCAACCTCGTCATGGGCATCATCAACAGCCTCCAGGTGTTCGCCGAACCGTTCGTGCTCACCCAGGGCGGACCGAACAACTCCACGCTGCTGCTCTCGGTGTACCTGTACCAGAACGCGTTCGAGTACCTGAAGATGGGCTACGCCTCCGCGATCGCCTGGGTCGCGTTCGCGATCATCCTCGTCCTCACCCTCCTCGTGTTCCGGTCGACGCCCATGTGGGTGCACACCGCGACGGAGGACGACCGATGAGCCGCCGACGGCTGCCGCTGGGGATCTGGATCCGGCTCGTCGTGCTGTCGGTCGGTTGCTTCGCCGTCCTGATGCCGGTGGTCTGGATGGTGCTGACGTCGCTCAAGTCGGCCGGCCAGGTGTTCGTCACACCGCCGATCTGGGTCTTCAGTCCGCAGTGGCACAACTACGCCGAGGTGTTCGAGCTGGTGCCCTTCCAGCGCTACATCCTGAACACCGCGACCATCGTCGGGCTGGTCGTTCTCGGCACGCTGCTGAGCTGTTCGTTCAGCGCCTACGGGTTCGCCCGGCTGAAGGCGCCCGGCCGGAACGCGATCTTCATGGTGCTGATGGCGACGCTGATGCTGCCGACCACGGTCACCCTGGTGCCGACGTACATCGTGTTCAACCACCTCGGCTGGCTGAACACCTTCAAGCCGCTGATCCTGCCGGCGTACTTCGGCACCGCGTTCTTCATCTTCCTGTTCCGGCAGTTCTTCCTCGGCATCCCGCGCGAGCTCGAGGAGGCCGCCCGGATCGACGGTGCCGGCTACCTGCGGATCTGGTGGGCGATCTTCCTGCCGCTGAGCTGGCCGGTGATCGCCACCGTCACCGTCTTCACCTTCATTGCCGCCTACAACGACTTCTTCGGCCCGGTGATCTACCTGTCCGACGAGTCGAAGTACACCATCGCCGTCGCGCTCTCGTACTTCAGCGGCTCACCCCGGATCGGGCCGCAGATTCACCTCACGATGGCCGCGACCACGATCGCCGCGCTGCCGTCGATCCTGGTTTTCCTGCTGGCCCAGCGCTACTTCATCCGGGGCATCGCCGTCAGCGGTGTGAACAAGTAGCCGCACGTCACGTCGAAGGAGACGACCATGTCGAACACCACCGTGAGCCGCCGCACCCTGCTGGGCGGCCTCACCGCCGCCGGAACAGCCGGGCTGTTCGGCTGCTCCGGCAACGGCTCGGGCTCACAACCCGCGCCGGCCCCGGCCCCGACCGGCACCGCCGTCGTCGGCAAGACCAACCTGGACATCTACGCCTGGACCAACGGCCCGACCATCGACGCGAACTTCCGCAAGCGGATCGAGCTGTTCAACCGGGAGCACGCCGGCAAGTTCACCGCCAAGATCAACTTCCTGCCGTACGACCAGTACTGGCAGAAGGTGCAGCTGCAGTACGCCGCCCGCAAGCCGTTCGACATCTACTACTGGGATGTGCAGGCCTACGCCCACTACAAGCGGAACCTGGTCTTCAACGAGCAGCCGGTGATCGACAACACGCCGATGATGGACGACAAGGCGTATCCCACCAAGCTGTACGAGCCGTGGAAGTTCGACGAGAAGAACCTGTTCTGTGTGCCGGAGAACATCCAGTCGATGGCGATGTTCTACAACAGGAGCCACTTCGACCAGGCCGGCCTCGACTACCCGGACGAGACCTGGACCTGGGACAAGGTGATCGAGACCGCGCCCAAGCTGCAGAAGTCGGCCGGCGGCAAGGTGACTCGCTGGGGTCTCGACATCGGCGCGCTCGGCATCTGGTGGGGCATCCAGGCGCTGGCCTGGGCGGCCGGTACGGCGTTCGTCGACAGGCCGCTGGAGCCGACCAGGTTCCAGATGACCGACCCGAAGGTGGTCGAGTCGATGAAGTACGTCCAGGACATGATGTGGGCCAAGCACATCGCGCCGCGGCCGGACGAGCGGGCCGGGATCGCGCAGAACAACGGCGGCTTCGCCTCCGGCGCGTACTCGATGATCGCCGACGGCACCTGGAACATCGCCTCCTTCCAGCAGATGAAGGACGAGTGGGCGATGGCGCCACTGCCGAAGTACCAGGGCAACAGCATCGCGCCGTACTGGCTCGGCGGCTGGGTGATCCCGCGGCAGTCGGCCGCGTTGACCGCGGCGCAGACGTTCGCCACCTGGAGCGCGACCGACTTCCAGCCACAGATGGCCAAGGACCACGACTGGATCCCGCTGCAGAACGCGGCCCGGCAGTCCCAGGACATGCTGCGCGGCATGCCCGAGGGCTTCGACGCCGCGATGAAGAACCTGGAGAACGCGCGGATCGGCGACATCTACACCGCGAACATGCAGCAGATCTTCAACGAGGTCTACGGCACCAACTTCGAGCAGTTGCTGAACAACAAGCTGGCCCCACAGGCTGCTGCCCAGAAGATGCAGGACGCCGCGACCAAGCTGCTCGGCTGAGGAGCGTCATGCGGGCGCTGGTGCTCAGCGACGTCGAACACTTCGACATCGTTACCCTCGACGACCCGGAACCGGGCCCTGGTGAGGTACGGATCGCTGTCACCCAGTCGGGGATCTGCGGCTCGGAGCTGGGCGGGTTCCTCGGTACGGACGGTCTGCGCAAGCCCGGCCTGGTGTTCGGCCACGAGTTCGTCGGCGCGGTCGACGCCTACGCGGCCGACGTAGGGTCGGGGCAACGGCTGCCGTTGGGCACGCTGGTCACCGCAAACCCGCTCAGGTCGTGCGGGACGTGCCCGATCTGCCTGGCGGGACACGGCAACGTCTGTCCGCAGCGCAAACTGCTCGGCGGTCATCTCAACGGCAGCAACGCGGAGCTGGTCGTCGTACCGGCCGATGCCGTCCACCGCGTCGATCATCTGGCCGATCCCAGCTCCAGCGTGTTCGCCGAGCCGACGGCCTGCGCCCTGCGGGCGGTCGGCCGGACCCGGATCAGAGCCGGCGGATCGGCCCTGGTCCTGGGGGCCGGTCCCATCGGCCTGCTCCTCCTGGAAGTACTGCGGGCCAGAGGCGTCGAGCAACTGTTCTTCACCGAACGCGTCGACGGCCGCGTCGCCGCCGCCGAGGCAGGCGGCGCCCGGCGGCTCAGCGACGAACCCGCGGAGCTCGTCCGGCACGCCAAGGAGCTCACCGGCGGTCTCGGCGCCGACGCGGTGTTCGACGCGGTCGGCAGCGCCGACACCCGGGCGGCGGCGACGCTGGCCGCTCGACCCGGTGGGGACGTCTGTTTCGTCGGCCTGCACTCGGCCGACGGCATGCTGCCGTTGCGCGACCTGATCCGCCGCGAGGTCGCCTGCACCACCAGCTTCGCCTACAGCCCGGCAGAGTTCGGTACGGCGGTCGAGCTGCTCGGTCGCGGTGACATCGTCTTCCGCGGTGAGATCGTGCGGGCCGATCTCACCGACGGCCAGCGGTGGTACGAGGAACTGATCAAAGGCCATCCGGCCGGCAAGGTCGTACTCCAACCCTCAGCCCGAAGGACGTGATCCTGATCGAGACGCCCGTACTGACACCCGCTCTCCCGGGAGCCGAGGTCCGAGTGGTGCGCCGGCGGACCGGTGCCGGCACGTACGCCGTGACCGCGACGGGACCGTCCGAACCCGGCGGCTGGGCGCCCCGGATCGGCGCGATCACGTTGCCCGCCGCAACACAGATCACCGGGTTCACCAGCAGGTGGGGGCTGGAGTTCGAGCCGGTGGCGTTGCCGACCGGACAACCGGGGGAGCTTCACGTGACCGCCGGCCGGTCGACGCAGGGCGCCGTACCGTGGCTCGCCGTCGAGACCGACTCCGGAGTGTATGTGCTGACCCTGCACTGGAGTGGGAACTGGCGAATCGCGACCACACCGACCGGGGACGGCGTCCGGATCGACATCGAGCTGCACCCCGACGGCCAACGGATCGTCCTCACCGAGGGCGAATCGTTCACGCTGCCGGAAGTGAGCGTCGCCTGGGGCGACTCCCGGCCAACAGCATCCGCGACCCTGGCGCGGCATCTGGCCGAGCAGGTCCCGGCCGGACCGCCACTGCTGACCGAGTGGAACCACTGGTGGCCCTACGAGGACGTCGAGATCACCGAGGACGTCTTCCTCGACAACGCCGCGATCGCCGCCGAGCTGGGACTCGAGGTCGCGGTCCTGGACGCCGGCTGGTTCGGTCGTCCGGACGCCGCGAGCGAGTGGTACGCCGAACGCGGTGACTGGCACCGGGTCAACACCGAGCGCTTCCCGCACGGACTGCATTGGCTCGCCGAACAGACGCGCGCCCGCGGCATCGAGTTCGGCATCTGGGTCGAGGCGGAGGCCGTCGGCGCCCGTGCGTCCATCGCCGGTGAACGTCCCGAACTGCTGGCCACCGACAGCACGGCAGGCAGCCTCGGCTATGTCTGCCTCGGCGCACCGGCCGGCCGGGAACATCTCTACACGACCGTGTCCGGACTGATCGAGACCACGACTGCGCGTTGGATCAAGTGGGACTTCAACCTGGACCCCGGCTCCGGCTGTTCGCGCGACGACCACGGGCACGGTCCGGAGGACGGACTACTACGCCACTACCTGGGCCTGTACGACGTCCTGGACCGCCTCCGAGCGGCCTACCCCGAGACCGTCTTCGAGGCCTGCTCGTCCGGTGGACTGCGGATCGATGCCGGACTGGCGGCCCACGTCGACGCCTTCTTCCTCTCCGACCCCGACTGGACCGAGCATGCCCTGACCTGCCTTTGGGGAGCAGCCCAACTGCTGCCGCCGCGTCAACTGCTGCACTGGCCGCAGAGCGAGTGGCGTGGCGAGCACCGGTTCCAGAAGGCCGACTACTCGGGCACGCTGATGACGACGGCGCAGTTCGACACCAAGATGCGGGCCGCGTTGCTGCACCGCTTCGGTGTGTCGGTGCGGCTCACCGAGATGCGGCTGGACCTCCTGCAACGACTGGGACAGCACGTCCGCAGTTTCCGCTCGATCATCCGGCCGCTGGTCGAGATCGGTGTGCTGATACCGCTGACCGAACAGCCTTTGCGCGAGGAGAAGGGCCGGCGTCAGCCGGCGTACCAGCTGACCGCCGGCGATCGGCATCTGCTCGCCGGCTTCAGGTTGCCTCCGACCGGTGACTGGGGTCCTGTCGTGCCGGTCGGGCTCGATCCGGACGCGACGTACACCATCGCCGTCCTCGATGGCGACGAGCGCGTCGAGCGCCGTACCGGACGCGACCTCGGCAAGGAGGGGTTGGTTGCTCCGGGCAAGAGCGAGACGTCGGTCCTCTGGCTGCTGACCCGGGACGGGTGACCCGTGCCGTCAGCTCGGGTACGGATAGCAGCGCGCCGTCGCGCCGCCGTCCACGGTGATCGACTCGCCGTTGACGAAGCTCGCCTCGTCCGACAGCAGGAACGCGACCACGCGGGCGATCTCGACCGGTTCGATCAGGCGCCGGATCGGGTGCAGGTCGGCGTACTCGTCGAGCAGTGCGGCGGGATCGTCGGCCGCGTCCAGGAAGGACTGGGTCAGCGGTGTCATCACCGCCCCCGGCCGGACCGCGTTGCACCGGATCCCGTGCGCGGCCTCCTCGACGGCGAGTTGCCGCGTCATCGCGTCGATTCCGCCCTTCGTCGCGGCGTAGACGAACGACTCCGGGAAGCCGGCCAGGGAGTGGATGCTCGACATGTTGACGATCGCTCCCCCGGCGTCCCGCAACGCCTCGGTGGCGACCGCGCACCCGAGCATCGTCCCGACCAGGTTCACCTGGACGATCGCCTGCAGGTCGTTCTCGTCCAGTGCCCGGGCGGTCGTCGGCCGCTCGATTCCGGCGTTGTTGACCCAGCCGGCCAACGTTCCCCGCTCGGTGGCCGTCTGCCTCGCCCGTTCGTGGTCCGAACGACGAGTGACGTCGCCGGTGACGCCGGCGAACGTCGATCCGAGCTCGTCGGCCAGGCGCCGGAGCCGTGGTTCGTCACGGTCCAGACCGACGACCGTCCACTGTCGCTCGACCAGCAGGCCGGCGATGGCCGCACCGATGCCGTTGGCTGCCCCGGTCACCACCACCACGTTCTCCACGGGCTCAACCCTAAGCGAAAGGCGGCTCCGCGTGACTGAGTTCTCTGTGCCGTTGTCGGTCTCCCGAGCCGCGGTCGAAAGCCACGCCGGACCGTTCCAGCGCCTGACCACGACTCTTCGCCAAGGTGCCGCGCTGATCGAGATCGAATTCGCCACCAACGCCGTCATGATGGAGTGGTTGCATCCGTTCAGCTGGGACGCCGGTTTGCGCGGTGTGGTCGCGCCGAGGAGGAGGTTGACCGGCGGCAGCACGATCTGCCTGCACGCCGGCCCGTACGGCACCGCCGACGCCGTTGCCCACCGCAACAAAAAGCCGATGCGGTTCCCGGACGCCGGGGACGGCCATCGCTATCTGGCGGGCGATGCACCCGGCGCGCACGAGGACCATCAGGACGCGGCGGCCTGGACGCTGGTGGAGTCCGGCGGGCACTGTGTCGTACTGGCGTGGGAGTACAGCGGCTCGCTCACCACCGAGGTGTCGGTTCGCGACGGCAGGGCGCGAATCGTCAGCAGATTGCCCGCAGACACGTTCCACCCGCGGTCCGGGAGCGAGCTGTGGAACACGGCCGGGCCGATCGGCTGGCTCGCCGTGGTCCCCGGCGGATTGGACGCGGGCGCGTCCGCCTTGCGTTCGCTGGTGATCGATGAGGTGGTGTCTGCTCCGGATCTGTCCGGAATGCCCGCCGCTGCGGAGTTCCCGTGTCTGGTGGCGAACTCGTGGGGCGTCCAGGAGAACACCTCCACCGAACGCATCCTGACGATGATGGATGCGACCGCCGCGATCGGTGCCGAGGTCTTCGTGGTGGACAAGGGCTGGGAGCGGTCGGTCGGTGACTGGCACGCCAACGACCGGTTCGGCACCGGCCTGCGGTGGCTGTCGGACCAGGCGCGCGAACGCGGGATGGGGTTCGGCGTGTGGTGCGGCTTCGGCAACGCCGACCCCCGCTCCCCCGTCGCACTCGAGCATCCCGACTGGCTGGCCACCTGGCGTGGCAGTACGCCGAGGCTGAGCTTCGAGAACCATGCGATCTGCCTCGGGCACGACCCGGCGCGCGACTGGATCCAGGATGAGCTCCGCCGGCTGGTCACGGACTTCCGGCTGACCTGGTTCCTGCACGACTTCGAATCCATCGCTCGCTGCGACCGGGACGACCACACCCACGACCCCGGCGCCGGTGAACACGCTGCGGAGCTTGCCTGGCACCACATCCTGCGTACTCTCAAGGCCGAGTTTCCTCAGCTGGTTGTCGAGAACTGCTGGAACGGTGTCCGGCCGCTGGACCTGGCCATGATCCGCAGTCACCACACGACGATCACCGAGGATCACTGCGTCGCCCGGTGGAACAGTCTCGCGAAGGTGGGTCTCGGCCGGTATCTGCCGCTCGATTGGCAAAGCGCGTACATGGGTGCCGAGGACCTACCGCCGCGGGCCCGGATCGCGCCGTACGTCATCGGTGGTCCGTGGGTGCTGATGGACGACCCGGAGAGCTGGTCCGCCGAGACCCGCGAGACGCTTGCGCAGGCTGCCGCCCTCTTCAAACGGTGGCGCGATCCTCTCCGTACGGCCACCGTTCACCGGCCACAGGTCGACCTCGAACGCTACGACGCGGTCCAGGCCTCGACCGCGGACGGCCGGGTTCTGCTCGCGGTCGGCGTTCCGGGCGGAACCGACGAGATCCGCGTCCGGCCGGCCGAGGTCGAAGGCGAGTTCCGGTTGACCGACGAATGGACCGGCGAGACCTGTCCGGTCAGCGTCGACCAAGACGGCATCCGATTGCGTGTCGACCCCGCTGGAGACGGCCTGCTGATCAGCCTGACACCGGCGTGACCGCCACCCAGCCCGAACCGTACGACGGTCGCGTGCAGCAGGTCCCGGTGTACGACGCCGCGCGCCAGGCGCGGTGGGGTTGGCGGGACCACTCGTCGGGCCGGGCGCGGCGGGCGGCCCCGTGACGCGGTCAAGCTGTGGTTCGGAGGTCCTGAGCGGACAAGTGACGTGAGCCACGGACATGCCGGGCATCGGGCCGCCGAGTCCGGTCAGCGCGGTAAGACGGCGGCTGCCTTCGCGCGACGGGTGAGAGATCGGCCGGTCGTGATGTACCACCGGGCCGCCAAGGTGACTGCGAGGGCGACTCCGACCACGTCGCCGCCGTAGTACATCAACTGGGCGCCGGCGTGCAGGTCAGTGGCAGTGAACGCGGTGCCTGGCGGTGCGGCGGCGTACAGGCTCTTGGCGAGTACCGCGTGGGCGGCACCGGCCGCCAGCAGCGTGGTGCCGCGAGCCGCGTACCTCCACCGGCGGTGGACAGGGTCGAGCTGGCACACGGCGAAGGTGAACAGGAGCCCGGCGAAGAGCACGTGAGCATCGACCGCGGCGTGCAGCAGTGGCCTGTCCTGGCTCTCGGCGAACAGGTCGGTGCGGTAGAGCAGCCACAGGCCGCCAACGTCGAGAACGGCGGCCACGGGTGGAACCACCAGCCAGCCGACGGGTGTGGAGTGCAGCAGCCGGACTAGACCCCGCCGGACACGACCGGGGGGCAAGGCACGCAACAGCAGGGTGAGAGGTCGGCCCAGGACGATCAACAGTGGGGCCCCCATGCCAACGAGAAGGTGCTGGGCCATATGCGCGGTGAACGGCCCACTCAGCGGCACGCCCAGCACTGCCCAGACCACCGCACCGAGCCCGGCTGTGAATGAGATCAGCCGCGCACAAGGCCAGCTGTCTCGGCGGCGCCGGAGCCGGACAACGCACAGCACATACGCGGCGGCGACCACCAAGGTCGCGGCCACCACCACCGACTCCAGGAGTCCCAGGCTCGCAGCGGCGGGCGCGGGATGGACGTGCGCCGGGGTCACCCGGTCGATCCAGTCCGGGAACGGCGCCTCGCGCGTACGGCCAACGCGATCCCGATCAGTACCAGCACCAGACCTGCCAGGTTCCACGCCCAGTCGTACGGCGTGACGTCGACGCCGTACCGGATCTGATGCAGGCGCAGCAGCTTGTGGTCGACGATCCCGTCGAACAACTGGAACCCGCCCGCGCCCAGGAAGAAGCCGGCCCGTCCGTGCGCCGGCGAGAGCGCGCGACGACGCCGCAGGTCGGCGTACAGGACGAACCCGGCAACCAGCGCCAGGAGTTCCGCGGTGTGCAGGAGCCCGTCGGACAGCAGTCCGACCTCGCCGGTCGAGCGGTCGTAGAAATGGTGCCAGGCCAGGAGCTGGTGGAACACGATCTCGTCCACCGCGGCCATCACCGCCGCGCCGATCACCGCACACACCACGATCGACCGGCGCGGCTGAGCCCGCTCTGCCACCACGGGATCGACATCTTCGGAACCGACCATGACAGCAGTCGCCTTTCCGCCGGGATCGAGTCCGTCATGAGTACCCCACGCCCGCGCGTCGAACCCTGACGTCCAGTCCCGGGAGCAGACGCGCCCGTGGTGCGGGGTGATCGCGGTCGGCGGGGTCGACCGCGGGGCTACACAGCGTGATGCGTTGCGGCGGTGAGCCGAATTTATCGGTGCGAAGGCACTCGCCGTTACAGCAGCTTCCGACGGGTGGCTGAAATCGTTATGAACAAGGGCGAGGCCGGGCTCTGCTATCACAGGTGAGAGGACAGTCCACAGTGAAAACGGGTCTTGCCAAAACCGGCGGGCAGGCCTCACAGTTACTCCCCGTGAGGAATTTCTGTCACTCGGTGAAGCCGAGCCGCCGCCAGCTCATCGTCGCCGGGGCCGCCGCGGCCGCGACCGCGGTGGTGTCGACGCAGACCGCCGAAGCCGCGAACTCCTACGGGTCGGGCGAACTGCTGAATTGGACAACCTCCAGCAGGGCGCTGACCGGCGAGGCGGCGGTCCAGGCCGTCGTCGCCAGGGACGGTGTGTTCATGTTCGGCGACAGCATCGCCGTCCAGGACGGCAAGGCACTGGCCACCCGGCTGAAGGACCGCACCGGCGACATCATGGCGGTGCACAACTGGTCCGGACGCCCGACCACGCCGGCCGTCGACGCGCTCCAGGAGTGGGCCACGAAGTACGGGATGCCGCGCCGGATACTGATGGCGACCGGGACCAACGACATCTTCAACCCGCCCGTGCTCGCGGCCCAGATCGAGCGGACGATGAAGATCGCCGGCCCCAACCGGACGGTGGTCTGGTGCAACATCCAGGTCGCTCGCAGCAACCAGTCGGCCTCGGTCCAGCTCGCCGACCAGCGCAACACCGCCTGGATCAACCTGCAACTGTCCGACGCCCAGAAACGCCACCCCAACCTGCGCATCGTCCGCTGGGCCGAGTACCTCGCCGCCAAACCGGCCCGGCTCACCATGTACCTGCGCCAAGGCATCCACACCACCGTCCCCTACGGCCAGGACGCCCGCAACGAGCTCATGGTCCAAGCCCTCGCCGCCACGAAGTGAGCGCAGCGCCCCCGCTGACGGCCGGCGTGCAGAGGGACCTCTCAGACCTCGTAGCGGAGGATGGCTACGCCGTTGTCGAACGACGAGGCCTCGATCAGCTTCAGGTTGCGGGGGTCGGCGAAGAGGCGTGTTCCCTTGCCGCGGGTTGCCGGGCAGACCAGCATCCGGACCTCGTCGACGACGCCGGCGTCCAGCAGGGAGCGCATGAGGGTCAGGCTCCCCCACAACCAGATGTCCTTGCCGCTCTGCTCCTTGAGCTCGCGGATGGTGGCGGCCGGTTCGCGCGTCACGGTCGCGGCCGGAAAGTCGCCCCACGGCGCGTCCTGCAGCGTCGACGAGGCGACGAATTTGGTGAGGTTGTTGAGCTTCCGGCCGTACTCGCCCTGTTCCTCGGCGTACGGCCACCCGCCCTTGGACTGGTTGTAGGTGGTGGCGCCGAGGATCATCGTGTCGACCGAGTCGATGAACGCCATCAGGTTGTTCTGGAACGGGTTGTCGGTGACTTTGTCGTCGAACGGCTCTCCCGCGACGAAGGAGAGGCCACCGTCCTCCTCCGCGGCGATGGTGTCGACGGTGACCCACTGCTGAACCACGAGCTTCCGCATGACTGACCTTCCTTCGCGACGGTGCGGCCACTCCGGCCGCAGCTACACCTGAGACGGAGCCGCCGGCCGGCTCTCGACATCCAGTCGCACCCTTCCGGGAACCGGTCGTTGGCTCGGTCACAGGGGCCGCTGACCAGGCAGCTCGTAGACCCTTCGCGTGGGAGCCTGTGCGCCATGAGTTCCGAGACAGTCGCGGTCGATCCCAGCCGGCACCTGCTCAGCACGCATCAGCACGCCTGGGACGACGCCGGCGAGCCGGTCCGGAGCCCGGTCTCGTTCGCCGAGCACGTCGCGAGTTCGCGGGAGTCGCTCGACCCGCGATTCGGCGCCGAGTCGAGCCACGGCGTGGAACTGGCGGGCACCGAGGCCCTGGTCGCGGCCACCCTGCTGCGCGAGCTCTCCGCGCGGTTGCGGTACGACGCCCGGCGCGGCGCGATCAGCCCGGACGCCGAGCAGCTCGCGGTCCTGACCGACGACCTGGTCGAGCGGTTCTACTCCGCCGCCGGCCTGCGTGGCTGAGCCGGACTCCGGAGGAAACAACGATGTCGAACCCGTTCGAAGGTCTGCCCGCCGCCCGCCAGCTCCGTGTGCTGAGCCTGGCCGACAAGTGGTACGGCGGCGGACCGTTCGCCGTCAACCGCGAGGTGTCGCTGTCCTTGGCCCGGATGGGTCATCACGTCACCACTCGCGTCACCACGCCGGACGCTCAGGACGTACACCCCAACGTCCACATCCAGGTGCTCGAGCCCGTGCCCGGTGTCACCGACGCCCGCGCCCAACTGCTGCGAGCCGACAACCTGCCCGAGGACGTCGACCTGATCATCGGCCACGGCCGGTTCTCGGGCGGCGCCGCGGGCTACCTGCGCGACAACTTCTACCCGAACGCCAAGGTCGTGCACTTCATGCACGTCACCGCCGACGAGATGGACCGCGGCCGCGGCAACCCGGAGCAGTCGAACGAGCACACCAGGACCGAGCAGAAGCTGGTCGACCGGGCCGACCTGGTCGTCGGCGTCGGTCCGCTGCTGACCGAAGAGGGACGCCGGCTGGCCCGGATGTGCGAGAAGCCCCCGCCGGTGGTCGAGCTGAAGCCGGGGATGGTGATGCAGACCCCGGCCGTGCTCGACCCGCAGCAGCGGATCAAGAACCTGCTGGTCTTCACCCGGACCGACGACCCGCTGAAGGGCGCGGACATCGCGGCCCGGACCGCGGCCGAGTTGCGCGACCGGGGCCTGCCGGTCCAGCTGACCATGCTCGGCGCCATGGCGGCCGACGTGCCGGCCCAGGAGCGCGCGCTGTCCGACATCGCCGGGTTCCCGGTCCGGGTTCGCAGCTACACCAAGGACCCCCGCGAGATGGCCGCCGAGATCCGCGGCGCGGACCTGGTCATGCACACCGCCCGCTGGGGTGACTACGAGCTGGCGCCGCTGGAGGTCGCCGGTTACCGGGTGCCGGTCATCGTCGGCAGCCACACCGGTGTCGGCATGGACCTGAGCAACCCGGACAGCGTGCCGAACGGCGTCGGTGACGCCGCCGTCGTCGACACGGCCGGCCTCCCGTACGAGGAGTTCCACCAGGCGTTCGCCGACAAGGCCGAGTGGCACCTGCGCAACCCCGAGCTGTCCAAACAGTCCGCGAACCGGCTCGGCGACCACTTCGAGCAGCACCGCAGCTGGGACCACGCCACCGCCGGTCTGGTCAACGACCTGCACCGGCACGGGATGCTGCCACCACCGGAGTCCGGGCAGCGCATCAACGGTCCCGACGACCTCAGCCGCTTCCTCGGCACCGGTGGGACCGTCGGCCCGTCGGCCGGTCAGGGTGCACGGCGGACCCCCGCGTCGGTGACTCCGATCAACCGCCCACCGGGTGTGGAGTTGTGATGCCGCGACCGTGGGTCATGGTCGACATCGACGGTGTGCTCAACCCCCAGAAGAACCAGGCCGAGCGCGGCTTCACGCCGTACCGGCTGAAGGGTGAGGACAACCTGCTGGTCTGGCTGCACCCGGAGCACGGCCGGATGCTCAACGAGCTCGACCGGGAGGGCTTGGTCGACCTGCGCTGGGGCACCACCTGGAACGAGGCCGCCAACCCCACGGTCGGGGCGGCGATCGGGCTGGAGCGGCAATGGGAGGTGCTGCCGATCGACCGTGCGATGGCCGGGCCGGTCGCGTTCGGCACCAACTGGAAGGCGGTGAGCATCCAGGCCGGTGCCCAGGGGCAGCCGTTCGCCTGGCTGGACGACTTCATGACCGAGTCCGACCGGCTGTGGGCAGAGAACCGCGTGCTGGACGAGGGTCTGCCAACCCTGCTGGTCCGGATCGACCCCGCGGTCGGGATGCAGGCCCAGGACCTCCAGCAGGTCCGCGAGTGGGCCCGCAGCGTCACCGGGCCGGACCCGGTCTCCGCCGCTTCACTGCTCGCCCGTACGCCGGAACTCGCGAACGACCCGAACGCACGGGACCGGGCCGAGTGGTTCGCCCGTACCGTCAAGGCCCTGCCCGGGTCGGCGCCGAACGGCGAAGGCCGCCTGGACCGGGTGACCTTCGCGCACTCGGTGTGGGACCGGTCCGCGTCCGCGATCGCCGCCGAGCATGCCGGCGATCCCGCGGCGGTGAAGCCGACCGACGCGTTCGCACGGCAAGCTGTGCGGCGTTATCTCCGGGGCGACGGCCGGGCTGCCATGGTCTGGTCCGACCGGGCAGCGCTCCGAGCCACCACGCCACATGCCGGGCACAGCCGGCCTGCCGGTCCGCACGTGCACCGCCTGGTCCTGCCGGCGGACCCGGGTCGCGAGCACGCCCTGCAGGTCCAAGCCCTGATCGACAGTGCCGCGGCGACCCGAAGGCACTCGACGCGAACGGGCCGGTGCAGCGTCGACTGATCGACGAGGGTGACCGCACCTTCGGCTGCAACCCGGCGCTGGTCGATCCGCCGTACCTGAACGCCGCCGTCCGCGAGGCGAGCAAAGTGGCCGGACTGCGCGCGGTGATGGACGCGGCGGCCGCCGTACGGGACGGGGCTGCGCTCGACACGGCCGCGGTGCAACGCGAGTTCACGCAGGACGTGCGGGCATGGCTGACGCACTCGCCGGAGCAGAATCCCGAACTGAAGGTGCTGCTGGACAGCTTCGTGCACCGCGACGACCACCGCATGGTCCGCCAGGTCGACAAGGTCCTGCAGAAGAGCGGGCTGAGCCCCGAGCACCAGCAGCAGGTCTGGCAGAGCTTCGACGTGGCCAGGACCGCACAGGAGAAGCAGGCAGTACTGGCGAACGTCCAGGCGATGGCCCAGCGGACAAGTGGCCCGGCGGCGAGTACGGCGGTGTCGCCGGAGACCTCACAGGTCACCCGTACCGAGCGCCCGAAGGGCAAAGGCTTCCAGGTCGGCTGACCCGAGGGATCCGTCACGGGCGAGTGCGGCACCTCTCAGGACAGGCGGGTGTGGCGTGGGCCTGGTTGGGAACAGCGTGGACAGGTTGCCGCCCGAGCTCGAGATCGAGCGGTCGCCGAGGTCGCGCGCGTTGACCACAGCAGCGCGCGCGACCGTCTCCAGCATCCTCCGATCGAATGTCCCTGGCTAGCTTCTGGTTCGTTCCCGGAGAACGTCGAATGCGCGGTATGCACGATGCAGGGTAGGTCCGGGTTGAATCGATCATGGGGTCCGCGGCCTGCACATTCGACCGTCTCCACCGACTCGGGATTACGGCCGCACGGGACCGGCGAGCCGGCTGGTGGCCCAGGCCGCCTCACGTGAAGGAGCCGCCAGAGGGCGGCCGCCGGATCGGACTCAGCGGGAGTCCTTGCCTACCTTGAATCGCTTCTGGTACCACGTCCGTGCCTCGTCCAGGGCGTCCTGGCTGATGCGTGCCAGCGGGCGGGCGTCGACGACGAGTGGCTCGTGATCGGGGCCGCAGCCCACGATGTCGCCAGTGAGGAGCCACGGGTACCGCTCGGTCTCCTCGCCTAGTTCGGCGTACTTGCAGACCCGGCGGGCGATCCAGTCCTCGGGTGGACGGGGCCACCAAGGTTCCGGGGTGACCGTGGTGGCGGACAGACCGGGTAGATCCACGTCCGCCTCGTAGTCCCGGCTCGGGCCGGCATCGGCATCGTGCCACGGCCCATTGGAGTAGCGCAGCAGGACACCGTCCCGGGCGTTGACGAACTCGACCAGCTCGTCGAAGCTCTGGATCACCGGCAGGTTCCGCTGCCACTCCACCGCGACGAACCGCAGCGAGGACTTCCCGCTCATGCCCGGGCGGTACCCCGGCGCAACCAGGACGACTCGTCGCCGCGGCCGGAACGTGCACCGGCGGGGCGATCACGACCACCCGGGGGGACCTGCTCGGCGATCAGGCCGGCGGCGACCTCGCGGACCTTCACGTTGGTGCTCTGCGACGTCCGGACCAGGAACGAGAAGGCCCGGTCGGCATCAATTGTGTAGCGCTCCATCAGGATTCCCACCGCCTGCCCGATCAGCTCGCGGGTGGTAAGGGCCTCGTGCAGGCTCTGATCCAGGCGCGACCACCCGAGGGCCACCGCGGAGAGGTGGGCGAGCATCGCGCCGAGCTGCTGAGTCTCGACGGTCAGCTCGTGCGCCTCGACGAAGTACAGGTTCAGGGCGCCTCTGGCGTGCGGCTCCGCCCGGCACCGGAAGGCCAGTTGAGCCGTCAGTCCGAGCGCCGCGGCGGCCTCCGGGCCGTAGCGCGGCCAACGCCGATCGTTCGCGAGGTCGTCCGACTGTACGATCGGTGCACCGACCACTGCCTCGAAACACGGCCCCTGCTGGAACTCGTACTGCAGTTCGTCCGCCCGCAGGGCCAGCGGATCGGTCGGCGCGACGGTCCGGATCTGTCCGCCCTTCGTCGTCACCGACAGACTGGCGTACGAGATTCCGGGAATCGTCTCCACCGCGCTGCCAGTGATGCGGTCGAGCGCCTCGTCCAGATTGATGGGCGCTCGCAAAGTATCAGCGACCCCCGTCACCACCTCGATCAGCTCCTTGTGCTCCACTCCGCCTCCCAGACCGAACCGGCTCCCCT
This sequence comes from Kribbella turkmenica, assembly GCF_004348725.1. Taxonomy (GTDB): domain Bacteria; phylum Actinomycetota; class Actinomycetes; order Propionibacteriales; family Kribbellaceae; genus Kribbella; species Kribbella turkmenica. The sequence continues at coordinate 24,155 of NZ_SMKR01000114.1, forward strand.
GCCGGCGACGTACTCAGTCCGCACTTGTGCGCACGGGAGTGATCGGTCCCGCGCTGATCAGATCGTTCACCCGGTACCCAGCGGCAATCCACCAGGCGCGCGCTTGGGCCGACGGCGCGAGCCGGTCTCGCCACTGTGCGCTGCGTGTCCCGGCGGACGGTACGTACCGACGTGCACCTCACTCTGGTGGGCCGACGTGCTCCCCACCCTCGTGCTCGTCGTCGCGCTCCGCCGGCGCATCATCGGCGACGGTCCCGTCCGGACGACCTTCGTCAGGAGCCTTCATCGTCGGCTCGGCATCTTGGTCCCGCAGCTCTTCACCCGGTTCAGTCATGTCGCGCCCGGTACCCCGCAGCCCGCCTCAGGTATTCCTGACTCGTCGGCCGGTGTACAACGGTCCGGGCGGGGAACCAGCGGTGATGCGACGGTTCCTCGTGGTTCTCCTGGTCGGACTGATCCTCGTGCTCACCACGGCCGTGGACACACCCTCGCCGACGCTCGGGTCGACGCCGTACCCCGGTGTGAATCCACCCGGTGACGCCGACAGCGATCCCAGCGACTTCGACCAGGTTCCCTTGGCCGTCGGCTCGTTCCTGTTCCTGGCGCTGCTGGTCGGCGGCTCGCTGGTGTTCTACCTGTGGCGCCGCAACCGCCGGTCGCGGACGGACGTCAGTCCTCGGTCTGATCCCTGAGGTGATCGACCCGGCCCTCGTCCTCACCGGCGTCCAGCAGGTTGTCGGCCTGCGCTCTGGTGTCGCGGTACTCCGACAGCGCGATCTGAGGATGATTGACGTCGAACGCAGGGCTCTCGGACCGGATCCGCGGCAGCTGCTCGAAGTTGTGCCGCGGCGGCGGACAACTCGTCGCCCACTCCAGGGACCGACCCCAGCCCCACGGGTCGTCGACCCCGACCAGCGGCGCCTTGCGCGACTTGAACACGTTGTACAGGAACGGAAGTGTCGAGACGCCGAGCACGAAGGCGCCAACCGACGAGATTTGGTGCAGGAGCGTGAAGCCCTCGTCCGCGCCGTACGTCGCGTAACGCCGGGGCATCCCTTCGACGCCGAGCCAGTGCTGCACCAGGAACGTGGTGTGGAAGCCGATGAACAGCAGCCAGAAGTGCAGCTTCCCGAGCCGCTCGTCGAGCATCCGGCCGGTCATCTTCGGCCACCAGAAGTAGAACCCGGCGA
>NZ_SMKR01000115.1 GCF_004348725.1 Kribbella turkmenica
TTCTTCGACCACGCGATCAAGCTCGGGGAGGGCCGCAACGGCCGGATCGAGGGGGTGCTCTCGAACGGGAACGCGGTCACCCGGGTCGGTTACCAGCAGCCGTACTGGATGAACGAGAGCGACATCTTCGAACTCGTCATCGACAAGTACATGCGCAAGACCGCGACGATCGTCACCGTCCACGGAGCGACCGGGCTGACGTTGCTGAACGTGTTCGCGTACGGCTTCCACGACGGCCTGGTGGTCAACAGCGGCCAGGTGGACGCGTTCAACCTCGGCACCGACAACCTGGGCACCGACGGCTACACGGTGAAGGTGGTCGGCGGCGACGTCGAGGCGACCAACCTGGCCCGCTACAACGGCGCGACCAGCACCGGCCCGGTCGTCCTGCGGAACGTGATGGTGATCGACGTCGTCCAGCGCAGCATCGCGGTCACCGCCAACGGTCCGGGCTCGGTGTCGATCGTCGGCAACGAGTCCGAGCCGGGTACGTACGAGGTCGGCGCGCAGGTCACAGTGACGGCGACGCCATCATCGGATAGCGTTTTCCGGGATTGGACCGTCGACGGGGCCGTGGTATCGGCCGAGGCGTCGTACAGCTTCACCGTCGCGACGGACCAGGTACTGACCGCGAACTTCACTGCCACGTAGGAGCGAGATGGCTGACGCTACGAAACATCAGGTCGCGATCGTGGGCTGCGGCATCATCGGCCGCACCCATGCGCAGACCATCGCCGAGCGGCCCGACGCGACGGTGACCGCGCTGGTCGACGGCGACATCGCCGCGCGCGAGGCGCTGGCCGCGCAACTGAAGGCGGCCGGACAGCCCGAGCCGAAGGTGTACGACGACCTGACCGCGGCGCTGAGCGGGTCGGACATCTCGCTGGTCGCGATCTGCACTCCCAGCGGCACCCACGCCGCGCTGGCCGAGCAGGCGCTGAACGAGAAGAAGCATGTCGTCATCGAGAAGCCGCTCGACGTCGAGCTGACCCGGGCCCGGCGCCTGGGCGCGGCCGCGGCCCGGGCGGCGAGCCACGGCGTGGTCTCGTCGGTGATCAGCCAGCACCGGTTCGACGCCGGCAGCGCGCAGGTGCACGAGGCGATCCAGGCCGGCCGGTTCGGTCAGCTGACCTCCGCCGTCGCGACGGTTGCCTGGTGGCGCAGCGACGAGTACTACGCCTCGGCCGGCTGGCGCGGGACCTGGGCCCAGGACGGCGGTGGCGCGCTGATGAACCAGGGTGTGCACACCGTCGACCTGCTGCTGTGGTTCATGGGCCGGCCGGTGAACATCCAGGCGCAGGCCCTCCGGGCCGCGCACCGCGCGATCGAGGTCGAGGACACCGTGGTCGCGACCTTGACGTTCGAGTCCGGCGCCGTTGCCACGTTGCACGCGACCACGGCGGCCTTCCCCGGCGGCCGCACCCGGGTGTCGGTGCACGGGACCGAGGGTGGCGCCGAGGTGGAGGACGACCGGCTCCGGCGGTTCAACGCCGACGGCGCGACCGACGACGCCGAGGTCGATCCGGGTGAGCCCGGCGGCCACCAGGCGCAGTACGACGACATCCTCGGGGCGATCGCGAGCGGCGGTCAGCCGGGGATCACCGTCCAGGACGCGATCGACGCGCTCGCGACCGTCCGCGCGGTCTACATCGCCTCGACCCTCCAGCGGCCGGTGAAGTTCATCGACGTCCTGGAGGGCCGGTACGACGACGTCGACGTCTCCCGCGGCATCCGGCTGCCACCGGACTAGGACGCGGCTGCGTGGTCCTCGTCCGGGTGCAGCCCGTCGAGGACCACGCAGAGTCCGAACTCGAACTCGTCGCCGTAGTCGTAGGCCGGCCGCAGCACGTGCTGGGTCATCTCCGCGAGGTGCGGATGGTCGTCGCCGAGGACGTTCAGCAGGTCTCCGACGATGGCGTCCAGCTCGGCGCGATTGGTGAACGGCAGACTCAGCTCCTGCAGGACGAAGCCGTAGACGTAGCTGTCGATCAACGAGAACGCGTGCGCGGCCATCGCGACGGAGAACCCGCCGGCTCGCAGCGAGCCGAGGACCGCGTCGTGGTGGCGCAGGACAGCGGCCCCCGGCCGACTCCGGGAGTCCATCAGGCCGACCGCCCACGGGTGCCGCCGGAGCGCCCTGCGCGCCGAGGCGGCCCGGTCGCGCATGGCGTCCTTCCAGTCCGCGTCCGGCACCGGCAGCTCGATCTCGGCGAAGACCGCGTCGACCAGCCGGTCCAGGATGTCCTCCCGGTTCGTCACGTGGTTGTAGAGCGACATCGCCTCGACGCCCAGCCGCGCGGCGATCGCCCGCATGCTGAGGCCGACCACCCCCTTCTCGTCGGCCAGCGCCAGCGCGGCCTGGACGACTCGCTCGCGACTGAGCGCCGCCCGCCCGGGTCTCGCTCGCCCGCCGGTGCCGCGCTCGCCCATCCAGTTCCTCCTTGCCTCGGCTTACATCGTAAGTCTATGCTACTTACACTGTAAGTCGGACGCTGGAGGGGACATGAAGGTCTGCATCGTGGGCGCCTCGGGGAAGCTCGGGCGGTACATGGTCCGGCACGCGCTGGACCGCGGTTACGAGGTCGTCGGCGTGTGCCGCGAACGCAGTGTCGGGAAGCTCGCCGAGTTCGCGAACCGGATCACCGTCGTTCCCGGGCCGACGAACGACCGGGAGGTGATCCGGCGGGCGGTCGACGGGTGCGACGGCGTACTGACGGTGCTGGTGCCGTGGGGAGTGCAGCAGTACTCGTCCGGGACCGCGCAGGCCGTCCTCGACCACACCGCGCCGGACGCGCGGCTGGTGTTCTCCTGCGGCTGGCACATCAGCCGGGACGGCAAGGATCGGTACTCCTGGAAGCTTCGGACGGCGGTCCGGATCGCCACGCCGCTGGCCAAACTGTTCCGGGCGGTCGAGATCGACGACCAGGTGGAGGCGTGCCGGCGGATCTTCGCCTCCGGCCGGCGGTGGACCGTCGTCCGCGGGAGCGATCTCGAGGAGGGCGAGAGCCAGGGCCTGCCGGTGTGGAGCCGCCACGTCGGTGACCCGGTGCTGGCGAGCAACCTGACCCGGCGGATCGACTTCGCACTGTTCATGGTCGAGGCGCTCACCGACGACACACTCGTCCAGGAGGCGCCCGCCATCGTCGGACGCTGCTCGGCGAGCGCGCGGGCGCACGCCGGCTCCGGCGAGCCGGCCGGTGCCTAGGCGCCGGGCTCCCGGTCGTTGAGGATCCGCTGGTACAGGTTGCAGTCCCGCCACGCACCGTCGATGTGCAGGTACGTCGGCGCGCAGCCGATCCGGGTGAAGCCGGTTCGCTCGAGAACGTTCTGCGACGCGATGTTGTGGGTCAGCGTGCTGGCCTCGATCCGGTGCAGCCTCAGCTCGGTGTCGGCGATCTCCGCGACCGTCGCGACCGCGCGCGTCATCCGGCCGTGACCGATCGCGTCGGCCGTCAGCCAGTAGCCGAGGCTCGCGCTGCGGAACGGGCCGGGCACGAGATCGTTCAACGTGATCCCACCGACGATGCGGTCGCCCTCGACCAGGACCCAGGGCACCGTCCGGCCGTCCTTGTACTGCGCGAGCGTCCTGGTCAGCCGCTCACGCTGACCCGCCGGGGTGAACCAGCTCTCCGGCCGGTCCGGCTCCCACGGCCTCAGGTGATCCCAGCTGCGGCGGTAGGCGTCGGCCAGTGCGGCGTCGTCGTCGAGGGTGGCGAGCCGGAGTTGCACGCCCGGAGTCAGTGGGCGGGGAGCGATCACTTCGGCAGCCTACGCGCCTGACTGGATCCGCTGACCCGTGGCGTGAACGCGTCGTGGAAGATCGTCGACGCGGCCCCGACCGCGGCCGCGTCGGTCTGCAGCATCGACTCCTCCACCGCGACCGGACGGGTCTCCCGGGCGACCGGGTGCGCGTTCACCGCCCGGCCGATCTCGGCCAGGAAGATCTCCGAGATCTCCTTCCCGAACGCCGGGCCGCCGAGCACGACCAGGTCGATGTCGAGCAGGTCGACGAGTCCGACCGCGCCCTGGCCGATCACCCGGGCGACCTGGGTGACCGCCTTGACGGCCGCCTCGTCGCCGTCCGCGGCCGCCTTGCAGACGGCCCGGTAGCGCTTGGCCTCGTCGGTGGCGCTCGGGTCCGTCTCGACGTACCCGTACCCGGCGGCGATCACCGGGAGCGAGGCGGTCGGGTTGCACTCCGGCAGCATCCGCGGTCCGTCCTCGGCGTCCCACTCCCCCATCCGCAGCGCCGCGATTTGGCCGAACTCCCCGGCGTTCGCCGTACCGCCGCGGTAGATCGAGCCGTTCAGGATCAGGCCGCTGCCGACCCCGGTGCCGAGGTAGAGGTAGGCGAAGTCGCGGGCCCGGGCGGACCGGCCGATCCAGCGCTCGCCGATCGCGGCCGCCGTACCGTCCTTCTCCACCAGGACCGGGTGGTTCAGCCTCTCCTGCAGCAGGTACCGGATCTTCAGCCCCCGCCAGGCCGGCTGCAGCGGGAGCGCGAGCAGCGTGCCGTCGGCGTTTATCGGCCCCGGTACGGCGACGCCGACACCGAGCATCGAGTCCAGGTCGACCTGGCTGATGCTGAGCGCCGCGGTCACGGTCGCGGCGGTCAGGTCGACCAGCTTGTCCGCACTCAGGTCGTCGGCCAGTTCGACGGTCTCGCGGCGCACGATCGTGCCGTCAAGGTCGACGACCGCGACCGTGAGCAGTTCGGGGTCGATATGGATGCCGACCGCATGCGCCGCGTTCGACCGCAGCCGGACCGGCGTCCGTGGCTTGCCGAGCCGCTCGGCCCGCTCCTGGGCCTCCTCGACCAGCAGGCCCTGCTGCAGCAGGATGCGCAGGATCCGCGACACCGACTGCTGGGTGAGCCCGGTCCGGCGGGAGATCTCGGTCCGGCTGACGATGCCGGCCAGCCGGATCGTCTCGATGATCACGGCCTCGTTGAACGAGCCCAGGTCGTACTGGTTCGCGCCCGCCCGCCGCACGTCCCCGTCATCCGGCACCCCTGCCACCTCCCCGTCCGTGTCGTGTCCCGCAGCCTGCCGCTGTCCGTGACTAGCCGCGATCGTACTGCCCGGCCGCCGTTGTCAGGGCGCTTCCAGGGCTCCGTCGATGCGTCGTACGCCGGCCGCCCACTCGTCGTGTCCGGACAGTTGCGCGGGATAACGGGCGGCCGCCTCGAGATCGAGGTCGATCCCCCAGCCGGGCGCCTCGTTCGGGGTCAGCCAGCCGTCCTCGATCCGCAGCGTGCCCGGGAACACCTCGTGCGTGGCCTCGTTGTAGAGGTGACCCTCCTGGATGCCGAAGGCAACGGAACTGACGTCCAGCGCGACGTTGGCGGCGGCACCGATCGGCGACGTGTCCCCCGGGCCGTGCCAGGCCGTCCGGACGCCGCACAGCTCGGCCAGGTCGGCCAGCTTGCGGGCCGGGGTCAGGCCGCCGATGTCGGACACGTGCGACCGGATGAAGTCGACGCCGAGGTCGCGGACCAGCCGCACGGCGTCGCCCATCGACGTGGTCAGCTCGCCGACCGCCAGCGGGACCGGGGACGCGGCCCGGACCTCGGGCAGCCGGTCCCAGTGCTCGGGCGGCAGCACGTCCTCGAGGAAGAACAGCCCGTACGGCTCGAGTGCCCGGGCCAGCAGGACAGCTTCCTTCGGCGTCAGCCGCGAGTGGACGTCGTGCAGGAGCTCGAGGTTGTCCGGCAGGCTCTGGCGGGCCTCGGCGAACAGGTCCGGAGTCGTCCGCAGGTAGTCCCGCGCCGACCAGCCGTTGTGGTACGGCGAGTCCGGGTAGAGCGTCGCCACCTGCGGAGCGCCGTACCCGCCGCCGCCCGGGGTCGACATCTGCAGCCGGATGTGCCGCCAGCCCTGTGCGACGAACTTGTGCGCCTGCTCCAGGGTCTCCTCGATCGTCCGGCCGCTGGCGTGGATGTAAGTGTCCGCGGCCGCGCGGACCTTGCCGCCGAGCAGTTCGTACACCGGCATGCCGGCCCGCTTGCCGGCGATGTCCCACAGCGCCTGGTCGATGCCGGAGATCGCGTTGTTCGTCACCGGACCGCCGCGCCAATAGCCGGAGAAGGCGGCCAGCCGGGTCAGGTCGCCGATGTCGCCTGGGTAGCGGCCGACCAGCAGCCGGGCCAGGTGCTCGTCGACGAACGTCTGCACCGCCTTCCACCGCTGGGTGAAGGTCGCGCACCCCAGGCCGTACAGCCCGTGCTCGGTGGTGTCGATCTTCACCACGACCAGCGGGATGCCCTGCGGTGCGGTGACGATCGCCTTCACCTCGCGGATGCGGACGTCGTCGCGCACCGGCCAGGGCTGGTCGAAGTTCGAGGGCATTCAGATCTCCAGATGAAGGGTCGGCAGGTCGAGCTCGTGCCGGGCCCGGAAGCCGAGCACGGTCCTTGCGGCGGTCAGGTCGATCGGCACCTCGCGCCCGACGAACCTCCGCAGCCGCGGCACGTCCGGCGCGAAGGCGTCCAGCAGCGCCTCGGTCTCGTACGGCGCGTTCGTCGTGTCCGCGGCGACGAAGAAGGTGTGCGCTCCGGACGACGACGCGGTCAGGCCCAGCTCGATCGCGTACGCCGCGTCCCGGGTGTCCAGGTAGCTCCAGGCCTCCCGCAGTCCGCCGCGCGGGTCACGCCGCGCGCCCTCGGCCCGCCGAGCGAGCACGTCGGGCGAGTTCACGTGCGGGAACCGGAACGCGACCACGTCGATCCCCCACGTCCGCCAGGCCATCCGGGCCGTGTTCTCGTCGTTCTGCTTGGACAGCGAGTAGGCGTCGCCGACGTCGGCCGGGATCTTCTCGTCGAGCGGGAAATAGGCCGGCCGGATGCCGTGCGGGTTGAACGGGATGCCGGTCGCGTTGATGCTGCTGGCGATCACCGCCCGCCGGATCCCGCGCGCCCCGGCCTGCGCGAGCACGTTGAACGTCGACACGACGTTGATCGTGTAGACGTCGTACGGCGTCCCGGCGGACGGGTGGGCCAGCGCCGCGAGATGGACGACGTACTCGACGCCGGTGAGCGCGTCCGCGACGTCGGCCTCGGACCGGGTGTCGCCGATCACGACCCGGTCGGCCTTGAGGTCCGGGTGCTCGACGTTGGACAGTGCTGTCACCAGCGCGCCGAGCTCGGTCAGGCGCTGGACCGTGACCAGCCCGATCCGCCCGGCGGCCCCCGTCACCAGCACCCGCCGGCCGCTGAGTTCCGAACTCACTCCTTGATCCCTCCCGACATCCCCACACCCTTCAGGAACTGCTTCTGGAACACCAAGAACAACACCACCGGGATCAGCACCGCCAGGAACAACGCGCTCATCTGCAGTGAGATCTCCGTGGTCGCGGCCACCCGGGGCAGCGCCACCGAGATCGGTTGCAGCCGCGGATCCGGCAGCACCAGCAGCGGCCAGAGGTAATCCTTCCAGGAGCCGATCACGGTCAGCAGGGCGACCACCCCGACGATCGGTTTCGACAGCGGCAGCACCAGCGAGGTGAACAGCCGCAGGTTGCTCGCGCCGTCGATCCGGGCCGCCTCGATCAGTTCGCGCGGGATCGAGTCGAAGTACCGCTTCATGACCAGGATGTTGAACGCGCCGGCCGCCTGCGGCAGCCAGACCGCCCAGAAGGTGTTCTGCAGGTTGAACCCGAGCACGGGCATCTTCAGGATGGTCAGGTACAGCGGGACCAGCGAGATCACGCCGGGCAGGAACAGCGTCGCCAGTACGGCGCCGGTCACCACCGGTCCCCACTTCGGCCGGAGCACGCTCAGCACGAAGGCGCCCGTCGTACAGACGAACAGCGTGGACAGCAGCGAGCCGATCGCGATGATCGCGGTGTTGCCGAGGTACGAGCCGATCTGGACGCGGGTCCAGGCGTCCGGGATGTTCTGCCACTGGATCCCGGACGGCCACAGCTGCATCGGGCCGCGGAGGATGTCCTGGCTGGTGGACAGTCCCGACTTGAGCAGCCACAGCAACGGGCCGACTCCGGCGATCACGACTCCGACGAACAGCAGCACCTGGATCGCGGGCAGGCCGTGGCGGACCAATGGCCGCTTGCGGTCGGCGACGGAGATGATTCCGCGTTCGTCAGTCATGTGATGCTCCAGCGCCTGGTCAGCAAGTGGTAGACGACGGACAGCACGCACAGCACCCCCGCCAGCAGCACGCTGAGCGCGGTGGCCGCGCCGAAGTCGCCGTTGATGAACGCGTACCGGTAGATCAGCAGCAGGATCGTGGTGGTCGCGTTGTCCGGGCCGCCGCCGGTGAACAGGAACGGCTCGGTGAACACCTGGAACGTCCCGATCAGCTGCAGCAGCATCATGATCAGGATGATTCCGCGGATCTGCGGCAGCGTGACGTGCCAGACCCGCTTCCAGATCCCGGCGCCGTCGAGCTCGGCCGCCTCGTACAGTTCGGTCCGTACGCCGGTCAGCGCGGCCAGGTAGATGATCGAGGTCGCGCCGGCGCCGGCCCAGGTCGCCTCAAGCACGATCGCCGGCATCGCCAGGTCCGGCGAGTTCAGCCAGGCGAACGGTCCGAGGCCGAACCAGCCGAGGATCGAGTTGAAGACGCCGGCACCGCTCGGGTCGTAGAAGAACTTCCACAGCAGGATCGCCGCCACCGGCGGGACCACGGCCGGCAGGTAGGAGATCACGTTGTACAGCCAGCCGGCGCTGCGCAGTTCACTGATGAACACCGCCAGGAACAGCGGGACCGGGAAGCCGAAGATCAGGGCCAGCAGGGCGAAGTACAGCGTGTTGACCGTCGCCTGCGGGAGTTGCGGGTCGGTCAGCACGTAACTGAAGTTCGCCAGGCCGACCCATTCCGGCGTGGTGACCAGATTGTTCTTCTGGAAGCTGAGCACCAGGCCACGGACGATCGGGCTCCAGGAGAAGTACAGGAATGTCAGCACCAGCGGCAGCGCGAAGACGATGGCGCTGAGTCCGCCGGAGCGGTACCAGGTGGCCAATGACCGGATGCCGCTCCGGCCGGACTGCGGCGTACGCAGGAGGGACATGTGCTACCGGGCCAGGCGGGCGTCGATCTTCGATGCGGCGTCGGTCAGCAGCTTGTCGATGTCCGCGTCCTTCTTGGTCAGCACCTGTTGCACGACCGGGTCGAGCAGCGCGTAGACCTCCTGTGCCTTGTTCGCCGGTTCGGGCAGCAGCTTCAGCGTCCTGGTCGACTCGACGTAGCCCTCGAACTGCTCGACCGGGACGTTGTTGTACGGCTCGCGCCACGTGTTGTAGCGGTCGTAGGTCTCCTGGCTCAGTGGAGTGATGCCGGGCCGGCCGACGAAGCCCCTGTCGGCGATCGAGTCCTTCGCGTTCTGCACCGCGAGCTGCTCGTTGGTGTACTTGTCGAACTCCTGCGACTTGATCCACTTGAGTGCGGCGACGATCTCGTTCGTCGACGCCTTCGGGTTGATCATCTTGATCGACCCACCGGTCAGCGTGCCGTGCGGCCCGCCGTCCTGCGGCAGCGCGCCGTGGCCGTAGTCGGCCGGCTTCATGCCGAAGTTCTTCACGCACATGTCGTACGCGTCCGGCGCCTGCAGGACCATGCCGATCTTGCCGGCCGCGAAGTCCTGCCGGATCTCCTCCTGGTTGTAGAGGAAGTTGCTGCCCATCGTGTTGTCGGACCAGCGCATGTCCTTCAGCAACTGCAGCGCCTTCTTGGCCGGCGCGTCGTCGAAGGTGCTCTTCGTCCCGTCCTGGCTCTGCACCGAGCCGCCCATGCTGTACGTCATCGTGGTCAGCATCCAGCCGCCGGTGTTGTCCTTGGTCAGCTGTGCGTAGCCGGCCTTGCCGGTCTTCTCGGTGATCTGCCGGGCGTACTGCCGGACCTCGTCCCAGGTCGTCGGCGGCTTGTCCGGGTCCAGTCCCGCCTGCTGGAACAGCGCCCGGTTGTAGGCCAACCCGACCGAGAACACGTCGATCGGCACGCCGTAGATCCGGCCGTCGCCGTCCTGGACGATCTTCAGCACGTCCGGGTTGAGGTCCTTGGTCAGGTCGACCAGCTTCAGCTCGTCGGTGATGTCCGGCAACTGCTTGTTCGGGATCATGTTGGCCGGCTCGGTGAAGCTGATGTTCATCACCGTCGGAAGCGAGCCACCAGCCACCTGAGCCTGGAAGGTCTGCGCGTCCCATTTGGTCTCGGTCGACTTCACCGTGATGTTCGGGTGGGCGTCCATGAACTCCTTGATGTTGCGCTCGAACGCGGCGATGTCGTTCGGCTTGTCCGGGGTCGGGCGATCCCCGATCGTGATCGTCACCGGCGCCTTCTCGTCGACCGCTCCGCCGGCGTCGGTGGACGGCGTCGTACCATCCGCACAACCGGCGGCCGCGAGCACCAGCCCTGCCAGCCCCAGCCTGGCGCCCCACCTGCTCACTCTCGTCATCGGAACTCCTCGGGTTTCCGGATGCCGCCGGCATGCTCCGATCCACACACCGGCCAAGTTCTGAGTAAGTTAAACCAAGCGTGTTACTTTCTCAATGGCTGCCATCGATCTCGTGGAAATCCGGTAGAGCGACGCTCCGCGGTCCGCGAGGATGGCAGGCATGTTGCTCCGAGCCGCGACCGCCGACGACTTCGCCTTCCTGACCGAGATGTTGCTGGAGGCGTACAACTGGGACGGGACGCCCGTGTTCACGCCCGACAAGCTGCGGGCTGAGGACAAAGCCTGGCGGTACGTCGCGGACTGGCCACGGCCGACCGACTTCGGGGTGATCGCGGAGGTCGACGGCACGCCGGCCGGAGCCGCCTGGGCGCGGCTCCTGACCGCCGACCGGGCGGGTTACGGCTACGTCGCCGACGACGTTCCCGAGCTGTCGCTCGGCGTCTCGCCCGCGTTCCGCCGGCAGGGCATTGCCCGCGCGGTGATGACCGAGCTCATCCGGACGTCGCCGTACCAGCGGCTCAGCCTCAGTGTCGACCCGGCCAACCCGGCGGCGAACCTCTACCGGTCGCTCGGTTTCGAGAAGGTGGGCACTGTCGAGACCTCCGACACCATGGTGCTCGAGCGCTAGCCGAAGTTGCGGATGCGGAACTGCATGACGCGGTACGGCCAGCCGGCGTCGGTCTTCCACTGGCTGACCGACAGGTGCAGGTCGCCGAGCGTGGAGCCGGGAATGATGTACCCGCCGTACAGCTGGGCCACGTGGTTGTCGTCCTCGTTGCCCCAGGCACCGCCGTAGATCAGGGTCTGCCGGTACGCCGTGTAGAGGTTGGACGTCGGCGTGTCCATGATGATGCCGTCGATCCGGTAGTCGCCGGCGTTGAACCAGGTGAGCACCCACTTGCCGCCGAGCGGCCGGAGGCAGAGCTCGCCGAAGCTGCCGGTCAGGATCGGGGTCGCCGGGTTGCCCCAGGCCCAGACGCCGTCGCGGTACCCCCACGGCTCGTACGCCGCCGGGTTCGCGATCTGGTTGCTGCGGACCCGCTTCAGGATGATCGGCTTGTCGCGCTGGAAGCCGGTCGAGTAGACGTACACGTACCCGTCGTTGCCCTCGCCCCAGCTCAGGCACTGGAACATCCCGCCGTCGATGTCCGGGTCGAACTTCGCGCCGGTGTGGTACCAGCTCGCTCCCGAGTTGTCGCTGCGCCAGATCTCGGTCCACACCACGTTGCCGAGGCCCTTGTTCACCATCACGTGCAGGTACATCGACCCGCCGATGGTGATCACGTCCGACGGCAGGACGGTGGAGAACACCGGGTTGTCGTGCTGGTAGTCCCACAACTGCTGAGCGGCCGCGCCACCGACCGCGCCGGACCACTTCACTGCGCTGTTCAGGTCCGTCGTGGTCGACCACAGCGCCACCGGTGACCGCCACCAGCCGCCGCCGACCCTGGGCTCCTCGAAGGTGTCGCCGAACACGAAGAGCATCCGGCCGTCCGGCGTCCGCGCCGGGATCCCGAGGTCGGTCGCCGCCATCCGGAACCGGTCGGTCAGTCCCGGGCCGGTCAGGTCGGCCACCTTGTTCGTCAGGACGGCCTGAGGTTCCGCCAGCGCGGGCGGAGCCGGTACGGCGGCGACCACACCGGCACCGAGCGCCGCGCGGAGGAACGTGGATCGTTTCATGGTGACTCCCAGGGGCGGATGGAACTCACGAATGCGGAAATCGATTTCTCACGACCTTCTCGCGACCGTGCCGTCGAGTCAAGGCCGGCCCTGACCCTTTCCACCACCGCCGAAAAGGCGGGGTCAGTCCTTTCCGGTCGCCACCGGGCGGGACGGGTCGGTGATCCACTCCGACCACGAGCCGACGTAGACCGTCGCGGGGATGCCGCTGACCTCGAGGGCGAGCGCCTCGTGGGCGGCGGTGACACCGGATCCGCAGTACACGCCGACCTGGCTCGAGCCGTTGACCCCGAGTTTCTCGAAGCGTTCCCGGAGCTCGTCGGCCGGGAGGAAGCGTCCGCTCGTGTCCACATTGGCCGTGGTCGGCGCGTTCACCGCGCCCGGGATGTGGCCGGCGACCGGATCCATCGGCTCGACCTCACCGGCGAAGCGCTCCGGGGCCCGCGCGTCCAGCAGCACCCCGGCCGCGGCCACGTCGGCCGCGCTGTCGGCGGTCAGCAGCGGGAGGTGACCCGCGGTCGCGATGAACGACCCGTCCCCGTCCGGCGGCACGTCGGTGGCCACCTCTCCCCCGGCCGCCTGCCAGGCCGCGAGTCCGCCGTCGAGCACACGCACGTCGCGGACACCGAAGTACCGGAAGATCCACCACGCGCGGGCGGACGCCGTCGAGTCTGCCGCGTCGTAGACGACCACCGGCGTGCTCGGGCCGACGCCGGCCCGGCGCAGCGCGGCGGTCACGGTGGTTGCTGCTGGCAACGGATGACGGCCGCCGGAACCGGGCGGACCGGCGAGCTCGGTGTCCAGGTCGACGAAGTGCGCGCCGGGGAGGTGGCCGGCGTCGTACGCCTCCCGGCCGGGCGGGCCGGTGAGGCTCCAGGTGACGTCGATCAGTACCGGACGCTGCGCGATCGACCGCAGCTCGTCGACCGTGATCAGTGGGCTCATGACGCGTTTCCTCCGAATGGCAGAACCTCGGGTGACAGGGTTGCGCGGGCGCGTGCCTGGGTCAACCGGCGCCGGTGGTGCCGGCGGCACAGCACCTCGTACGCGACCTCGTGGTCGTCCGTCACGATGTCGCCCACCACCAGCTGCTCGCCCTCGGTCACCATCTCCCCACCGATCGTACGGGCGTTGTGCGTGGCCCGTTCACCGCACCAGCACAACGCCTCGACCTGGAGCAGCTCCATCCGGTCGGCGAGCTCCACCAGCCGGGCCGACCCGGGGAACAGGGTGGCCCGGAAGTCGGTCAGGATGCCGAACGCGAACACGTCGATCTGCAGCTCGTCGACCAGCCGGGCCAGCTGCTCGATCTGCAGCGCGCTGTAGAACTGCGCCTCGTCGCAGACCACGTAGTCGATCCGGCCGCCGTGGGTCAGCTCGCCGACGACGTACTCCCAGAAGTCGAACTCGGGCCGGACCTCGATCGCCCGGGCCGCCAGCCCGAGCCGTGACGACAGCACCGACTCGCCGGCCCGGTCGTGGCTGGTGAAGATGCGGCCGCTCCGGCCCCGGGCCCTGTGGTTGTGGTCCATCTGCAGGGCCAGCGTGGACTTGCCGCAGTCCATGGTCCCGGTGAAGTAGAGCAGCTCAGCCACGGGCGTTCATCCTGCCAAGTCGGCGGACCACCGCGCACGCCGGGGTGGCGCGTCGTACCAGGTCGGTACCGAACGCGGGCGTCGGCTTGGGTTCTGGGCCCCGGTCCGGTTTGAATGGATCGTGCACAAAGCTCTGGTCCTGCTCCTCGCGGCCTGCCTGACGACCGTGACCGCCACCGTCCCGGCGGCCGCCGTTCCGGTCCAGGCCGCGGTACCGGGTCAGGCGGAGGCGGGACTGCGGGCGTACTTCGTGATCACCGAGCCGAAGCAGACCGGCAAGGTCACCGGCGCGATCGGCGCGAACGGTGGCAGCGTCTACGCGGCCTACGACGCGATCGGCGTGATCGTGGCGCACTCCGACGCGGCCGACTTCGCCGGCAGGATGCGCGGCGTCGACGGCGTCCAGAAGGCCGGCGCGACCCGGACCTCCGACCTGCCGGCCGACGTCGGTTCCCCGGCGATCCCCGAGCAGGTCCCGCAGGTCCCGAGCAGCACACCGGAGACCGGCCGGCCGGACATGGCCGCGATCGGCGCGAACCGCGCCTGGGACAAGAACCCGGGTGCCAGGACGATCACGGTCGGCGTGCTCGACACCGGCGTCGACGACCAGCACCCGGACCTGAAGGGGAACTTCGACGCCACCCGGTCGGCGTCCTGCGCCTACGGCAAGGCCGACACCCGGCCCGGTGCCTGGCGTCCGGTCGGCGAGCACGGCACCCACGTCGCCGGCACGATCGCGGCCGCCCGCAACGGCGCCGGCATGATCGGCGTTGCGCCGGGGGTCAAGATCTCCTCGATCCGGGTCGCCGAGGCCGACAGCCAGCTGTTCTTCCCGGAGAACACGGTGTGTGCGTTCATGTTCGCCGCCGACAAGGGCGTCTCGATCACCAACAACAGCTACTACGTCGACCCGTGGCTGTTCCTGTGCCCGTCGGACCCCGACCAGGACGCCATCGCCGAGGCGGTCCGGCGCTCGGTCGCGTACTCGGACTCGAAGGGCGTCGTGAACGTCGCCGCGGCCGGCAACGAGGACTACGACCTGGCCGACAAGACCGACGACGACTCGAGCCCGAACGACTCGACCCCCGGGCCGCGCACGGTCACCAACGACTGCCTGAGCCTGCCCACCGAGCTGCCGAACGTCGTCGTGGTCGCGTCCGTGGACGCGGCCGGCGCGAAGTCGCGGTTCTCCAACTTCGGCGACAGCAAGATCAGCGTGGCCGCGCCCGGCGAGAGCGTCTACTCGACCGTCCCCGGCGGCGGCTACGAGTCGATGAGCGGTACGTCGATGGCCTCTCCGCACGTCGCCGGTGTCGCCGCCCTGCTGCGCAGCGTGAATCCGAGGCTGACGACCGCCCAGGTCCGGGGCGAGCTCGCCCGGCAGGCCAACGACCTGGCCTGCCCGCCCGGCGCGTCGGGTGAGTGCACCGGCAGCCAGGCGAACAACTCGTACTACGGCGAGGGCATGGTCGACGCGGCCGAGGCGGTGGGCGTGGCCGCCGCGCAGCCGAACGGCGCGGTCTCGATCACCAAGCCGTCGGACCAGCTCGGCTTCGGCGGCGCACCGGCGATCCCGCTGCTGCTGAAGGGCTCCGGCGGGACCGGCGAGATCAGCTACTCGGCCACCGGGCTGCCTCCGGGGCTGAGCATCGACGCCGAGCGCGGCTGGATCACCGGCGTGCTGACGCCGGGCTCCGGGCGCTACAAGGTGACTGTGATCGCGCGAGACGGCGAGGCCAAGACCTCGCAGGCCAGCTTCTTCTGGAACGTCTGGAGCTTCTAGAGACCCGGGTCGACGAGCAGCGGGATCGCCATCTCGTCGTCGGTCAGCGAGCCGTGCAGGCCGATCAGGTCGGCCTCCTTCGGGAAGCGGCGGCTGGCCACGAGCGCGACTGGCCCGAGCGCGGCAACCAGCACGTCACCCAGTCGCGGGGTGACCCGATCCTCCACGCCACCGAACCAGCCGAGTGCCACGGCGTCGTCGCGGCTGAGCACCAGCGCGTCGTCGCCGAGGCGCTCTTGGTACGTCGCGAGGACGTCGGCTTCGGCGCCGGGAACGCAGTACAGGTGCCGGAAGCGGGACTCGCCGCCGATCAGCCGGATCCCGTCGAGTAGCGCGGGCTCCTCGTCCAGGTCGATCCGGCCCGTCCGGGGGACGTCGATCATCCCGTGGTCCGCGACCACGAGCAGGACGGCGTCCCGCGGCATCGCCGACCGGATCTGCTGGGCGAACAGGTCGGCCGCGGCCAGCTCCTTGAGCCACTGCTGCGAGTCCGAGCCTTCGTTGTGGCCGGTGTAGTCGAGCTGGGAGTCGTAGACGTAGACCAGCGACGACCTGCCCTCGCGGATGGCGAACCGGGTCGCGTCCAGCCGGTCCTCGACCGTGTCCGCGCCGCGGTGCGCACTTCCCCGGAACGCGGCGGCGGTCAGGCCGGACGTGTCGAAGCGGGCCTTGCTCACGTTGCGCGTGGCGACGCCGGCGGCGGCGATCCGGTCGAAGACGGTGCCGTGCGGCTGCCAGCGCCGCGGGTCGACCGGCGCGTCCCACTGCAGTGCGTTCAGCAGTGCGCCGGATTCCGGCACGATCGAGGTGTAGCCGACGATTCCGTGGGCGCCCGGTGGCAGACCTGTGCCCAGGCTCGTGAGGCTCACCGCGGTGGTCGAAGGAACCCCGGCAGTCAGGCTGCGACCGGTCGGCAGCAGTGACGACAGGTACGGCGCGACGTCGGCGTTCCGGCGGAGCAGGTTCCACCCCAGTCCGTCGAACAGCAGTACGGCGTACCGCGGCGCGGGGGGCAGGCCGAGGACGTTCTGCTCCTGGGGCACCGACAGCGCACCGGCGACCGACGGCAGCACGTCGGCCAGGGCCCCACCGCCGTACTGCGGGCTGACCGGCGTGGACATCGCCACTACCGGCTGGTGGCGAACGACAGCGCCTGGGCGAAGTCGAGCACCTGCTGGATCCCGGCCGGGCCGTCCGCCGCAGCGCTGATCCGCAGTGAGATGTCGTCGGCGGCGACCGAGCCGGTGTAGCCGTGGTCGGCCTCGCAGTTCGGGTCGGCGCAGACGGCCGGCTCGAGGTCGATCCGGTTCACCATCCCCCAGCCGATGGTCAGCACGACCTCGCCGCCGCCGGCCACCGCCGGGTCGGACTTGGCCGAGGCGTAGCCGGCCGGGTTCGGCACCACCCGGTTGACCACGACCGCGTTCACCCGGTGCAGCGGGATCGCCTCGGTCGAGGTCGACGCGTACGGCGCCCGGATCAGCTCGTCGGCCGCGTGCTCGTCGGTGTGCCCCACGATCAGCCGGGTCGGGGTCAGCGCCAGGATGGTGATGTGCCGCCGGACCTCGTCCCGGTCGAACGTCGGCTCGTGCTGCAGCACGAACGCGCGGATCGGTTCGCCCGCGATCGCCACCGCGAGCGAATCGGTCACGACGTCGGGGTAGTAGCCGCACCGATCGATCGCCTCGCGGAGGGCGGAGGAGACGTCTGCGAGCTCCGGCACATTCACGTCACGCATGCCCTCATCCTTACACGGCCCGGTCCCGGCGCGGCTCCCCCTTGTGGACAACCGCGATCAGTTCGCACTTGCCTTCCGCAACACCGGCGCGCCGGCGGCCCCCGCGACCGCGACCAGGACGAGGCCGGCGACCACCTGGCCGATCAGCACCAGAAGGCCCGAAGCGCCTTCGGTGACGATTCGCCCACCGCTCAGCACGAGCCCGCAGAACGCCCCGAACCCGACCACCGGCAGTCCGACGCCGATCACCGGGACGACGGCCACCAGCCGGGCCGACCGCTCGATCACCGACAGCGGCACCCCGGACCGGCGGAGGGCGCGGGCGGGCGCAGCCTGGTCCAGCGCCGTACCGACCGCTCCGGCCGCGGTCGAGGCGGCGACCGTCAGGAACACCAGGCCGAGCAGGAGCACCACACCGATCCGCAGGTCCTGGTACGTCGGATCCTCGTTCTCCCCCGGCATGAACACCGACATGAATCCGGTGACGAAGCCACTCAGCACCAGCGCGGCCACCGGGCGGAAGGCACCCTTCGGGTCGTCCACCAGTCGCCGTCCGGCCAGCAGCGTCACCGGTCCGTTGGCCAGGTTCGCCAGGATCCGGCCGATCACCTGCACTGCCCAGGGCCCGATGATCCGTACGCCGAGCGCGGCCAGACCGACCCCGATCAGCACGGGAAGCAGGCCGGTCTGCATGCCGTAGTACCCCAGGACGACCGGGCCGAGAATCAACAGCCCCAGCCGCAGCGCACTGGTCGCCTTCCGGGTCTGCCCACGGACGACGCCCAATGGGGTGATGCTGACCCGCCCGAGCCCGATGAGCGCGCTGATCACCGACAGCACGGGGACGGCGGCCAACACGATCAGGACGGTCCACCAGTTCACCGTGATGTCCGAGACGAACCACCGCCCGCCGCCGAGTGGGATCCGCGCGATCAGCGGGGTGAGAGCCGTGTAGCCGACCAGGCCGACGACCGCGCCGGCTACGCCGAGCACTGCCTGCTCGACCGCGCTCAGCCCGAGTACCTGGGTCCTGGTCGCCCCAGCGAGCCGTAGCGCGGCCAACCGGTGCTCACGACGCTTGGCTGCCACTCCAGCCGCCTGACCGACCAGGCTGAGCAAAGGAAACAGCACGAGAGTGATGCCCAGGGCAACTGCCATCAGCAGGCCGAGCATTCGGCTGTCCATCAGGTCCTCGTGCCAGCTGTTCACGTACTGCGGGTGCTCCCCCACGGCACCTGGTGCGACACCACGGATGAGCACCAGCTCTTCTGGCGACGACAGACCCTTGTCGCTGATCACTCCGGTCGGCTGCTCGACGCCGTACTGCTTGCTCAGGCTGGACCAGCGGTCGGCGAGAGCGGGCGAGACGAAGATTTCCCCCGGCTTCGGGGTGTGGTCGAGGCCGGGTGGCGGCGGAAGCTCGTTCGGCCGCAGCGTGGCGAGGTCCACCCGGAGCATCGGCAGGCCGTCGACCCGCAGGCCGTCCTCCTGAACGATCGCTCCGATCGCGGTGGCCGGATCCGCCTTGTCGCCGCTGCGCCAGCCGATCCGGTCGGAGCGATGGAACAGGCCGAGCGATCCGGCGATCAGGAAGGTGACCAGGAGTGCGACGACCGCGGTCGCGCCGAGCGCGGCCAGGTTGGCGGCGCGGCCGCCGGGGCCGGGACGGCGCACGAACCGCAGTCCGAGGTCAGTCATCGGGCTCATCGGCCGGCGCCCTGCGACTCGCTCACGCGGCCGTCGACGATCCGCAGCACCCGATGACACCGGGCGGCGACAGCGTTGTCGTGCGTGACGACGACCACCGCGGCACCCCGGTGCGTGGCGGCACCGACGAGCAGGTCGATGACCTGGGCGCCGGTCGCCGCGTCGAGCGCGCCGGTGGGTTCGTCGGCGAAGACGGCCTGCGGCTCCCCGACCAGCGCGCGGGCGATCGCGACGCGTTGTGCCTGGCCGCCGGACAGCTCTCCCGGCCGGCGCGCGGCCTCCGCGGACAGTCCGACCTGGGCGAGCATCAGCCGGGCGCGGCCGAGCGCGTCCCGGCGGCTGACACCGTCGACCATCAGTGGCAGGGCGACGTTCTCGTCGGCCGGCAGTTCGGCGAGCAACTGGTTGTCCTGGAAGACGAAGCCGAGCCGGCGCCGTCGCAGCACGGTCCGGGCGGCGTCGCTCAGCTGGTCGACCCGCTGGCCGGCCAGCCAGACCTCGCCCTGGTCCGGGAAGAGGATGCCGGCCAGCACGTGCAGCAGCGTGGTCTTGCCGTTGCCGCTGGGACCCATCACGGCGAGTGCCTCGCCGGACCGGACGGCGACGTCGACACCGGCCAGGCCGACGACGTCGCCGTAGTACTTGACCAGGCCGTGACCGCTGAGGACGACCTGTTGCTGGGTGAGGTGGGGACTCTGGAAGCTCATGGTGCCGAGCCTCCCGCGCTCCGGCGCGCGGATCGTCCGCCCGCGGACCGGTCTCCGGCTCGCCTTCCGGTGTCCTTCGTCGCGGTCGCGTAGTACCGCGGTCGTACGTCAGGCGATCCGGAAGGCTGACGGGTAGGCGTCGCGGTAGCTCAGGATCGGGCCGGCCGGGGTGTCGACGGTCTCGGCGGCCAGCATCGCGTGCACGACCGCGCGGGACAGCGTCCGGGCGCCGGCCGCGTAGACCGTCTCGAGCTGTCCGAGTGCGGTCGGGTCGGTCACGCTCAGCCTCGGCTCGCCGCTCGCGGTCGAGAGTGCGAAGACGCTGTCCCCGTCGACCAGCGTGTGGATCGGGTCGATCGCCCGGGCCAGCCCGTCGTGGGCGACCATCGCCATCCGCCGGGTCGCCGCCTTGTCCAGCGGCAGGTCGGTGGCGACCACCGCGATCACGGTGTTCATGGCCGGGCCGGGGATCAGGGTGCGGCCCGGCGTGATCAGCTCCGGCCGGTCGGTCGGCGTCCGCAGGTGGGCGAACTCGTCGCCGAGTCCGGAGCGGGCGCCGTACAACCGGCCGCCGGCGTCGACGGCCGAGCCGGCCGCGTTCACGACCACCAGCGCGCCGACCGTCGTCCCGTCCTCGAGGCGGACGCTGGCCGAGCCGACGCCACCCTTGAGCGACCGGGCCCGGGCGCCCGCCCCGGCACCGTGGTTGCCGAGGGCAACAGGTCCGTCGGTCGCCGCGGCGATCGCGTCGGCTCCCCAGGACGGCTCCGGCCGGGCGGTGAAGTCGCCGCCGCGGCCGAGGTCGAAGATCACCGCGGTCGGCACGATCGGTACGACGTCGCGCTCCCCCGGCCCGACGCGCACGCCCTGCGCACGCTCCTCCAGCCAGCGCAGCACGCTCCCGGCGGTGTCGAGTCCGTACGCGCTGCCGCCGGTCAGCACGACCGCGTTCGCCCCCGGGTTGGAGTTCACCGGATCGAGCAGATCGGTCTCCCGCGTCCCCGGTGCACCGCCGCGGACGTCCACCCCGGCCACCGCCGTACCGGGCACGTGCACGACCGTCGTCCCGGTCAGGTACGGCGGATCGACGCGCTCGACCTGGCCGACCAGCACCCCGGGAACGTCGGTGATCGCGTTGTGCGGACCGGGCTTCATCGTCATGCGCCCGTTCTAGCATCCCGGGGAAATCTGGTTGCGGCAGACACTACCGTGGAACGCATGAACGCCGATCTGCTCTGTGGTCTGCTCGCCGAACCGTCGAGACTCCGGACGTACTCCGCGGTCGTCCTCGGCGCCGCCACTCCCGAGCAGGTTGCCGCCGGCACCGGACTGCCGGCGCCGGCGATCGCCAAGGCTCTGCAGCGACTGGCCAAGGGCGGGCTGATCGTCGACGGCCGCGACGGTCTGCGGGCCGACGAGGCGGCGTTCAAGGACGCCGTTCGGGAAGGCCGGCCGGAGCGCGAGCCGCTGGATCCGGATCCGGACCGCGACGCGGTGCTCAGGTCGTTCATCCGCGAGGGCCGGCTGACGCACTTCCCGACCGTCCCGGCGAAGTTCCGGGTCGTGCTGGAGCACATCGTCGCGAGCTTCGAGCCCGGCCGCAGCTACCCCGAGGCCGAGGTGAACGAGGTCCTCCACCGCTGGCACCCCGACCACGCCGCCCTCCGCCGCGAACTGGTCGACGCCCGCCTGCTGAGCCGCGCGGACAACGTCTACGTCAGGTGAGGCGGCGGGCCGGAGCGTCCTGCCGCGGCTTCTCGTTCGGGGCGATCCGGATCGAGGTGTCCAGCACTGTCGCACCGGTGGCACCGACCAGGACGGAGCGGAGGTCGAGCCGGACGACCTCCTCGAGGTCCAGGGTCAGCCGGGACACCCGGTGCAGCAGGTTCTCGATCGCGGAGATGTCCACCGGGTCGCTGCCGCGGTAGCCGTAGAGCAGCGGTGCCGCCCGCACCTCGCGGACCATCTCCGCGGCGTCGCGCGTCGTCAGCGGTGGCATCCGGTACGAGCGGTCGCCGAGCAGGTCGGTCGCGACCCCGGACAGGCCGAACGACACCACCGGCCCGAACGACACGTCCTCCAGCGCCGAGATGACCACCGGCACGCCCGGCGGCGCCATCTTCTGGACGACGAACTGCGCGCGGGCCGGGTCCGCCGCCACCCCGAAGGTCCGGGTCATCTCGGCCCAGGCCTCGCGCATGTCGTCCTCGTCGTGGATGTGCCGCCAGATGTCGGCCAGGTCCGGACGCATCCGCCACTGCTCGGCGGTCGCCTTCAGGATCACCTCGAAGCCGAGGTCCGCGGCCCGCTGCACCGCCTCGTCCGCGCTCAGCACCGGGAAGGACGGCAGCACTGAGAGGCCGTAGAAGCTGAGCAGCAGCTGCCGGTCCGCGTCGTCCAGGTCGGCGCCGTTCGGGTGGCGTTGCAGGTACTCGGCGACGAAGTCCTCCGCTCCACGGGTGTCGATGTCCGGCAGTTCCGGGATCTTGCTGTCCGACTGACGCCGCCACTCGGCGTACTGCGTCGCTTTGGCCAGCGCGCCGACGGCGTACTGCGGGTTCAGGAACGACGGAATCGAGCCACGGGCCGCGCCGCCGTCGGCGTCCGGCACCCGGAGCTCCTCGGGGACGCTGCGAGAGGCCAGGAAGGTCGAGACCACCGGCTTGTCGGAGCCGGCGGCGGCAGCGGCCAGGACCTGCGCGACCTCGGCGCCGTTCGACTGGACCGGCGGTGTGTAGATGACCACGACCGAGTGCACCCGGTCGTCGGCGAACACCTCGGACAGCGCCACACCGAACTCCTCGGCGGACGCGTCCGGGCTCAGGTTGCGTGGCTCCCCCGCCGTGTCCAGACCGCAGCCGGCCATCGTGTCGAGTGCGAGCAGGGTCAATGCGTCGGAGTTGCTGACGATAGCGACCCGCCGGCCCTTCGGCAGCGGCTGGTGGGCGAGCAGCTGGGCGACGTCGAACAGCTCACCGGTGGTGTCCACCCCGATCAGCCCGCTCTGCCGGAACATCGAGTCGATGGTTGCTGCGGGCAACTGGCTGCGGCGGACCATCTGACCGAGCGGCACCCCCTGGGTGGACCGGCCGGACTTCAGCGCGACCACCGGCTTGCGGCCGGCCAGCCGCCGCGACACCCGGCTGAACTTGCGCGGGTTGCCCAGCGACTCCAGATACAGCAGCACGACCTCGGTCGACTCGTCCGAGTACCAGAACTGCATCAGGTCGTTGCCGGAGACATCGGCCCGGTTCCCGGCCGACACGAAACTCGACAGGCCCAGGCCACGGCCGACCATGTCGGCCAGGATCGGCACCCCGAGCGCACCGGACTGGCAGAAGAACGCGACCCGGCCCCGGCTCGGCATCAGCGGCGACAAGGTGGCGTTCAGCGACACCCCGGGGGCGGTGTTGATCAGCCCGAGCGCGTTCGGCCCGATGACCCGCATCCCGTACGACCGGGCCAGGCCGGTCAGGTACCGCTGCCGCTTGCGGCCCTCGTCCCCGATCTCCGCGAACCCGCTCGACACGACGACCAGACCGCGCACGCCCTTGGCCGCGCAGTCCACCACCACGTCGGCCACCATCTCGGCCCGGACGGCGACCACGGCCAGATCGACCGTGTCGTCCACGTCGCTGATCGTCGGGTACGCCGGCACCCCTTCGATCTCGTCCGCCTCGGTGTCGGTGTTCACGGCGTACAGCCGGCCGGTGAACCCGCCGTCGCGGAGGTTGCGCAGCAGCGCGTTGCCGATCGTCCCCTCCCGCCGGCTCGCCCCGATCACCGCGACACTCGACGGGGTCAGCAACCGGGCGATCGACAGCGCCTCGGAACGCTGCTCGCGGGCCTGCATCACACCGAACGAGGTGTCGGTCGGCGCGATGTCGAACTCGACCATGATCACGCCGTCCTCGAACTCGCGCATGACCTTGTAGCCGGCCTCGGTGAAGACGGTGATCATCTTGCGGTTGTCCGGCAGCACCTCGGCGACGAACCGGGTGATGCCGTTCTCCCGGGCCGCCTGGGCGAGGTGCTCGAGCAGCAACTGGCCCAGACCGCGGCCCTGGTGCGCGTCCTCGATCAGGAACGCGACCTCCGCGGTCCGCCGGCCGGTCCGCTCGTACCGCCCGACGCCGATCATCTCGTTGCCGACGGTGACGATCAGCGCCAGCCGGTCGTGGTAGTCGACCTGTGTGAACCTGGCCACGTCCCGGTCCGACAACTGCGGGTACGGGGCGAAGAAGCGGTAGTACTTCGACTGCTCGGACACCCGGGCGTAGAACGCCACCAGCAGGTCGGCGTCGTTCGCGGTGATCGGCCGGAGATGGGCGGTCGCGCCGTCGCGCAGTACCACGTCCGCCTCGAACTCTGCCGGATAACCGGCGGGCGGCTGCGCGTCATAGTGATCCGGCGGCGTCACCCGGCCAGCCTACTCAACCAGTCACTCCGAGGGTGATGAATTCGGTCGCACTGATCGCCCTCGTGCTGGTCGTCCTGTTCGCGGTCCGCCGGCTGAGCTCGCTGATCCTCACGCCACTCGCGGTGACGGGTCGGTGCTCGCGCTGGTGGGTAATGTGCGGGACATGTCGACGGAGCAGAGCACTTCGGACGTCACCCGCGAGTTCCGCGCGGCCCGGGACTTCCTGGTCGCCCACCGGCAGGACTACGAGACGGCGTACCGGGACTTCAGCTGGCCGGGCTTCGACCGGTTCAACTGGGCCCGCGACTGGTTCGACGGGCTCGCGGTCGAGCAGCCCGAGGTCCCGGCGCTGACCATCGTCGAGGAGGACGGCGAGGTCAACTCGCGCACCTACGCCGAGCTGGCCGAGCGGTCCCGCCAGGTGGCCGGGTGGCTCACCGGGGCCGGGATGAAACCCGGTGACCGGGTCCTCATCGTGCTCGGCAACACCGTCCCGCTGTGGGAGCTCATGCTCGGCTGCATCCGCGCCGGCGCGGTGATGATCCCCGCGACCACGCTGCTCACCGACGCCGACCTGGCCGACCGGATCGAGCGCGGCGGCGTCCGCGTCGTGGTCACCGGCAGCGACAGCACCGGCCGGTACGCCGGGATCGCGGACCACTGCCTCCGGGTCGCCGTCGGCGAGCCGGTCGACGACTGGCTGCACTACGACGACTCGGCGCGGTACGACGGTCCCGCCCCCGAGGTGGACACCGCCGCGAACGACTCGCTGCTGCTGTACTTCACCTCCGGCACGACGAGCCAGCCGAAGCTGGTCGAGCACACCCACGTCAGCTACCCGGTCGGCCACCTGTCGACCATGTACTGGATCGGCCTCCAGCCGGGCGACGTCCACCTCAACGTCTCCTCCCCCGGCTGGGCCAAGC
>NZ_SMKR01000116.1 GCF_004348725.1 Kribbella turkmenica
CCGGGCGCTACGGGCCGGCGGGCGGTTCTCCGCGGTGGTCTACTCGACGCCGGAGCGCAACGGCTTCTTCTCGATCCCGATCGGGATCATCCGCCGTCGCGCTCAGCTCCCGCCGCCGGCTCCCGGCCAGCCCGGCCCGTTCAGCCTGGGCAACCCGGGCGTTGCCGAGCAGGCTTTCGCCGCTGCCGGCTTCCGCGACATCACCGTCGAGGTCGTGCCGTCACCCCTCCGGCTGCCCACCGCCGCCGACTGCGTTCGCTTCGAACGCGAGTCGTTCGGTGCCCTCCACCAGATGCTGTCGACCCTGGACGAGGACGCCAAGGCAGCCGCGTGGCAGGACATCACCGAACAGTTGACCCAATTCGAGACCCCCACGGGCTTCACGGGCCCCTGCGAGATGCTGGTCGTCACCGGCACCCGCTGAATCAGCCCTCGAACTTCTTCACCGCCGCGACCAGCTGGGTCGCAGTCTTTCCCGTGTGCTTCCGGAGGATCGCGGCGTACCTCTTCTGGCTGGTGTTGTGCTGGGCCAGGTCGGCGTAGAGGGCGGCGACGCCCTTCTCCTCCAGCTCCGCCACCAGGTACGCCGTGATCCACCAACTCTGCCCGTACGACTTGTCCCCGGCGGCGTCGAACTCCGCCTGCGTCGGGAGCACCTTCATCGACGGCAGGTACTTGGTCCGCACCGTCTTGCGGTACGGGTCGACCGTCCAGTGCGGATCGTCCTCGATCGACGCGCACCGGACGTACTCCGCGATCCCCTCGACCAGCCAGACCGGAGTCCTGATCCCGAGCTGCAGGGTCGCGACATGTGTCATCTCGTGCACCAGCAGGTCCTGGTCGAGCTTCGACCGGACGGCCGGGTTGACCACGATCCGGCTGCTCACCGGCGGGACCGACTTCTGCGCCCACGGGTCGCCGTCGTAGAGCGACACCGCCTTCGCCGCGATGGTCCAGCCCTGTCCACCGCCCGCGGTCCAGACCGTCGCCATCACCCGTGGCTCCGACATCGCGACCACCATCACCGCACCGCTCCACGGTCGCCGCCAGTGCCGCTGGACACCTTCGACCGCCCCTCGGGACACCTTGGCGATCTTCCGGCCGAGTGCCTGCTCGCCGTTGTCGACGACCACGAGCACCTTGCCGCTCCTGATCACCGCGATCTCCTGGAAGTCCCACGGCTGCCGGTGCCCGTCCGGACTGAGCGTCTCCTCGATCGCGCTGTCGTCCACCAGGACCCAGCTACCGGCCCGCTCGACGAACGCGTAGCCAAGGTCGGTCTGTACCGGCTTCCGGTCCAGGCCGGTGAGCTGGTACCGCATCATCACCCGGGTCGAGAAGATCCCCGCGCCGTACCTGGTGATCAGCACCTTCGACGGCCGCTCGTCGGCGACGAAGTACTTCAGGCTATGGAACTTGAACTTGCGGAGGTTGGTGAACAGCATCTTCTGCCGGGCGACCAGCTCCGGCTGCGTGGGATCGACGATCGCGAGAAACCCTTCCAGGTCCCCGTTCAGCACCGCGGCGCCACGCCTGGCGAGGAGCGCGTCCACAGCCGTCCTGCGCGCCGCCTGCTGCGCGTCGGTGAGCTGCCCCGGCGTGGCGGTGGCCCTGACCGCCGCGGCGCTGCTGCCGACCGCCGAGCCGCCCTGCTGCAGGCGTACGGCGACCACGCCCGACGTCCCCAGCAGCGCCAGCGCGGCGACACCTGCGAGCAGGCGTCGCGGGTGCTTCATCTCGTCCCCCTCAAGTGGTCGGCTGACGGATCGTACCGCCAGCCGACCACGGAGTGGATCGGGGTACGACTCCCGACTCCGTGCAGTCGCGAGCAGGTGCCGCGCAGCACGCAGGCGGTGAGAGACGTGCCCTAGGCCCGCGTGCTTTCGCCGGTGCGTTCCTCGTGGCCGACGCGGCTCTTGCGGTAGCCGTAGACGAAGTAGATGACGAAGCCGAGCGCCATCCAGATCGCGAACCGCAGCCACGTCTCCAGCGACAGGTTCAGCATCAGGTAGACGCAGATCAGCGCGGACAGGATCGGGATCACCGGGTTCCACGGCACGCGGAAGGACCGCTGGATGTCCGGGCGGCGCCGGCGCAGCAGCGGCACGGCGATCGAGACCATGGTGAACGCGGCGAGCGTGCCGATGTTCACCATCTCCTCGAGCTTGCCGATCGGGGTGACCCCGGCCACGAGCGCGACCAGCAGGCCGATCCCGATGGTCAGCCGGTACGGCGTACCCCACTTCGGGTGGGTCTTGCCGATCTGGCGCGGCATCAGGTGGTCGCGGCTCATCGCGAACACGACCCGGGCAGCGCCGATCATCAGCGTCAGCACCACCGTGGTCAGACCGGCGACCGCGCCGGCGGAGATCAGGGTCGCGAAGCCCGGCCGGCCGACCGACCGGAACGCCTCGGCCAGGGCCGCCTCGTCGTTGATGTCGGTGTAGTTGATCATGCCGGTGATCACGATGCAGACCAGGACGTAGAGCACGGTGCAGATCGCCAGCGAGCCGATGATGCCCCGGGGCAGGTCGCGCTGCGGATTCTTCGCCTCCTCGGCGGTGGTCGCGACCACGTCGAACCCGATGAACGCGAAGAACACCAGGGACGCACCGGAGATGATGCCCATCACCCCGAACGTCGACGGGGTGAACCCGAACAGCGCCTGGAACAGCGGCGTGGTGATGGTGACGTCACCGCTCTCCGACGGGGCGCTCGGCGGGATGAACGGCGACAGGTTCTCGCCCTTGATGTAGAACAGGCCGGCCACGATCACGAACAGCACGACGAACAGCTTGACCGCGACCAGCGCCAGGTTGACCCGCAGCGACTCCTTGATCCCGACCGTCGCCAGCGTCGCCAGCACGAGCACCAGCAGCATCGCCAGCACGTTCACGCTGCTGTCCGGCCCGATCGACTCGGGCCAGCCCAACCCGATCTGTTCGAGGAACAGGGCGGCGTACGTCGACCAGCCCTGGGCCACGACGCTTGCCCCGAGCATCAGCTCGAGCAGCAGGTCCCACCCGATGATCCAGGCGAAGATCTCACCGAGGGTGAAGTACGAGAACGTGTACGCCGACCCGGACACCGGCACGGTGGACGAGAACTCGGCGTAGCACAGCGCGGCCAGGGCGCAGCAGACCGCGGCGAGGACGAACGAGAGCGCGATCCCCGGCCCGGCGTAGGACTTGGCCGCCCGGCCGGTGAGGGTGAAGATGCCGGCACCGATGATGACGCCGATCCCGAAGACCGTCAGGTCGACGGCGGTGAGGCGTTTCTTGAGCTGGTACTCCGGCTCGTCGGTGTCCGCGATCGACTGCTCGATCGTCTTCTTCCGCAACAGACTCATCTGCGCCTCCTGGTACTGGACGGAACGATTCGAGACTGCACTTCTGACACGGCGAGGTCAAACTGCCACTCAGCGTCGCGGCCGATAGGACTTGAGTGACGTCCACAACGTCGCCTCGGTGAGCCCGCTGCGGCTGAGCAGGATGCGGTCGCGGGAGGCCTGATCGATGCCGTGCCTCGCCATGTCCTCGTACAGTTCCGCGACCTTGGCGAGTCCGAGGCGCTGCACGAGGAAACGCACGGCGAGCCAGCTGACGCCGTACACGTCGGCGTTGTTCTGGTAGAAACCGGCGTCGCTCGGCAACGCGGCCAGCGCGGGCAGTGCCTCGTCGATGACTTCCTCCTCCCACTTGCCGACCTCGCCCGGCCCGCTCACCGCCTCGATCCCCCGCCACGACACGTACTCCGCCGCCCCCTCCGCCAGCCACAGCGGCTCGTAGCCGCCGAGGTCGGCGGTGGCCACGTGGGTGATCTCGTGCGCCAGCAGGATCTCGTCCACCCGGTCGCGCTCGTTCGGGTTGATCACGATGTACGCGCCGGCCACGGTGCCGTCGGCGGTGTCCTGACCGGGCAGGGAGGAGAACGTCGAGCCGGCGCTCGCGGCCGACTCGATGTCCTCGTCGGCGAACCGGGCGTCGCGCACGTCGGTCTCGTCGAGCGCGATGACGAAGACCGAGCCCCGCCATCTCCGCGGCCAGTAGGTCGTCACCTGATCGAGGGCCTCGGTCGCCTCGCTGACGATCGTGCGCCCGCGTTCGGTGTCGCCCTTCTCGACCACGGCCAGCACCCGCGGGCCACGCAGTACCTCGATCCGGCCGAGGTCCCACGCCTCCTGGTGCGCACCCGGGCCGAGGTCCTTGTCGAGATCGTCGTCGTCGGTCAGCACCCAGCGGCCGCGCACGTTGATGAAGGTGTAGCCGAGCTCGGTGGTCACCGGGGTGAGGTCGACCTTCGGGATCTGGTACCGCATCAGGATGCGGACGAGGTACGTCGTCCGCCCGTGCGACTCGGCCACCGCCGGGTCGAATCGCTCCTCCGCCTGGCTGTAGCCGAGCTCGGTGAAGCCGATCTCGACCAGGTTGGCGAACAGCACCTTCTGCTCGGCCCGCAGCGCCCGGTCGGCCGGGTCGACGTCCTGGAGGAAGAGTGCTTCGTTGACGGTCTGCACGGCCTGCGCCCGGCGAATCAGGATGGTGTCGATGGCGACCCGGCGGGCGGCGATCGCGGCGGCCGTCTTCGACGGTTTGGGGGCCTGGGTCGCCCCGGGCAGGGTCACGGTCGCACTGGGTCTGGCCCGGGCGTCCCGCTCCCGGTCTTCGACGGTGTACAGAACCCCGCCGGAGACCAGCGCCACCGCCACCAGTAACCCCAGCCAGCGGCGGGGGCCGTGCGGCGGTACCTGAGCGCCTGGCGGCTCGGCGCTAGGTGTGGACACACTCACGTCGGGTCGATCCTCCGAGTACCCGTCTGTTGCAGCCCGGCTACCCTACTCGGTTCCCCGGATTCCACCACCGACACGCCGTCGGCGCGCTCTAGGCCGCGGCCGCCTTCAGCGCCTTGAAGAGCCCGGCTTCGGTCAGGCCGACGTGCTCGAGCATGATCCGGTCCCGCTCGGCCTGGGTCGACCCGAGGGCGGCCAGCTCCTGGTAGAGCGTGCCGACCTCGGTCCCGCCGAAGCGTTCGAAGAGGTAGTCGACGGCCAGCCAGGACAACGGGTACGAACTGTCGGAGGTCTGGAAGAACATTGCGTCCGACGGCAGGCTCTTCGCCTTGGCCAGGTACTTCGTCCGCACTTCCTGGGTGTACTTGCCGAGCGCCAGGTTCTCCGCGCCGTCCATCGGCAGAAACTCGACGTACGTCGCCGCGCCCTCGACCAGCCAGCGCGGTGCGTAGGCGCCGTACGGCGCGGTGGCGACGTGGGTGAACTCGTGCGCCAGCGTTCGGGCGTCGACCTTCGACCGGTTGCGCGGGTTGACGACGACGTAGGAGTCGGCCCGCTCCCCCGCGCCGCTGACCTCACCGGGCAGCGTGCGGTAGACCCAGGTCGCCATCGCGATCGCGTCCTCGGCGTTCTTCGGCGCGGTGTAGTCGGCGCCGCGGACGATCTTGTCGTCGAGCGCGATCACCACGCCGGCGCCGCTCCAGCCGCCCGGCCAGCTCTTCGTGACCGCCTTGACCGCGCTGCTCGCCTTGCCGAGCAGACTGTTCGCGAGCGAGTCCTGCCCATTCTCGACGACCACCAGCACCCGGGCCGCACGCTTGACCAGGACGTCGCCGGTGTCCCAGGCCTCCTGGTGCGAGCCGCGCGGCAGGCGTTTGTCGAGGTCGGTGTCGGACATCAGCATCCAGCGGCCGCCGGGACGTTCGGTGAACGTGTAGCCGAGCATCGTGCGCACCGGTACGGCGTCGATGCCGCGGATCTGGTACGTCATCGCGATCGCGACCAGGTACGTCGACGGGCCGTGCTTGCGGGTCACGGCGTCGTCGTACTGCTGACTCAACTGCTCGTAGGCGAGCCGGGCGAACCCGAACTGGCGCAGATTGGCGAACAGAGTGCGCTGCCGCGCGACCAGGGTCTTGTTCCCCGGATCGATGTCAGCGAGGAACGCGGCCTGGTCGTCCTGCAGCACCGCCTGCGCTCGCTTGCGAAGCACCTGGTCCACGGCCGCGGCCCGGACCGCCAGGTCGATGGCCGGCCTACTCGGCGCCGGCCGGCCGTTGCCGCCGGCGCGGTCGCTCGACCGATGCAGTGCGAGACCACCGGCGACCGCTACGGTGACGAGCATCAGGGACAGCAGCAGCGGCCAGATCCGGGGCCCCTTGGCCGCGGCGTGCCGCCTCCCCGACGAAGCTGAGCGTCTCGGGGGCGACGAGTGCCGCCCCGGCCCGGTCATCGGGGCCGGCTCAGGCGCCGCCCGGCCGGCCGCTCGCCGGATCGGGCTCGCTGAGCGCGTCACCGGAGTGCTGCGCGATCAGCTCGGTGATGTCCCGGGCCAGCTCCTGCCCGGTCAGCCCGATCTCCTGCAGGACGGCGGGACGCTTGGCGTGGTCCAGGAACTGCTGCGGGATGCCGAAGTCGCGGACCGGGGTCGTCACCCCGGCGTCGCGGAGCGCCTGGGCGATCATCGACCCGCAGCCGCCGGCCCGGCCGTTGTCCTCGATGGTGACCACGAACTTGAACTTCGCCGCCAGCTCGACGAGCGTCGGGGCGACCGGCTTCACCCAGCGCGGGTCGACGACGGTCACCCCGAACCCCTGCGCCTCCAGCCGCTGCGCCACCTCCATCGCGGTCGCCGCCATCGAGCCGATGCCGACCAGCAGGACGTCGTCACCGGTGCGCTCGAGCACGTCCAGCTCGCCGATCCGCTCGATCGCGTCGATGTCGGGGAACACCTCGCCCTTGGCGTACCGCAGTACGGTCGGGGCGTCCGGGACGTCGACCGCCTCGTTCAGCAGCTCCTCCAGCCGCTTGCCGTCCCGCGGCGCGGCCAGCCGGAGGCCGGGCACGAGCTGCAGGATCGACATGTCCCACATGCCGTTGTGGCTGGCGCCGTCGTCACCGGTGACACCGGCGCGGTCGAGCACGAAGGTGACCCCGCACTTGTGCAGCGCGACGTCCATCAGCAGCTGGTCGAACGCCCGGTTCAGGAACGTCGCGTACAGGCCGACGACCGGGTGCAGGCCACCCATCGCCAGGCCGGCCGCGCTCGTCACCGCGTGCTGCTCGGCGATCCCGACGTCGAAGATCCGGTCCGGGAACTCCTGCGCGAACGCCGCCAGGCCGGTCGGGTGCAGCATCGCCGCGGTGATCGCGACCACGTCCGGGCGGCGGTGGCCGATCCGGACGAGCTCGTCGGACAGCACGTCCGTCCAGCCGCGCGGCTTGCTCGCCGGGCGGACCTGGTGGAAGTTGTCCTCCTCGTCCTGCTCGGCCGCGGCGTACCCGAAGCCCTTCCTGGTCACCGCGTGCACGATCACCGGGCCGCCGAACGACTTCGCGCTCCGGAGCGCGTCCTCCAGCGCCTGCCGGTCGTGGCCGTCGACGGGACCGACGTACTTCAGGCCGAGGTCCTCGAACATGCCCTGTGGGGCCAGCACGTCCTTCAGGCCCTTCTTCACCCCGTGGAGCACCTCGTACATCGGCGGGCCGACGTACGGCGTCCGGCCGAGGTTCTTCTTGATCAGGTCGAGGATCTTCTCGTATCGCGGGTTCGTGCGCAGGCTGGTCAGGTGCGTGGCCAGGCCGCCGACGGTCGGGCTGTACGAGCGGCCGTTGTCGTTGACGATGATGACGAGCTTGAGGTCCTCGGCCGCGGCGATGTTGTTCAGCGCCTCCCAGGCCATGCCGCCGGTCAGGCCGCCGTCGCCGATCAGCGCGACCACGTGCCGGTCCTCCTTGCGGAGCTTGTACGCCTTGGCCAGGCCGTCGGCGTACGACAGCGCGGTCGAGGCGTGGCTGTTCTCCACCAGGTCGTGCTCGGACTCGGCCCGGCTCGGATACCCGCTCAGGCCGCCCTGCTGACGGAGCGTGTCGAACTGCGGCGCCCGCCCGGTGAGCAGCTTGTGCACGTACGTCTGGTGGCCGGTGTCGTAGACGAGCCGGTCGCGGGGCGAGTCGAACACCCGGTGCATCGCCAGTGTGATCTCGACCATGCCCAGGTTCGGGCCCAAGTGGCCGCCGGTCCGCGACACCGTCTCGACCAGCACGTCCCGGATCTCCGCCGCGAGATCGGTGAGCTGCTGACCGGTCAGCTTCTTCAGGTCCGCCGGCCCTCCGACCGTCTCCAGCACGCGCATCGAGCTCCTCCCGCGGGTCGTCCTCGAATGCTTGAGTCTATGCACCCGGCGTCCCGGTTTCCGAACTCGCACCGGACCTGGGGGCAATCTCACACTCTGGGATGCCGGCTGTGCCCGGTTTGTTCGATCTTCACCTAGGGTGATCGCGTGGAGATGGTGAGGACGCTGTTCCGCAAGTACGACGGGCAGCCGCACCGCCTGGTGGAAGCGGTCCGCCTCGGCGAGGACGAGCACGGCCTGTGGGTGGGCTCGGTCCCCGGCACCCGGGGCCAGCGCGCCGACGGCAGCTGGACCACCATCGACCACCACCGGGTCCGCCTCTTCCCGCACGGGCAGTGGTGGAGCGCGCTGTTCAACGACGACCCGCACGCCACCCGGATCTACTGCGACATCACCATGCCGGCCGAGTTCGGCGTCGACACCGTCACCACCGTCGACCTCGACCTCGACATCCGCCTGCTGCGCGACGGCACAGTTCGCGTCATGGACGAGGACGAGTTCGTCACCCACCAGGTCCGCTACAACTACCCCCCACAGGTGATCGCCACCGCCCGGGCCACCTGCTCCTGGGTAGCCGCCCACATCACCACCACAGAACCCTTCACCACCGCCTACAAGCCCTACCTGGACCTGACCCGCACCCTCAGCAGCTAGCTCGTGCACCGGCACGTCGGCCGGCGCGGTGACTTCACGACGGTCGGTGGGACGGCCGCGGCGATCCAAAGGTCCGGTGGAGATTGCAGAAAGTTGCAACGGGGTAAATCGGCTGCCTGTTGGAGCCGGCGCGTCTAGGCTTCGCGCGTGGGTCTGGAATGGGAACAAGTCATCGTGCACGCGGCCGACCCGGCGAGCCTGGGGCAGTGGTGGGCCGAGGCGCTCGGCTGGGTCGTCGTGTACTCGTCGGACGACGAGTACGAGATCCGGCCGGCGCCCGATCGGATGCCGGGGCTGGACTTCGTCCGGCTCGACGAGGCCAAGAAGAGCAAGAGCCGGCTGCATCTCGACTTCCGGCCGGACGACCAGGAGGCCGAGGTGGCCCGGCTGCTCGCACACGGCGCGCAGCGGGTCGACATCGGTCAGGGCGAACAGTCGTGGGTCGTGCTCGCCGATCCCGAAGGCAATGAGTTCTGCGTCCTCGGCCAGCGGTCCCAGTAAGGTGCCCTGGCACCGTCGCGGGATAGGTTGACGGGCATGCGGGATGTGAGGGTCGTCTACCGGAAGTACGACGAGGCGCTGCACTGGCACCAGTGGATGCGTCATCTCGGGGAGGACGAGTACGGCGTCTGGCTCGGGGCGGCGGCGTTGTCCGTGTCGCAGCGGGGCAACGAACCGGAGGTCGTGCAGCAGCAGGCCCATGTGCAGCTGTTCCCGCGGGACCAGTGGTTCACGGCGCTGTTCAACGACGAGCCGCGGTCGACCGAGATCTACTGCGACATCACCACGCCGGTCGAGTTCGCCGAGGACGTGTTCACGATGGTCGATCTCGACCTGGACGTGATCAAGAAGCGCGACGGGACGGTCATCGTCGACGACGAGGACGAGTTCGCCGAGCACCAGGTGAGGTACGGCTACCCGGCCGACGTGATCGAGACCGCGCAGGCGACCTGCGACTGGCTGGTGACCCAGGTCGCGACCGAGGAGCCGTTCCTGAGCGTCTACAAGACCTACCTCGACAGGATGCGGTGAACGCGCAGCGTCGTCTCCCGCAGCAGTAGCACACCAGGAAGCGGCCCGCGCTGGCCGGCGTACATGTCGGCGACCGGAGTGACGGTGAGGTAGAGGTTCTTCCCCGCCGGTACGTCGACCGCGATCGCCGGCAGCTCGATCGACCGGCGCTCCCCCTTCACCACCCGCTGCTCGCGCAACGGCATCGTGTTGTTCTGCACGACCTTCGCGGTCAAAGGACTCGTGCCGACGCTCAACGCCAGGAAGACACCCGAATCCGGGAGCACGGTGTACACGCGGGCATCGACCCGGGGCACGCCGGCGATCGTCAGCGGCCCGGCGGCGACCTTCACGTTCACCGGCAGCCCGACGCCCGTCGGCGTGGCGACCTCGCCGAGCCGATAGCGGGTGTTCGCCGTCAAACTCTGTTGCGTGAGGCAACGGCCGTCCGCGGTGGCCAGGTGGTAGGCGCCGTACCCGGACAGGCCCGCCGGCGTGCCGAGCAGCTTCGCGGACAGGAAGCGCAGGGCGAGCCCGGAGAAGCTCGACGACCCCAGAGCGACCGAACACGGGTCACCCGGCGTCGCGAACCCGGGCGGCAGTACGCTCGGCAGCGTGTGGCCGCCGTTGTAGCCGACGAAGATCGAGTCCGCCCGGGCACTCGGGGTCAGCGCACGGTCGAAGTTCGCCAGCCCCTGGTTGAGGTTGAACAGGTTGTCCGAGATCCCCTGCCCGAACAGCACCGGGATGTCCAGCTTGCGGCCCTCGGACACGTGCCACGCCGGCCCGTTCTTCGCGAAGAACGCGTCCAGGTCCCGACCGGCCTTTCCCGGCGGCCAGCCGCCGGTCGCGATCAGGGTCACGAACGCCGCCGACACCGAAGGCGGAAGGTGCGTACCGCCGCCGGCGTACAGCACGGACAGCCACATCGTCCGGGCCGCCTCGTCCGGGGCCAGGCTGCCCTTCAGGTCCCACCAGGTCACCTCGGGCGCGAGTGCGTCGAACCGGGTCCGGCCGCTGTCCCGCAGTTCGGTGAACGCGCCGGCGAACTGGAACCCGCCGCCGTACGACCCGCCGATCGCCCCGATCAGCGGATCACCGGGCCGTTGCTTCGTCACCCAGTCCAGGCCGGCGACGAGGTCGACCAGCTCGATCACGTCGCGGCCCTCGTAGTCCGGGTTCATCACGTGGGCGACGCCGGTGCTCTCACCGAAGCTCCGCTGGTCGAAGCTCAGGACGCCGAAGCCCGCGTCGAGCCACGCGGTGAACGCGGCCGGGTCCTTGGTCCGGCTGCCACCCCAGCCGTGGCTGTGCAGGATGAGCGGGACGGTGTGCGCTGCGGACGCGCGGGCCGGCTTGAAGAGCGAGTAGCAGATCCGCACCGGGGTCGTCGTCCCGGGCTCCGGCACCGAGGACACACAGCCGTCGGTCGTCACGGCGGCCGCGGACGATCCCCAAGCCACCGCTGGGGACGAAGGAGCCAGCAACGACGAGCCGAGCAGTCCGAAGGCACCGGCTAGAGCAGCTACACGACGCATCAGTCACTCCCCGTGCTCGACGGATACCGCTGCGCACACGCTAGACGACCGCGGGCACCCTGACCAGATCCCGGCCGGGACGGCTCTCAGCCGTGGGCGAACCGGAGCACGCAAACCCGCCGCACGCTGCCAGACTGTGCTCCGTGCATATCGCGATCGGAGTCGTGGCCCTCGTCGCC
This sequence comes from Kribbella turkmenica, assembly GCF_004348725.1. Taxonomy (GTDB): domain Bacteria; phylum Actinomycetota; class Actinomycetes; order Propionibacteriales; family Kribbellaceae; genus Kribbella; species Kribbella turkmenica. The sequence goes on from NZ_SMKR01000116.1 coordinate 11,528, forward strand.
GTGGTGGCGGCCGGGGCCGCACTGGCCCGGCGGCTCGCCGTCCCGGCTCCCCTGCTGCTCGTCGTCGTCGGCATCGCTGCGTCGTACCTGCCGTTCGTCCCACGGATCGAGCTGTCACCCGAGCTCGTCCTGGTCGGATTTCTGCCACCGCTGCTCTACGCCGCGGCGATCCGGACCAGCCTCGTCGACTTCTCCAAGCACCGGCGCTCCATCGGTCTGCTCTCCGTCGGCCTGATCGTCTTCACAGCCCTCGGGGTCGGTCTGGTCGCGTACTGGCTGCTCGGCGCGGTCGCCGAGGCCCAGGGGTACGAACCTCTGCCCTTCTGGGCGGCGGTCGCGATCGGCGCCGTCGTCGCGCCACCTGACGCGGTCGCGGCCACGGCCATCGCGCGCCGGGTCGGCATGCCCCGGCGGGTGGTCACGATCCTCGAGGGTGAGAGCCTGCTCAACGACGCGACGGCGCTGGTCACGCTGCGGACCGCGATCGCCGCCGCAGCGGCGACTCCCACAGTCCTGCATGTCGGCGTGGACTTCCTTCGAGCTGCCGGTGGTGGCGTCGCGGTCGGACTGGTGGTCGCGATCGTGCTGGCCAAGATCCGCCGGCGATTCACCGATCCGGTCCTGGACACCACGCTCAGCCTGACCGCGCCGTTCCTTGCCTACGTGGCCGCCGAGAACCATTACATCCACGGCTCCGGTGTCCTGTCCGTGGTCGTCACCGGACTGCTGCTCGGCCACAAGGCGCCGATCATCCAGTCGGCCGCGTCGCGGATGTCGGAGCGGACCAACTGGCGGACGTTCCAGTTCCTGCTGGAGAACAGCGTCTTTCTGCTGATCGGCCTCCAGACCCGGTGGATCCTCGACGACCTTGCGGAGAGCCCTCTGCCGGGCTGGCTGATCGCAGTCACGACGCTCGCGGTGTACGCGGCCGTCGTACTCCTCCGGCCGATCTGGGTAGTGCCCACGACGATGCTCTCCCGCCGGGTCTCCGGACCGTCCCGGCCCGGTCCGCTGTCCTGGGGCGGGCTGACCGTGCTCTCCTGGGCGGCGATGCGCGGTGTTGTCACTCTGGCGGCCGTGTTCACCCTGCCCGAGGAGACCCCACACCGCGAGGTTCTGGTCTTCATCGCCCTGGCGGTGACCGCCGGCACTCTCCTGGTGCAGGGCTCGACACTCCCTTGGCTGGTACGACGCCTGCACCTGCCCGGCCCGGATCCGGCCGAGGATGCGTTGCAGCAGGCCGCCGTACTGCAAAGGGCGCACCGGGCTGCGGAAGCGAAGCTGGACGAGGTCGTCACACCGGACGACCCACCCGAGGTGATCAGACTGCTCCGGCAGCGCGGCGAGGCGCGGGCACAAGCCGCCTGGGAACGACTCGGCCGGCCGGAGACGGAGTCCGAGACGCCCAGCGAGAGCTATCGCCGGCTGCGGTTGATCATGCTGGCGGCCGAACGGTCGTACCTGTTGCAGGTGCGCGACGAGGGGATCGTCGCCGATGAGGTGCTACAACGGGCGCAGATCGCGCTGGACGTCGAGGAGTCCATGCTCGATCGGGCCGCAGCCGACGACGTCGGTGGTCAGTCCGAGAGCCTGGGCATCCCGGCGCCCGCGGGTGCCTGCCCGCACCTGGAAGAGGCGCGGTCGGGGGTGACGCCGACCACGCCCGATGGGTGCGAGGAATGCCTGGCCGACGGTACTACGTGGGTGCACCTGCGGCTCTGCCTCGGCTGCGGTCACGTGGGGTGCTGCGACTCGTCGCCCATGAAGCATGCGAGCAAGCACTACGCAACGACGACGCACCCGGTGATGCGCAGCTTCGAGCCGGGCGAGAATTGGCGCTGGTGCTTCGTAGACGAGAAGCTGGGCTGATGGCCGACTGTCTGTTCTGCTCCATCATCGCCGGGACGACGCCGGCACAGATCGTCCTCGACACTCCTGAGGTGGTCGGGTTCCTGGACGTCCGGCCGGTGTTCAAGGGGCATACGCTGCTGGTGCCGCGCGAGCACGTGCCGACGCTGGTGGAACTGCCCGACTCGCTGTCGGTGCCGCTGTTCGGGGCGGCGCGGTCGGTCGCGGCGTCGGTGCGTACGGCGTTCGGCGCGCAGGGCTCGTTCGTCGCCGTCAACAACGTGGTGTCGCAGTCCGTCCCCCATCTCCACGTGCACGTGGTGCCGCGGACGAAAGGGGACGGGCTGCGCGGGTTCTTCTGGCCCCGCACCAAGTACGCCGACGACACCGAAGCGGCCGAGTACGCCGGCAAACTCCGCGCGGCGCTGTCCGACTGACAAGCGGAATGCTGTTGGTGAGCCCGGCGCCGTGCCGGGCTCACCAACGGCTCACGTCCTACGGGCGGGAGGTCTCCCAGGCGACCGTGTCGTCCGTCGCGGCCGACAGGACGCGGGTGGCCGCGGCCGGTGGGTTGTCGGCGGTCAGGTTGAGGCCCGGCTTGCGGTCCTCGACGGTGAACTGGGCTCGGGTGAAGACCTCGGCATCCTTCGTCCGGACGGCGCGGACGGTGCGGAAGTCGGCGACCAGGGACTCGGGGGTGATCGTGGTGTTCACGTAACCGCGGAGGTTGTTCTGGAAGCGGAGGTGCGGGTTCCAGGCGAACCACGGGTGTGAGCCGGTCGGCGAGTCGGCGCCGTCGCCACCGCTGGTGATCGACGAGCAGACCAGCTCCGAGCCGACGGTTCGCGACGTCGGGTCGTCGTAGTCCAGCTTCAGGTCCGACGCCCAGTGCGCGTGCACGTCACCGGTGAGTACGACGGGGTTCCGTACCCGGGCATCGACCCAGCCGCGGGTGATCCGGTCGCGGGAGGCGGCGTACCCGTCCCAGGAGTCCATCGAGGTCACCTTGACCGGACCCGAGTTGTTGTCGCGCTGGGCGAAGAACACCTGCTGGCCGATGATGTCCCAGCGGGCCTCGGAACGACGGAAGCCGTCGATCAGCCACTTCTCCTGCCGCTCCCCCGTGATCGAACGCTTCGGGTCGACGGCGGCCGGGCAGTCCTTGTAGCCGTCGCCGCAGCCCTGGTCGTCGCGGTACTGCCGGGTGTCGAGCATGTGGAACGTTGCAAGCTCACCCCACTTGACCCGGCGGAACAGCTGCAGGTCGATCCCACGCGGCTTCGACGAGGCCCGCAGCGGCATGTTCTCGTAGTACGCCTGGAACGCGGCCGCGCGGCGGGCGAGGAAGCCGTCCTCGGGCCTCTCCGGGGTCTCGTCGGCCCAGTTGTTGTCGAGCTCGTGGTCGTCCCAAACCACCAGCCACGGCGCGACGGCGTGCGCGGCCTGCAGGTCCAGGTCGGTCTTGTACTGCGCGTGCCGCTGCCGGTACGACGCCAGGTCGGTGGTCTCCGGCCCGTCGTGATCACGGACATTCCCGCCCGGGGCGACGTACGTGCCCTTGGTGTACTCGTACTGGTAGTCGCCCAGGTGCAGGACCAGGTCCGGGTGGTCCTCGGCCAGTCGCCGGTACGCCGTGAACCAGCCGTGCTCGAACTGGGAGCACGAGACGAACGACATCGAGAGTTCGCGCGGCGTGGTGCCGCGAGCCGGTGAGGTCAGGGTCCGGCCGGTGTGGGAGACATGGCCCTCCGCGCGGAAGCGGTAGTAGTACTCGCGGCCGGGCTGCAGTCCCTGGACGGTGACGTGGATGGCGTGGGCGTGCTCCGGCCGGGCGACCGCGACACCGGCCCGGACGACGTGCTGGAACCGGGCGTCGGTGGCGACCTGCCACTGGACGGCGTACGCGCGACTCGGCATGCCGCCGAGGCCGTCGGGCGCAACCGGGTCGACGGCGAGCCGGGTCCACAGCACGAACCCGTCGGGCCAGGGGTCGCCGCTGGCGATGCCGAGGGTGAACGGGTTCTGCCGGACCGGCGTCGCGGCAGCGGTGGCGGGCGTGGTCAGGGCGGGGGTCAGGCCGGCGACGGCCGCAGTGGAAGCCAGACCGGCTTTCAGGACGGATCTACGGGAGGTCTCCATGTGCCCGACCGTTCCCGCCGAGAGCGGCCAGTGCTTGACCTCCAGGTGACCATCTGATGACACCGGTTCACGATGTGCACACCGGCGGCTTCCCGGACGTCCCTCTCAGGGTTCCGGACGTCCCTTTAAGGGTTTCTGAAGGCAGGTCCTCACGATGTGAACTGCGGTCCTCCATGACCGCGCGGAGGGAGTCGGGAGTCGTGGCGCGTTGGTACGTGTTCGTCGTAGCCGTGTGCTGCCTGCTCGCGGCGGCGGCCTGTACGCCGGACGGAGGATCCCTCCCGGCGCCGACACCGCAGGAAAATCTGCTCAGCCGGGTACCGCCCGGCGGCACGCTGCCGGTGATCGTCACGCTCGAGGGCCGCTTCGTACCCGAGGGGCAGCTGCCCGACGAGGCAGCCCGGGGCGAGCAGCGCAAGGCGATCAGCGCTGCCCAGACCGCCGTCCTCGCCGAGCTGGAGGGATTCGGCGTCACGAAGGTTCGGCGCTTCGCGTACGTACCGCAACTCGCGCTGGTCGTCGACGCGGCCGCACTCCGCCAGCTGCTCGGTTCGCCCCGAGTGGCCGCAGTACAGCAGGACACCGCCCAGCAGGCTCAGAGCGGCTGAGCCCGCAACCGACAAGTGGGGGAACCATGAGGACGCGAAGACTGTTCGCTGCCGGAGCCACGGCTCTGGCGACGCTGGCGGCAATGGCTGTCCAGCTCCCGGCGCAGGCTGCTGCGCCGGAGCCCGATCCGGCCGAGCGCGCGCTGATTGCCGAGGCGGGCCAGGAGGGGACGGTTCGGGTGATCGTCAAGGTCGACCAGCTCGGAGACAAACAGAGCGTACTGGACGGCATCGACCAGGGCTCTGCCGAGGTCAACCACAGCTACCGCTCGTTCCCGCTGCTCGCCCTCGACGCGGACAAGGCGGCGCTGGAGGAACTGGCCGCCGACCCGAACGTCGTCTCGATCCAGGAGGACGAAGTCGGTTCGCCGTCACTCGCGTCGAGCATCCCGTTCATCCGGGCCAACCAGGTGCAGCAACTCGGCTTCACCGGCAGCGGCCAGACCGTGGCGATCCTGGACACCGGGATCGACCGCGACCATCCGTTCTTCGCCGGCCGGATCGTCTCGGAGGCGTGCTACTCCAGCGTGAGCGACGCCACCACCCAGGCCTCGCTCTGCCCCAACGGCACCGCGAGCCAGACCGGCGCCGGATCGGCGGACGCCGAGACTGCGCAGTGCCTCAACGGCACGGCGAACATCTGCGATCACGGCAGTCACGTCGCCGGCATCGCGGCCGGGAGCTCAGCCGGGGTGACAGGGGCTCCGGGCAACGGAGTGGCCCCGGGCGCGAACATCATCGCGATCCAGATCTACCACCGCAGCAACACCGGCTGCAACGGGTCCCCGCCGTGCGCGCGGTTCTTCTTCTCCGACTTCATCGCCGGGATGCAACGCGTGTACGACCTGCGCAACTCGTTCACCATCGCCTCGGCGAACCTGAGCGGTGGCAGCACCGCGAACAACACCACCAGCTGCGACACCAGCACCACCAAGGCCTCGATCGACCTGCTGCTCTCGGTAGGCATCACGACGACGATCTCGGCCATGAACGAGGGGCATCCCGCCGGCGTCGGCGAGCCTGCCTGTGTCTCGACCGGCGTTGCCGTCGGGGCGATCAACGCGAATGCCGGCGGCAACGACGTCGACACTCCGGCCGGCTACTCCAACCGCGGCGCGCTTCTGGACCTCTTCGCGCCCGGGACCTCGATCAACTCAGCCGTACCGGACGACGGCTGGGCCAACTTCGACGGCACCTCGATGGCCGCGCCACACGTCGCCGGGGCCTTCGCGTCGCTGCGGCAGGCGTACCCGGCCGCAACTGCGGCGACCCTGCTCGGCTACCTGCGCGACACCGGCGTCGACATCACTTACGACAGCGCCGGTACCAACGTCACCACGCCGCGGATCGACCTGCTGGCCGCGCTGCAGCAAGGCAACAACGCGCCGGTCATCAGCGCGGACCAGTCGACGGTCGGCGTCAACGAGGGCTCGACAGCCACGAACGGCGGTAGCTTCAGCGATCCCGAAGCACGGCCGGTCACATTGACCGCCTCCAGCGGGACCGTGACCAACACCGGCGGCGGTCGCTGGTCGTGGAGCCTCGGCACCAACGACGGACCGACCCAGAGCCGTACCGTCACGATCACCGCCACGGACGACAAGGGCGAGACCGCCACGACCGCATTCGCCGTGAACGTCACCAACGTCGCTCCCGCCGTGACCATCGACCCCGGTCAGCTCACCACCGCCGCCGAAGGCAGCACCTTCACGGTGAACGCGAACTTCACCGATCCCGGGTGGGCCGACAGTTACTCCGCCTCGATCGATTGGGGCGACGGTACGTCGAGTGCACTGCCGGCGAACGTGACCACCCAGGGCCCGCCGACCGATCGGGGCACGGTCACCGGCAGCCACCAGTACGCGGACAGCGGCACCTACTCGGTCAAGGTCAGCGTCGCCGACGACGACGGCGGCACCAGCTCGGCCACCTTCGCGGTACAGGTCGGAAACGTGGCGCCGGCCGTCACCATCAACCCTGCCCAGGTGAAGACGGTGACCGAGGGCTCGACGTTGGCAGTCGAAGCATCGTTCGTCGACCCGGGCTGGGGTGACACGCACTCCGCCCAGCTCGACTGGGGTTTCGGGGCGCCGTCGACCGGTACGCTGCTGATGACCAACGACGGCCCACCAGCTGATCGCGGTGACGTCACCGGCAGCCGTACGTACGGCGACAACGGGTCCTTCACCGTCGGCGTCGATGTCACCGACGACGACGGAGGCAGGGGTACGGCGTCGTTCCCGCTGCAGGTCACGAACGTCGCGCCGACCGCCGTGATCGACGAGTCAGGTGCACAGGTGGTCAACGGCGTACCGACATTCATCGGGGAGCGCGGACGACCGGTGGCGTTCAAGGCCAAGTCGACTGATCCGGGCAGTGACGACCTGACACTGAGCTGGAGCTGGGGCGACGGGCCACCGGCACCAGACGTGACGACGACCTACCTGGTCAACCCGCCCGGCACGGACCCCGCTGTCAGCCCGAGCCTGCAACCGCGCGACGTGACCGACAGCAAGTCGCACACGTTCGGTGCAGCCTGCAGCTACGACGTCAGGTTCGGTGCGGCTGACGACGACGGCGGCTCGAGTGCCGATGCGGCCAAGGTCGTCGTCACCGGCAACTCGCACCTGACGAAGATCGCGCCGCTGTGGTTCCTGCAGACGCGTCCCGGTCCGCGCATCCCGCCGGTCGACCTGCCGGTGGGCACGGTCGACTGCTACCTGCAGGTGGTCCAGCACATGAGTCCGGTCTTCTCCGAGGCGACGGACGTCTCCACGATGGCCAAGGCCCACTCGGTGCTGAACATCCAGTTGCTGAACCCGAAGCGTGAGTTCGACCGCCAGGCACTGGCGGCCTGGCTGAACTTCGCGGACGGCTCGTTCGACCTCGAGACGCCGGTCGACACCAACCTGGACCTGCGCCCGGACAGCACCTTCGGAGCCGTGATGGCCAAGGCCGAGGCGCTCCGGCTCAACCCGGCCACCACGTCGGCGCAACTGCGTGCGCAGACGCTGCTGCTGGAGAAGCTGAACCTGCTCGGCAAGTAGTGATTGTGGCCGCGGCCTCCGCTCAGCGGAGGCTGCGGTCCAGCCGGGCTTCCATCCGGTCGAGGGCCTTCTCGGCGGCTGCGCGCACAGTGTGGTCGGGGTCGCCGAGAAGCTCCAGCAGCGCGTCGGCGTGCTCAGCCTCGCCGGCGGCGCCCACGGCCCGGGCGGTGGTCGAGCGGACACGGGGCAGCTCGAACTCCAGGCCCGGGAGGAGCGCGTCGACCAACTGACCGAGCTCACGTTGGGCGGTGATCCGGGCGACGTGTTCGCGGACCCGCCAGGCCGGGTCGTCGGCGACGGTCAGCAGCGCACCGACGACGTCGTCGCGCCAGACGTACACAAAGATCCTGGCGGCCCAGACGCGGGCCCAGTAGAAGTTCACCGGGTCGAGCTTCGCCCAGCCGCCGACGGTCGGCCCGACCAGCCATGTCAGTCTGCCGAGCTCGGTCGTGAAGGCGTCCTCCGGGCTCACGTCACCGGTCAGCACGGCGATCGCGAAATCGATCACCGCATCCTCGCCGTGCTCGGCGCACGCGCGCAGCACGATCTCGCGAGGATGCTCCCTGTCACCGGCCACGATGACAGTACAGCGGCCACCGCCGACAGATTCCGTGCAGCTGCCGGTAACGACCCCGAGGTTCCCGGACCTGGATCCGATATGACGACTACGCCGAGTCCGCCGTCACCGGTGGCACTTCGCGCCGCTCCGGATCGTGAGCTCCGTTTCCGCGAGCCGTTCGAGGCCTCCTGCCCGCTCCTCGGCCAAGCGCTGCGGCGCGTCACGAGCCCCGAGGACGCCGCGGCATCGTCGGGAAACGATGCTGGTGACCCCTGGCGGCGTGACCGGGCTCGGCTGCGAGTAGTCCGTCGACGAGTACGGCGTACTCCGGTTGAAGGGCCGGAGTACGCCGTGCTTCGATGCTGTCAGCCCGCGATCAGGGAGCGCAGGACGTACTGCAGGATGCCGCCGTTGCGGTAGTAGTCGGCCTCACCGGGGGTGTCGATCCGGACCACCGCGTCGAACTCCTTCTCGGACCCGTCGGGCGCGGTCACCGTGACGTGCACCGTGCGCGGGATGGAGCCGTCGTTCAGCTCGGTCACGCCGGTGATGTCGAAGGTCTCCTCGCCGGTCAGGCCGAGCGACTCCGCGGTCTCACCCTCCGGGTACTGCAGCGGCAGCACGCCCATGCCGATCAGGTTCGACCGGTGGATGCGCTCGAAGGACTCGGTGATCACGGCCTTCGCGCCGAGCAGCGCCGTACCCTTGGCGGCCCAGTCGCGCGACGAACCCGAGCCGTACTCCTTGCCGGCCAGGATCACCAGCGGCGTGCCGGACTCGGCGTACGCCTGCGCGGCGTCGTAGATCGTGGTGACCGGCGCGTCGTCCTTGGTGAAGTCGCGGGTGAACCCGCCCTCGGTGCCGGGCGCGATCTGGTTGCGGAGCCGGATGTTCGCGAACGTGCCGCGGATCATCACCTCGTGGTTGCCGCGGCGCGACCCGTACGAGTTGAAGTCCTTGCGCTCCACGCCGTGCTCGGCGAGGTACTTGCCGGCCGGGCTGTCCGCCTTGATCGAACCCGCCGGTGAGATGTGGTCGGTGGTGACCGAGTCGCCCAGCTTGGCCAGCACCCGGGCGCCGGCGATGTCCTGGACCGGAGCCGGGTCCTTCGCCATCCCCTCGAAGTACGGAGGCTTGCGCACGTACGTCGACTCCGGGTCCCAGGCGAACGTCTTGCCCTCCGGCGTCGGCAGCGACTGCCAGCGCTCGTCACCGGCGAACACGTCGGCGTAGTCCTTGGTGAACATCTCCTTGCTGATCGAGTTCGCGATCGTCGCCTCGACCTCGTCCGCGCTCGGCCAGATGTCTCTCAGGAACACGTCGTTCCCGTCCTGGTCCTTGCCCAGGGCGTCGGTCTCGAAGTCGAAGTCCATCGTCCCGGCCAGCGCGTAGGCGATCACCAGCGGCGGCGAGGCGAGGTAGTTCATCTTCACGTCCGGGTTGATCCGGCCCTCGAAGTTCCGGTTGCCGGACAGCACCGAGACGACCGCCAGGTCGGCCTCCTGCACTCCGGCCGAGACCGGCTCCGGCAGCGGGCCCGAGTTGCCGATGCAGGTGGTGCAGCCGTACCCGACCAGGTGGAACCCGAGCTTGTCCAGGTACGGCGTGACGCCGGCCTTCTCGTAGTAGTCGGTGACGACCTTCGAGCCGGGCGCGAGCGACGTCTTCACCCACGGCTTGGACGCGAGGCCCTTGTCCACCGCGTTCTTCGCCAGCAGCGCGGCGGCCAGCATGACCGACGGGTTCGACGTGTTGGTGCAGGAGGTGATGCTCGCGATCACGACGTGGCCGTGGTCGAGCTCGACCTCCTGGCCGTTCAGGCTGACCGTCGTCTTCTTCGACGGGCGCCCGTCGCTGCTGCGCGGCACGTGCGGCTCGTCGTTCACGTTGAGGCCGTGGCCGTTCGGCGCGTCGCTGGCCGGGAAGCTCCCGGTCTCCGACGGGTCGACGTCCAGCTCCTCGATCGCGTAGTCGGTCAGCGCACCGCGGAAGGCCTCCTTGGCCTCGCTCAGGGCGACCCGGTCCTGTGGCCGCTTCGGACCGGCGATCGACGGCACGACGGTCGACAGGTCCAGTTCGAGATACTCGGAGAACCGCGGCTCGACGGACAGGTCGTGCCACAGGCCCTGCTCCTTGGCGTAAGCCTCGACCAGCGCGACATCCTGGTCGCTGCGGCCGGTCAGCCGCAGGTAGTCCAGGGTGACGTCGTCGATCGGGAAGATCGCACAGGTGGAGCCGAACTCCGGGCTCATGTTGCCGATCGTGGCCCGGTTCGCCAGCGGCACGGCAGCGACACCCTCGCCGTAGAACTCGACGAACTTGCCGACCACACCGTGCTTGCGCAGTTGCTGGGTGATGGTGAGCACCACGTCGGTCGCGGTGGCGCCGGCCGGCACCGAGCCGGTCAGCTTGAAGCCGACGACCTTGGGGATCAGCATCGACACCGGCTGGCCGAGCATGGCGGCCTCGGCCTCGATGCCGCCGACACCCCAGCCGAGCACTCCGAGTCCGTTCACCATCGTGGTGTGGCTGTCGGTGCCGACACAGGTGTCGGGGTAAGCGACGCCGTCACGGACCATGACGGTCCGCGCGAGGTGCTCGATGTTCACCTGGTGCACGATGCCGGTGCCCGGCGGGACGACCTTGAAGTCGTCGAACGCGGTCTGGCCCCAGCGGAGGAACTGGTACCGCTCACCGTTGCGCTGGTACTCGAACTCGACGTTGCGCTCGAACGCGTCCGGCCGGCCGAAGACATCGGTGATGACCGAGTGGTCGATGACGAGCTCGGCCGGCGCCAGCGGGTTGATCTTGGTGGGGTCGCCGCCGAGCTCGGCGACCGCCTCGCGCATCGTGGCCAGGTCGACCACGCACGGCACGCCGGTGAAGTCCTGCATGATCACCCGGGCCGGGGTGAACTGGATCTCGGTCTCGGGCGCCGCGTTCTGGTCCCAGTGGCCGAGCTTGCTGATGTGCTCGGCGGTGATGTTGGCGCCGTCCTCGGTGCGCAGCAGGTTCTCCAGCAGCACCTTGAGCGAGTAGGGCAGCGTCTCCGCACCCTCGATGCCCGCCAACCTGAAGATCTCGTACGACTGTCCGTTGACCTCGAGTGCACCCCTGGCACCGAAGCTGTCGACGCTCGCCATCAACCTGCTCCTCTATCCGGTCCTGTTCCGCTGAACCCATCCTGCCGAGCGCCCCGCCCGGCCGCGAGGTCAGGCTCCCCTAACCTCCACACAAAACTCTCTCGACATCAAGATACACGACATCGAGCCACCCCAGCACCCCGATCCATCCCCCGTGGACAGCCTCCGGAGCCTGTCGGGACCGGGGCTGCGTAAGCCGGAACAACGCGCGAGCTATTCCGGCATGCGCAGTGCGGCTGCCGGCGTATTGTCAGGAAACCTGTGGGAGGACCTCGGCGGCGATGAGGTCGAGGTGGGCCAGGTCGTGGAGGTCCATGATCTGGACGTACTGGCGGGTGGAGCCGACGGCGGCGAAGCGGCCGAGGCGGTCGACGACCTCGGCGGGGGTGCCGGCGATCGCGTTCGCCTTCAGGTCGTCGACGTCGCGGCCGATGGCCTCGGCGCGCTGCTTCACCTCGGCGTCGTCCTTGCCGACGACGACCGTGTGGGCGGTCGACAGGGCCAGCGTGCCGGGGTCGCGGCCGACCGCGTCGCAGGCAGCGCGGACGCGCTTGAACAGCGTCTCGGTCTCCTCGACTGAGCGGAAGCCGGCGTTGAACTCGGCCGCATGCCGGGCCGCGAGGGCCGGCGTACGCTTCTTGCCCGCGCCGCCGACGATGATCGGTGGGTGCGGCTGCTGGACCGGCTTCGGCAACGCCGGAGAGTCCGAGACCTGGTAGTGCTTGCCTGCGAAGTCGTACTTCTCCCACACCGGTGTGTTCCACAGGCCGGTGATCACCTCGAGTTGCTCGGTGAGCAGGTCGAACCGGCCGGGCGTGTCGGGGAAGTGCAGGCCGTACGCCTTGTGCTCCGCCTCGTACCAGCCGGCGCCGAGACCGAGCTCGGCCCGCCCGCCGCTCATCTGGTCGACCTGCGCGACCGAGATCGCGAGTACGCCGGGGTGGCGGAAGGTGGCCGAGCTGACCAGCGTGCCCAGCTTGATCCGGCTCGTCTCCCGGGCCAGGCCGGCGAGCGTGATCCACGAGTCCGTCGGCCCTGGCAGGCCGTCGTGGTCACCCATCACCAGGTAGTGGTCGGACCGGAAGAACGCGTCGAAACCGTTCTCCTCGGTTGTGCGTGCCACCGCGAGCAGGTCGTCGTACGAGGCACCTTGCTGGGGTTCGGTGAAGATCCTGAGAAGCATGCGGACAACGCTATCTCGCCGTTGTGTACAGCCTCTCCAGGTACGACGGCTGCCACTGGGGACCGCGGTCGTTCAGCCGCCGGACCAGACCGTGCACGTCGAGTCGCTCCTCGACCGGGTTGTCCCACCAGTCAGGGACCTGGTCGTACCACCGGTCGATCCGCAACGTCCGGCCGGCGGCGTCGATCCGCGCGAACAACCAGCCGCCTTGCTCACCGGACGCCTCGGTGATCCACAGGTCGCCGAGCAGGCCGCTGAGCTTGTCGGCAGCGAACTCCGGGTCGTCGACCTCGGGCGGCTCCAGGTCGAACCGGTACGACGGGGCGCTCGGGTCGAGCACCTGGACCTGGATCGTGAACCCTGACGGCACGATCGCCGTCCGGGCGCGGCACCACGCGTGCAGTGCCTCGAACGCCTCCGAGTCCTGTGGACGCGGACGTGGGCGCTCGATCTCCGCTCGCATCGCCTCCTCGATCGACCCCGGAGCCGGCTGAATCCGCGGCCCGTCGGACCCGACCAGGCCCAGCCCGGGAATCGACATCCGCACCGCCGCGGCCACGTCCGCACTCGCAGCCGGCGTAACCAACCGCTCTGCCGGCTCGGTCGCTTCGGGCGCGGTGTCGGACACCACCGGCACAAAGCCGGTCGGCTCGTCGTCGTCAGAGAAGCCCGACTGGTCGAACCCGTCCACCCGCGCGGCGTGCTCGTCGTACCCGTTGGACCGGCCCGCCGGCTCCATCCGGGTCGCCTGCTCGTCGTGCCTGCCGGTGCCGAGTCCGGTCGCGTCGGGGTCAGCGCCGTCTTCGGCGTACCCACCGAGTGGGTCTGCGGAGCCGCTACTGGTCGCGGGCCTGTCGCGCAGATC
>NZ_SMKR01000117.1 GCF_004348725.1 Kribbella turkmenica
GACCGCGGCCGCGTTCGTCGAGTACCGCTGGGTTGGCTGGGACGTGCGGAACCTGGTGTACCTGACGGTCTCGACCGGGTTCGGCGGCGGCGTCGTCACCGATGGCACGCTGTTTCGCGGTGCGGCCGACCAGGGTGGAGAGCTGGGGCACGTGGTGGTCGACTGGCAGGGTCGCCAGTGCGGCTGCGGTGCTCGCGGCTGCGCCGAGGCCTACGTCTCGGGGACGGCGATCGCCCGGCGGGCCGTGGAAGCCGTCGCGGCCCGGCCGGACTCGAGTCTCGCCGCGTTGCCGGTGATCACCGCCAAGGACGTCGCGGAGCAGGCTCAGGCCGGTGATCCGGTCGCGGTCGCGGTGTGGGCCGAGACGACCACGATGCTCGGGCGGATGGTCGCCGTACTGATCAACGTGTGCGAGCCGCAACTCGTCGTACTCGGCGGTGGGGTGACCAGGGCGGGCGAGCAGTTGCTGGCGCCCGTGCGCGCGGCCGCGCTGCGGCAGGCGATGCCACCGGCGGCCGCGGCCTGCGACGTCGTGCTCAGCAAGCACGGTGATGCGGTCGGGGTGCTGGGCGCCGCCGCGATCGCCTTCCACCGTTGTGACGGGTCCCGATGACCGAACTTTTCGTGGACGGCCTGCTGGACGGGCAACTCGAGCGGCACGCCGAGGTGACCGCGGCGATGCGGGACCAGTTGCCCCAGGTGCAGGCTGTCGCCGACGAACTGATCCGCCGGCTCGGCGCCGGCGGTGTGCTGTACACGTACGGCAACGGCGGGTCCGCCGCCGACGCGCAGCACCTGGCCGGCGAGCTGATCGGCCGTTACCTGCGCGAACGGCGACCGCTCCCCGCGGTCGCGCTCGTCGGCGACGCCGCGGTGGTGAGCTGCATCGCGAACGACTACTCCTACGACGACGTGTTCGCGCGGCAGGTGACCGCGCTGGTCCGCCCGCAGGACATGGTGGTGGGTTTCAGCACGTCGGGCACTTCCCCTACGGTGGTGAAAGGGCTCGCAGCGGCGCGGGCCAACGGCGCCTGCTCGGTCGCCTTCACGTCGGCGCGAGGCAAGGACCTCGCGGCCGCGGCCGACCTGGCGGTCGTCGTACCGGCCGAGGAGACGGCCCGGATCCAGGAGATGCACGTACTCGCCCTGCACCTGGTCAGCGAACTCGTCGACCGCTGGGCAGCCGGCACCGACACGGAGACAGCTAGATGACACGTGGTCCACTGCACATGATCGGCAATGCACACATCGACGCGGTGTGGCTCTGGCAGTGGCAGGAGGGGTACCAGGAGGTCCGGGCGACGTTCCGGTCGGCGCTCGACCGGATGGACGAGTATCCGGACTACGTCTTCACCGCGGACTCCGTTGCCTACTTCACCTGGATCGCCGAGCACGACCCCGGCCTGTTCGAGCGGATCCGCAAGCGGGTCGCCGAGGGCCGATTCGAGATCGTCGGCGGCTGGTGGGTCGAGCCGGACTGCAACATCCCCGGCGGTGAGGCGTTCGTCCGGCACGCGTTGTACTCGCAGCGCTGGCTCGCCGAGCACCTGGGCGTGATCGCGACCGTCGGCTGCAACGTCGACCCGTTCGGCCACAACGCGACCCTGCCGCAGCTGCTCAGCAAGGCCCGGCTGGACTCGTACGCGTTCCTCCGGCCGCAGGCCCACGAGCGGGAGCTGCCCGGCCAGAAGTTCTGGTGGGAGTCCGCGGACGGCTCGCGCGTGCTCGCCTACCGGATTCCGCACGAGTACTGCTCGCCCCGCGGCGAGATCTCCGGCCACGTCACCAAGGCGCTGCAACAGTTGCCGGTGACAACTGAGCCGCTGATGGTGTTCTACGGCGTGGGCAACCACGGCGGCGGCCCGACGATCGAGAACATCGAGTCGATCCAGCAGCTCGCCCGCCGCGACCTGTTCCCGGAGATGTTCCCGTCCACGATGCGCCGGTTCTTCGACGAGGCCCGCACGTTCGACGGCATCCCGGTGCACCCGACCGAGCTGCAGCCGCACGCGATCGGCTGCTACGCCGCGCATTCCGGTGTGAAGCGGCAGAACCGGCTGGCCGAGCAGGCGCTGCTCGCGGCGGAGAAGTGGACCACGATCGCTGCCGCGGTCAGCGGTACGCCGGACGCGACCGCCGAGCTCGGGCACGCCTGGAAGCAGGTGCTGTTCAACCAGTTCCACGACATCGCGGCCGGCACCGCGATCGAGCCGGCGTACGACGACGCCCGCGACCAGCTCGGCGAGGCGAAGTCGATCGCGGCCCGGCTCGCGAACCGGTCGATCCAATCGATCGCCCGGCAGATCGACATCCCGGCGGAGACGGCGATGGTTCCGGTCGCCGTGTTCAACCCGCACGCGTGGCCGGTGACCGCGACGGTCGAGCTCGAGCTCGGTTACCCGGCGCCGCTGCGCGGCGACATCGCCCTGTCCGAGGGGCTCGACGGTCCGGTGATCGACGTCCAGGAGATCCGGTCGGCGGCGACCGCCAACGGCCGGCGGCGGGTAGCCTTCACCGCGAAGGTCCCGCCGCTGGGGTACCAGCTCTACTCGATGCGTCCGGGCGACGCGTCGTCGTACCACCTGGGCGAGCCGACCGGTGACCTGGTCCTGGACAACGGCGTCGTGCGGGCCGAGGTCGACAAGAAGACCGGCTGGCTGCGCTCGCTCGGACTGGCCGACGGGCCGAACCTGGTGGCCTCCGGAGTCGCGCACGCGCAGGTGATCGACGACGACACCGACACCTGGAGTCACGGCGTACGGTCGCTGTGGAACACGACCGGGGCGTTCGAGGTGACCCGGGTGCGCCGGCTCGCGGACGGGCCGGTGCGTCAGGTCGTCCGGGTCGAGTCGGCGTACGGGCAGTCGAAGCTGGTCGAGGAGTTCGTGCTCGACGCGGAGTCGGACGCGGTCGAGGTCCGGGTGACGGTCGACTGGCGGGAGCAGTTGAAGGCGCTGAAGCTGTGCTTCCCGTTCGCGGTGAAGAAGTCCGAGGCGACGCACGAGATCCCGTACGGGCACCTGGTCCGCGAGCAGAACCGCGAGGAGGTCCCGTCGCACGCCTGGGTGGACATCTCGGGGGCCGGCGGTGGCGTCGCGGTGCTGAACGACGGCAAGTACTCGTTCGCGGTCGACGGCTCCAAGGCAGGCAAGCCGGTGCTCGCGATGACGGTCGTGCGGTCGCCCGTCTACGCGTGGCACGATCCGCGACGGCTGGACGACGACGGCGTGTACGAGTACCTGGACCAGGGCCTCCAGCGGTTCACCTACCGGCTGCAGCCGCACGCCGGCGACTGGCGTACGGCGGGCGTCGTACGCCGGGCCGCGGAGCTGAACCAGCCGGTGACGCCGCTGATCGAGTGCTTCCACGACGGGCCGCTGCCGGTCTCGCAGTCGTACCTCACGGTGAGCGGATCGGACGACGTGGTCTTCTCGGTCCTGAAGCGCGGTGAGGACGACAACGGCACGGTCGTCCTGCGCGGCTACGAGACGAGCGGACGAGCCGCCTCGGTTCGGGTCGACCTGCCGTTCCTCGGCCGTTCGTTCGAGACGGCGTTCGGGCCGCACGAGGTGAAGACGCTGCAGCTTCCGGCGTCCGCCGAGGCGGCTCCGGTCGAGGCCGACCTGCTCGAGTGGGACCCGGCGAAGCCGCCGCCACTGGGTCGGTGACGTGCGGGTTCTGCTCGGAGAATCCGGCTGGCAGGTTCGCGGGTTTCTCGGTGACGAGTGGCGGCACCACCGGGTCTGGGGTCCGGTGCGTGAGCCGGACGAGTGGATGCCGCCGCCCGGTGCCTACAACTTCCGCACGAGAGGCGCAGACACTGCCAGCCCGTCCAACCAGCATCTGCACACGTACGGCCTGATCTGCACCACCGAACTGGCTGCTCTTCCACCTGGAGCGGCGACCAGAGCTACGTGCTCGCGGCAACAGAACATCTCCGCTTCGCCCGCCAGTTCGTCGCCCGCCGCGACGGCGACTTCAACGGCCGCCGAGGCATGCTCACCGAACGCTTCTACCAGACTCCATGCTTCGGCCCACCCGGCGCCCTCCTCGCCCCTTCCCACACCTGGCCCCTAGGCCTACTCCTCCTCGCCGCCGAAAACGCCCTACGGCTGAACGACGTCAACTGGTGGCAGCCTCGCGCCACGGGCGGGCGTGCTGGTGGACTATGTCGCTGATGAGTTCCAGGCGGGATCGACAGGTTGTGGTGAGGGCTTCGGTGGGGCTGGGGGTTTCCAGGGCTGGGGTCCAGAGGGCGCGGCCGGCGAGGGTGCCGGAGGCGCCGCCTCGGCAGGCCAGCTCGACGGCGCGGGGGAAGTCGTCGCGGGCCACGCCGTTGGAGAGGACGACCCACGGCGTGGGCAGGGTGGTGGTGAGTTGCTCGCAGGTCTTGATGATCTGGTCGGGGTCGCCGAGGCCGCGGCTCGGCACCTGGGCCTTGTAGAGGTCTGGGCGGACGGGGCCGAGTGCTTCGGCGGCCTCGACGATCGCGGTGTCCAGGTCGAAGTCGTCCTCGCCGGCTGCCGGCTGGGCCACCGGCTCCAGGACTGACAACAGTCCGGCGTCGGCGCAGCGGCGGACGAACTCGGCGGCCATGTCGAGGCGGCGTTGCTGCTGGTCGTCGCGCTTCCAGATCACCAGGAGCTTGAGCGCGACGGCTCCGGCGGCGCGCGCGGCCTGCGGGTCCACGGACTCGTCCAGGTGGGTGTCCGTGACCGGTCCGCCACGCTCCTGCGTGAGCGCGTCGGCTGCGAGGATCCACCCGGGCCGGGGCGGAGCGTCGTACCCCTTGTCGATCAGGAAGCCGGACGCCAACGGGGCAAGGTGTTCGGCGACGGCAGCCTTGAAGGCGGTGATCGCCTCCGGATCGTCGGGCCGGCCGTGATCGGCGAGCATCGTGCGCAGACTCTCGCGCTGGTCCATCGCGACCATGGCGAACGTTCCGTCGGGATAGGCGAGGGCATCGAGTGTCGGGCTCACGACACCACCTTATGGAATCGATGCCAGAAGGCGCCATCCCACGTCTCAGCCAGCTGTGGGGAAACGACGACTGGCGTTGGCGGCAGCGGTTCCACGGGCGAGCCGGTCACCACCTCGGCCGCCATCAGTGCAGCCCCCTCGGCCGCGGTCGCCTCTCCACGCAGTACGGCGAACTCCCGGCCGCCCGACGCGAGCGCCTTCCGCCGCATCCACCCCTCGAGCCTCACCGGACCACCGAAGGCCACAGTGCTCCGCCACGGGATCCCGAGCAGCCGGGTCTGCTCCTCAGTCATCCACCGCGCATGGAAGCTCAACGCATCCACCAGCGCGCGCATTTCCTCGTCCGGCTCGTCCACCGGCAGCTGTACGTCGTACGTCGACCGCGGATCAGGCGCCGGCGCCTGACGCCCTTGTGGATAGGGCGCGACGAACCGCTCACTCGGCGGCCGATCGGCGTCCAGTACTGCGTTCAGCCACGGGTAATCGCGGTCGAGCGCGGCCAACCGCTGCTCCACCAGACCGCCTGCGGCGCCATTGCCCGAGATCGCGCACCCGTGACGACCATCGACGTACCAGCCGGTGCTGATGCCCTCTTGCCGCAGTACGTCGTCCAGCACGAGCTCACGGCTTGGTGTGATGACCGCCTCCGCAGTGCCGAGGGAGTCCGCCACCTGACCGGGCTCACGCACCCCAGCGGCCCAGGCACCGACCAGGTGGTCGTGGCCGCACAGCACTACCGGAACAC
This sequence comes from Kribbella turkmenica, assembly GCF_004348725.1. Lineage (GTDB taxonomy): Bacteria > Actinomycetota > Actinomycetes > Propionibacteriales > Kribbellaceae > Kribbella > Kribbella turkmenica. Next base: position 5,726 of record NZ_SMKR01000117.1, read on the forward strand.
CGGCCGGTGTGGTCGCGGCAACGGTCATCGGCTCGACCATGGGTGGCAGACGATCCAGACCGCCGTACCCGAGCAGTTCTGGGTCCCACTGCCTGCTGCGCAGGTCCAGCACGCCAAGACGCTGCGCGTGGGTGAGGTGCATGGCGTGAGTGCCGGTCAGCGCGGCCAGCACCAGGTCAGGCGCACCGGCCCACAGGTAGGTGTGCGCCAGGACCCCGGTGTCCCGCAGCCAGCGCCAGGTGACTACCGGCAGCTTCGGACTGAGCCGGAGACCAGTCCGGGCGTACAGCTCCTCCTGACCGACCTCTGCCCGCAACACCTCGGCCTGGTTGACCCCCGGCTGGTCACGCCAGGTGATGAGCTTGGTCAGCGGCCGGAGTTCCCGGTCGAGCGGTACGCCCGTCTCCGCCATCCCGGAGATGCCGATGCCGCTGACCCGCTCCCCGTCCGCCAGTTCGCCGACCAGTCGCCGTACGGCGTCCTGCAGCTCCGTAGCGTCATCCGGCGTACGGACCGACCGGACGACCACGTCCTGCCCGGTGTGGTCCGCCGGAACTCGGCACACCTTCAGATTCGTCGTACCGACGTCAACGCCTAGCCAGGTCACGTGCTTGACCCTAGTGCGCCGCGTCTCCGTGCGTTACTGGAACGATGCAGGCCGCCACTGGGGCAGTCGGCCGGTGAATGCGATAGCGTCCGGTGGTCCCCGAAGAAGGAAAGTCATGGGTGAGCTGAGCAAGATCGTCGTCGTCGTGCCGACCTACAACGAGCGGGAGAATCTGCCCGTGCTGGCCGGGCTGCTGTCCGACCTGAACCTGCCGGGCCTGCAGATGCTCGTGGTCGACGACAACTCCCCCGACGGTACCGGCGAGGTGGCCGACGAGCTGGCGAAGAAGTCGCCGGAGACCGTCGCCGTACTGCACCGGACCGAGAAGAACGGCCTCGGCCGGGCGTACATCGCCGGCATCAGCCGCGCGCTGGACGAGGGCGCGGACATCGTAATCCAGATGGACGCCGACCTGTCGCACCCGGCCTCGGTGATTCCGACCATGGTCGAGATGCTCCGGACCACGGACGCCGGCGTCGTGATCGGGTCGCGGTACGTCGAGGGCGGCAGCGCGGCCGCGGAGTGGGGCTGGCACCGCCGGGCGCTGTCCGCGTGGGCCAACTTCTACGTGAACGCGATCCTGCGGCTGCACGTGAAGGACGCCACCGCCGGGTTCAAGGCGTGGAAGGCGGACACGCTGCGCTGGATCGACGTCACCACGATCGAGAGCAACGGGTACTCGTTCCAGGTCGAGATGAACTACCGCACCGTCCGCCGCGGACTGCGGATCGCGGAGACCCCGATCCGCTTCGAGGAGCGGACCGCGGGGGCGTCCAAGATGAGCTTCAAGGTGCAGCTCGAGTCCGCGCTGATGCCGTGGAGGCTGCTGTTCCGGCGGTCCTGATTCAGCCGTAGCCCAGTTCGTGCAACCGGGCGTCGTCGATGCCGAAGTGGTGCGCGATCTCGTGCACCACGGTGATGTTCACCTCGTCGACGACGTCGTCGACGGTGTCGCAGATCGCCAGCGTCGGATTGCGGTAGATCGTGATCCGGTCCGGCAGTACGCCGCCGTAGTAGTGCCCGCGCTCGGTCAGCGGGATGCCCTCGTAGATCCCGAGCAACTGCGGATCGCTCGCCGGCGGCTCGTCCTCGACGAAGATCGCGACGTTGTCGATTAGCGCGGCGAGCTCCGGCGGCACCTCGTCCAGCGCCTCGGACACCAGCACCTCGAAGTCCGCGCGGCTCATCTCGATCACGCAGCCAGGGTAGTGACCCGGCGCCACCTCATGTGCTCCTGAACACAGAAGGTTGGCAAACACCGCCGAAGTCGGCTGGAGATCGCCCGTCGGGCGCTCAGAGCCAGCCCTGCCGGGACGCCTGGACGCCGAGCTGGAGCCTGGTCTGCGCGCCCGGCGCCTCCTGCAGCCGGCCGATCCGCCGGGCAATGGTCCGCTCACTCGCCCCGAACTCCCGGGCGATCGACTCGTCGGTCAGACCGGCGCTCAGATAGGTCAGCAGCCGCCTGGCGTCCAGGCTCGGCCCAGGCGGTGACGTCGTTCAGCTCGGTCCCGCCGGTGATCGGTACGGCGATCCGCCACAGCGCGTCGAAGATCCGGGCGAGCCCGGCCGGCAGCGGCGAGTCGTGCACCCCGATCGCGCCGAACCCGGGCTCTCGCCGTACCTCGGCCCGTGCGCCGACCAAGGGCCAGCGATTGTCGACAATCGTAATGTTGAGCGGGACGTGCGGGAGCACGCGCGCCATCTCCCCGGCCTCGATGCCGGCCTGCACGAGGTGAAGGGCGTTGGCGTCCTGAAGCACGTGCGCGCCGTAGAGCGGATGCGGTCCGCCCTGTGGGCCCACGACATCCGGCCACGCGGCCCTGCCGGCGCTCGCGATCTGCGACCGGTTCGCCGCTTAGTACCCGCAGCTGGTCGCCCCTGACGCCACCAACTAGCCCCTCAGGGCGCCGTACGCCGTGGTGTCCCCGGCGTCCGGCGCCCGCCCCCGCGTCCCCTGCTCAGGGCCTCCGAGAACTCGTTTTGGACCCAGCGCCAGACTCCTCTATGCTTACGGCTGTCCCTGGAGCTTCGGCTCCCGCGGGTCCGAGTCCCCATCGTCTAGTGGCCTAGGACGCTGCCCTTTCAAGGCGGTAACGCGGGTTCGAATCCCGTTGGGGATACGGTCGAAAGGCCGGTGTCAGAACCACCTCGAAGATGTTGTAGGATCGTCGAGAAATCTGGCCCAGTGGCGCAGTTGGTTAGCGTGCCGCCCTGTCACGGCGGAGGTCGCGGGTTCGAGTCCCGTCTGGGTCGCCAGGAGAAGGCGGCGGTGTCAAACACCGCCGCCTGTTTTCTCCCGGTCAGGTAGCTCAGCTGGTAGAGCGTCCGCCTGAAAAGCGGAAGGTCGGCGGTTCGAGACCGCCCCTGACCACCTCTCTCACCTGCGGTTTCTCGATCTGAGAACCGCCGATCCTCCACTATTACCGCAACGCCTATGCGGCAAGGGCGAGCATCAGGACGGGCAATACAGTTCCACTCCGCGGCGGCTCACGGCCGAGGGCGCGGCGTGAGGTGGATCGTGACCGATGGGTCCCCGTACGGCGAGAGCTGGGTGACCGTTGGGGCCGGTCGGAGCTTCGGGTCGGTCTGGAACTGCCGCTCCAGGTGATCTTCGGCCGCCGAATCTCCGGCGGCGGCGGCCAGCAGGAGTCGGGCGACCTCGTCGGCATCGGAATCTGTGATCCCAGTGCCGACCTCGTCCCACAGGAGTGTCTCGTGACCGTACCGGTGCAGGACTTCCATGACCACGTATGTCCGGATGAATCCCGGACCGGACAGCTCCGACCCCGGAGCCACGCCTAGCGCGCGGGATCGAGGCGACCGGCACGATAGCCCGTCCAGACCTCCGCGGCGGTCTCGAAGTGGGCGCCCTCACCGGTCGGCAGATCGCGGACATCGAACGAACGACTCCCCGGCCTCGAGCTCGGGATCGAACCGCTGCCACCGCGCGCCGTTCCACCATTCGGCGACGACGTGATCACCACGGAAGTCCGGAGGTCCCGGGAAGTAGCCGGTGAAGCCCACCCGGGTTCGCGCCGGGGTTTCCTGCTCGCGAAGAGCGGCGACCGCGAGCAGGGAATGGTCACGACAGCATCCCGCCACCCGGTCGTCAGGCGGCCGTGGATCCAGCAGCGGGCGGGGATGCCGTGCCTGATCAAGGTCCAGAAGGGTTGAGACCCAGCGCGAGTTGATCTCGTCGCGACGGTCATCGCGGAGTAGGTGCGCCTCGGCGCGATAGTGGAGGACGAGATTGCTGACGGCCGTGCAGATCTCCTCGATCCCGGACAGCTCACGGAGCAGCCGGCCGTGCCGTCCCGGGTCGGAGAAGGCGGAATGTCGCGCGAGTCGGCGCCGAGTGGTCATGCGACGATCCTGCCCTGATTTTCGGTGCCATTTCAGGCATTTACGGCGGCGTCACCGCCGTCAGAAACCAGCGCACCGGCCCGAGCCATCCAGTGATCACTGCGACCTTCTCCAGACCCACGGTCTGTATCTCGGAGACGAGGACCAAGTACTCGACGTCATCAGCTGCGCACACCGACATTGACTGTCCTCGGAATCCGCCCGACGTTCAGCCTTAGCGCTCCATCGGCCAGAAGCCTCAACGAGACCATTCAGGACGCCTTCACCGGTGTCGCTGTCGGCGGAACTCCTGAATGCCCAAAGACCCACTGGCGTGGACTGCCTAGCAACGCAACCATCAGGTGGCCCCCGAGCACCCCCTCACGCTCGCGTCCGAGCCTACGAATCTCCGATCGCCGCGCGCTGTCCACCGCCGTCTACGCGTCCTGTTGACAAATCCGTTAGCAAAGCAAGGGCGGCATAGTTGCTCCCATGAGTGACCGACCTGATGATGCCGGACCTGGATTGATCCTTGTCTCGGCCTCTGCACGTGGGACTTGGCGAGGAGCTGTCATGCTCTCGTTGGTCGGGCTCGTCTTCATCGCGGTTGGGATCGCCGTCGAGACCCTCGGCCTGGTGGCCTTCGGTGTCGCGGTCGTGCTCGCCGGGCTCCTCCGAGCGTGGTGGTGGGCCAAGGTGTGCGCAACAAGCCAGCTTGTCGACGATGGCAGGCACTTGGTGTGGATGTACCGGGGCGATCGCCGCGAGGCCGCGGCCTGGGCTGACCTGCGGCATGTGTTGCTCCAGCGGTGGGCACGTCAGCTTGTCTGGGCGATTGGCCCAAAATCAGGTGGACCGTTCCCATTCGTTCTTGTCGATTCCCGCGCCGATCCGCCGCCCTCGGGCTTCCGACATTTCGCTGAGGTCATGATCATCGATGGTGCCCAGCTCCAGGCAGCCGATCAGGCCCTAGCAGATGCTTGCCGACGGCACGGCGTTACCTATCACGGACCCGAGTCAGGCGGGTGAGGTCGATAGCTGCCAATCCCATCTAGCGTTGCGGAGCATCACACCGCCCGTCGTGCGCAAGTGGTACTCGAAGGCACGTCGCAGCTCCGGTGGCCGGACGTCGATCGCACAGTCATACCGATTCCTGCGAGCCGTAATGAACGCGGCGGTGCGTGATGAGGCAATCGTCAAGAACCCTTGCCAGATCCCGGCCGCGGGCGCGGACAAGGCGTCTGAATGTCCGATCGCGACGCCCGATCAGGTAGGACAGCTCATCAACGCGATCACCCCGAGGTATCGCGCTGCCGTAGCGGTGGCTGCGTGATACACGCTCCGACGTGGCGAGGTGTGCGCTCTGCGGACCGCCGATATCGACACCGAGCACAAAGAGGTTTGGGTTCGGAAGAACCGGGTCGAACTACTCGAATCCCCCCGGAAGTTCGATAAGGACCCAAAGACTCAGGTAGGCAAGCGAGAGGTCGCTGTGCCTCCTCACGTGTGGCCATTGTTGACCGCGCATGCGGAGGAGTTCGCCGGACCCGAGTTCTTCTTCATCGGTCGTGACGGGCAGAGGATGCGTGGTAACGCGATCTACCAGGCGTTCGTTCGGGCCCGGAAGAAGGACGGACTCACGCTGACCTTCCATGACCTGCGTCACACTGGCCAAATGACCCCGCGGTCCAGGCGGTGGGAGACGAGTACGACGATGAGACGTCAGCGGAGTCCTAGTACTCCAGCCGTAGTTCGTGATGTGGCGGTGTGGCGGTCCCGGACGTAGTGCAGCCACCGGTTGATGATCTCGGTTGTGTGGACTCAAGACGGTCGCGCGGTGGCTGCGTGCCATCGCGTAGACCCTGATCGTTGGCGGCATGGTTTCGACGAGCTGGTCGGGCGGATCGCGTCGCGGTTCGTGCGGGTCGAGCCGCGTCGGCGGGTCGAGTTGTTCCTGCTCGGATTGCTGGCCGGGTTGCCGCGGACCAACTGGGCGATCGTCGAGCACGCCGGCGAGACGTCCCCGGACGGTATGCAGAACCTGCTGTCTCGTGCGGTGTGGGATGCCGACGCGGTTCGTGATGACCTACGTGACTACGTTGTGGGTCACCTCGGTGAGTCCGGCGCGGTGCTGGTGTCGATGAGACCGTACTCCGGCACCGCTGGCCACCCTCGTCGCGGTAGCCGGACGCCGGTGGACGATCGAGGAGTCTTTGCAAGCAGGCAAGGGATTGACCGGGCTGGACGAGCACCAGGTCCGCCGCTGGATACATCGTGGCACCGCTGGACCATCCTCGCCATGCTCGCGCCCGCGTTCCTCGCCGTGACGACGGCCGCCGCACGAGCCGAAGCCCCTTCACCACGAAGGCTCATCGCGCTCACCGCCAACGAGATCCGGCACCTGTTCACCGACTCGTCACCACACCCAACACGGCATCGGGCACCTGCTGCACTGGTCACGATGGCGACGCCGCCACCAAGCACGCGCACGCGACCGCCACCACCGCCGTCATACCGTCCAACTCACTTGATCACGAACTACGGCTGGAGTACTAGGCACTCGAGTCAAGGGGGAGATGGACCACCGATCCGGATGGCCGTTCCGCGAACAAACTTGGCCGGTTCTCGAACAAGGTAGTTCCCCCATCCTCTTTACTAACCCGCTCGGTCTCGACATGATCGGGACGCCGACGCCCGCCCCGGTCGAGAGGATCGACGATGATGATGCCTCGAGTAGTCCGTCGCGCCAAAAAGCGCCTGCTTGCCGTGTTCTCGGCCTGCACGGTGATCATGTTGGTGGCAGCCTGCACCGCAGGCACGGCCGGCGGGGGAAGCCCCGCCGGCAACTCCGGCGGCACAGACGCCGTACAAGGCCACTCCAGCAAGTTCCTCACGTTCTTCCCGTGCTGCAGTTGGAATACGACGTGGTCCTACAACCCGTACAACGTGAATCAGCTCGGCATCCAGAATGACTTCGTCACCATGCGGCTGGCTATTGCGAAATCACCGAGCCTGACCGAATTCATCCCACAGTTGGCCGACAAGTGGACGGTCGAGAACGGCAAGTTGAATGTCCACCTGCGCGACGATGCGAAGTGGCAGGACGACACTCCGGTGACGAGCAAGGATCTGCACGACACCGCCATCTTGAACGGGCTCCGCGGTGACGGGTTCTGGAACGACATCACCGGCTTGGACATCGTGGACGACAAGACAGTCGCATTCACTCTCAAAGAAGGCCAGCCGGAGTCACTGGCGAAACTAGATATCTTGAACTCGATCCGCCCGTACCCGTCCAGCGTGTACGGCCAGCTCGTCACCGACGAGTTGAAGCAGGATGTGACCAAGTATTTCCGAATGCTGCAGGAAAACCCGGAGCAGGCCACGAAGATGGCCGAGTTCAAGCGGATGGGCAATGCGTTCAAAAAACTGGCCGCGCTGAAAGTCGACAAGCTGATCGGCAACGGGCCGTTCCGGCTGGAGAACATCACCACCAAGGAAGCCAAGCTGGTCAAGTGGGATGGGTTCTGGGACGCGGACAAGATCAAGTTCGCCGGCATCCGGTATCTGAACGGATCTACGCAGACCGTCTATCCGCAGTTGTTCAGCGGAAACGTGCACCTGTCCAACGTGTACATGCCTCCGCCGATCCTCAACCGTTGGAAGACGACACCCGAATCCAACACGGCCCTCCCGCTCGGATTCGGGTTCGCCATCATCTTCAACAGCAATCAGAAGCCGCTCGACTCCAAAGCGGTACGACAGGCACTCGCGTACGTGATTCCGAGACAGCAGATCAGCGAGGCGGCCTATGGCACCGATGACGCGGCCGGTGGAACCTGGAAGGAAGTCAACACGGGCATCTCACCGTCGCTCGAGGAGATCTACCTCAAGCCGGATCAGATCGAGCAGCTGAACAAGTATCCGGTCGACGAGGCCAAGGCGACCGAACTGCTGGAGGGCGAGGGCTTCACCAAGAAGGGCGATCAGTGGATGAAGCCGGACGGCAAACCGTTCACGATGACCTTCACTGCCAACGCCGAGACCACCGACATCGTCACGTCGTTCAACTCCGCAGCCAAGGCGCTGACCGCGTTCGGGATCAAGTCCGAGGTGAACGCGACCTCAGGGGCGCAGCAGGATGCCGATCAGCACAACGGCGACTTCCAGGCCGGCATGGCGTTCGTCGGTGGTAGCAACCCGCTCGGGATGTACAACTTCCTGCTCGGCCCGGGATACAACTTCACGCGCCAGGGCAACTACGCCGGGAAGCGCGGGATCGGTTTCGGCCCGAAGATGAACGTTCCTGGTCTCGGTGAGGTCGACGTGGCCAGCACCATCGACTGGCAGGTCCGCACCGTCGAACCGGGCGATGAGATGAACGAGCAGGTGTGGAACTGGGCTCAGTTGATCAATGAGGAGGTGCCCTACATCTGGTACGCGACCAAGGTCTACCAGTTCCCGTTCTCCACCAAGGAGTTCACGAACTGGCCGCCCATGGGCGAGGACAACACCAGTGAACTGTGGGACATCATCAGCGCCGACATGGCTGGAGGGCTCTCGCTGGCGATCCAGCAGGGCTACATCACTCCCAAGCCGTGAGTCCTTCACTTTCCGGCCGGCACCTTCACGCGTTGTCAATCGGTACGGCCCCGACCCCGGAAGGCGCTGATGGTTTCCTACATCCTGAAACGACTGGCGATGTCGTTGCTGATCATCTATATCGTCATTTCCTTGTCGTTCTTCATGATCCGGCTGATGCCCGGCAACCCGATGGCGGCTCTGGAGGCCCAGTTGCGGATGCAGGGCGGCCTCAGCGAAGTCGAGATTCAGCAACGGATCAACGCCGTCTACAGTGTGACGCCGGACGCTCCGGTCTGGGAGCAGTACGTCCAGTACGTTTGGGGCGCGGTCCGTGGCGACCTCGGCCGCCCGATCACCAATCCGGGCACCACCGTGGTGGCGGTGATCGCCGAGGCCTTGCCCTGGACGATCATGGTGGTGGCAGTGTCGCTGATCATCAGCTTCATCATCGGTATCGCGGTCGGGGCGATGATGGCCGCCTTTCAGAGCAGCCGGTTCTCACAGTCGATGACCTTCATCGTCTCCTTTCTGAGCGCCATTCCGAGCTATCTGGTGGCGATCGCGCTGCTCTACGTCCTGACCAGTGTTTATCAGGTGTTTCCGTCCGGTGGCGCATACGGAGTCGACGTCACACCAGGGTTCAACGGCCCGTACGTGATCAGCGTGCTCTACCACGCCATCCTGCCGATTGCCGCATCGGTGATCACGTCATTCGGCGGATGGGCCCTCGGCATGAAGGGCAGCGCGGTCTCGGTGCTCGGCGCCGAGTACGTTCGGGCGGCCGAGTCACGCGGACTGAGCGATCGCCGGATTACCCAGTCCTACGTCGGGCGGAACTCGATGCTGCCGATGGTGACGCAGCTGGCCCTGTCCGTGGGCTTCATGTTCGGCGGCTCAGTATTCATCGAGACCTACTTCCAGTACCCAGGGATCGGGTTCTACATGATCCAGTCGGTCGGCCAACGCGACTACTCGTTGATGATGGGCTGCTTTCTGCTGATCACCGTCTCTGTGATCATCACCAATCTCCTGGTCGACATGCTCTACCCGTTGGTCGACCCCCGGATCGCCAATCCGGCCGCCCGCGCCCGCGCCGCTGACCAGCCCTCCGACACCGATCAGGAAGTGCTGCCGGCAGGAGGTTCGATGGCATGAGATTCCTCAGCGACCTGTGGCGGATCCTGCGTCACGACAAGGGGGCCCTGATCGGGGGAGCGATCGTGCTGATCTACTGCCTGGCGGCGATCTTCGGCCCGATGCTCGTCGAGGTGGGCAACGAGCAGGACGCAAGCCAGGCTTACCTGGCTCCGTCACTGGAGCACCCTCTCGGCACCGACTCCCTCGGTCAGGGTGTCCTGTCCCAGATCATCGTGGGCACCCGGCCGATCATGATCGTCGGCGTGCTGTCGGCAGTTATCACGGTCTTCGTCGGCGTGGCGATCGGACTGCTGACGGGGTACGTCGGCGGAGTGGCCGACACGGTCATCATGCGCATCACCGACATCTTCCTCACCATCCCCGGCCTGCCGCTGATCATTGTCCTCGCCAGCGTGATCAACACCACCAACCCGGTAGTGCTGGCCTGCATCCTGTCGATCACCGCCTGGGCAGGGCTGGCCCGGGCGATCCGGTCCCAGGCCATGAGCCTGCGGAGCAGAGAGTTCGTCGAAGCCGCCAAGCTCCAGGGCGTCTCTCTCGGCAACATGGTCGGACGGCAGCTGCTTCCGAACGTCGGGCCGTACGTCGCGATTCACTTCCTGCTGGCCATCACCGGGGCCATCTACGCATCCGTGGGACTGTTTCTGCTCGGAGTGGCTCCGATCAGCGGCAACAACTGGGGCATCATGATCAATCTGGCGATGGCCCAAGGAGCGTTGTACACCACCGACAGCGCGTTCTATCTCTTCTCCCCGATGGCCGCGATCGTCATCCTGCAGGTCGCGTTCGTGTTCTTCTCCCGAGCGCTTGACAGCGTGTTCAACCCGAGGCTGCGTGTCCAGTGAACAGCGTGAACACAGACGACCAGACCCTGCTCGAGATCGACGACCTGACGGTCGCCTTCGGCGACGGCGCCGGCTCAGTGCGCGCCGTCGAGAACGTCAGCCTCTCGGTCGCCGCCGGTGAGATCTACGCCTTGGTCGGCGAGTCGGGCTGTGGCAAGTCCACCCTGGCGTACTCGATGTTGCAAATCGTGCCGCAGCCGGGCCGGATCATCGGCGGCGACGTCAGGTTCCGGGGACGTGGCATGGTCACGATGTCGAAGCGCGACCTGAACGCATTGCGCAGTGCCGAGCTGGCGATGGTCTTCCAGGGCGCGATGAATGCGTTCAACCCCGTCGTGACCATCGGAACTCAGGTGGACCACATCTTGCAGGCGCATCCTGAGGTGTTTCCCGATCCGAAGGAGGGCCGGAATCACTTCGAGCACCTTCTCGAGCTCGTCCAACTCCCGCCGAAGCGGATCTGGAAGTCGTTCGAGAGCCAGCTGTCCGGCGGGATGAAGCAGCGAGTGGCGATTGCCGTCGCCTTGTTGCTGCAGCCCTCCGTGGTGATCCTGGACGAGCCGACCACGGCACTGGATGTCCTCAACCAGCGGCTTGTGATCGATATCCTGAAGGATCTTCATCGCGACCTCGGTGTGACGATCGTCTTCGTCACGCATGATCTTGCGGTCGTCGCCGAGGTTGCCACCCGAGTCGCGGTGATGTATGCCGGGCGTCTGGTCGAGACCGGGACGGTCGAGGAGATCTTCAAGGCTGAACGCCGGCATCCCTACGTCGAGGCGTTGATCAACGCGATTCCGAGCGTGCTGGACGTCGGCCTCACGGTCGAGCCGATCGGCGGCGCGGTTCCGAATCTCGCCGACCTGCCTGCTGGCTGCCGGTTCGCTCCGAGGTGTGGATTGGCGGAGGAAATCTGCCAGCACACCGAGCCCCCACTGCTCGGCGATGATGGCGGGCACCTCGTGGCCTGCCACGTCGTGAATCGCAATGCTGTACCGATGGAGGTGTCGGAGGCATGAGCCTGCTCGACGTGCAGAATGTGACGCACACCTACGACACGGGCACCGGCAGGCCGGTACTGCACAATGTCGATCTGTCCACCAAGGAGGGCGAGATCGTGGCCTTGGTGGGCGAGTCCGGCTGTGGCAAGTCCACATTGGGCCGACTGATCGCCGGATTGCACGAGCCCAGTAGCGGCAGCGTTTCCTTCGAGGGCAGCGATATCGCGGGGCTGAGGGGGAAGCGACGCAAGGAGTGGCGGCGTCACGTACAGATGGTGCATCAGGATCCGTACGGTTCACTAAATCCGGGACTGACCATCGGCAGTACGTTGGCTCCAGGGATGCTGCAGCACAAACTGGCGAACCGGCGAACCGTCCAGGCGGAGATGATCAAGCTGTTGCAGCAGGTCGGGCTGGACGCCACGCCGGTGTTCCTGCAGCGTTACCCCCACCAGCTGTCCGGTGGCCAGCGGCAGCGGGTGTCGATCGCCAGGGCCATCAGTCTGCAGCCGAAGCTGATCGTTGCCGACGAGGTGACCAGCATGCTCGACGTGTCGATGCGAGTCGCGATCCTTGACTTGTTGCTCTCGTTCCAGCGCGACCGTGGCATCGGGTTCGTGTTCATCAGCCACGACTTCGGGGTGGTCCGGTACTTCGCGCAGGGCGGGCGCATCGCAGTCATGTTCTACGGCTACATCGTCGAAGAAGGCCCGGTCGAGGATCTGATCAAGTCACCCAGCCACCCGTACACGCATATGCTGCTCCAGGCGATCCCCGTACCGGACCCGGTGCTGGTGCGCAAGCGGGACGAGCAGGGCAGCAGTCCCGAGCGTCTGACCGGCGAGCCCTCGACGAAGGGATGCGTTTTCGCCAACCGGTGTCCGCTGGTCCAGGACGTCTGCCGCAAGGAGGCTCCGCCGCTCAAGGACATCGGCTCCGGTCACCGGACCGCCTGCTTCTTCTCCGACGAGATCCCACCGCTGAAGCACCTCACTGTCGACGAGGCAAGTCCTCAAGCCACGCGGTTGTAGGTATTGATCGTGGTGAGGATGGCGGCCAGGGTGCTGCTGCGGATTGGCATCGGTCTGCTGATCATGTCCATCGTGATCCGACCGGCGATCGAGACCCCGCACGGGATGATGGGTGACAATCTCGCCATCGTCGCATGCCTCGCCCTGATCATCACAGCCGCGCTCGGTATGAAGTTCGCGCCCGATGAACAGGTCAGCAAGAAGCGCGACGGCGACGATTGACGTTCTGCCCTTCCCCGTCCACAGAGATCTGTACGGTCGGGGTGCAGTGTCAGTGCATTGACACGCCAGCACACATGGGGCTACAGACCGAGCGCCTGCGCAGACCTTCCCACAGCGCCGGTGAAAGCGGAATGTCGGCGGTTCGAGATCGCCCCTGACCACCCCGCTATGTGTGAATCCGGTCGTGCGGGGTCGCTGTGTCGAATGTCCGATCAGGCGTCGGAGGGCTATGGCGTGACCGAGCGCCCAGAGATCGGTGTTCGTCGGTGGATGGGCGGTGACTGCCTGTTTACAAACCGGGGGCGGTTGCTTCTGCGGCTTGGGTAGCGGTTCAAGGGCTCGTGCTTCTGCCTGGCACGGCGGGCATGCACACTGCTGGTATGGCGCCGGTGTCGGCACCGAGGACGACGAGCCCCGTCATGGTCGGGCGCGCCCACGAACTCGACGTGCTTGCCGAATTCGGCCGCGGACTGCGATCAGACGCACCCGCGGTTGCGCTCGTCGGTGGCTCCGCTGGCCTGGGTAAGAGCCGGTTGGTGGCCGAGGCCACACGGCGATGGCAGGACCAGCGGTGCCGGGTCCTGCTGGGACAGTGCGCGCCTGTGGTGGGTGCGCCCTACACGCCTCTGGTCTCTGCGTTGCGGCGTGCGGTTCCATCCAATGCCCCAGTGCTGCGGATGCTGATGGCCGCGCGAGCCACCAGTCGGGCAGAGCTGTTCGAGGCCCTTCGAACGGCAGTGGACGGGCTTGCCGCACGGGATCCGCTGATTCTGGTTGCCGAGGATCTGCATTGGTCCGACCACGCCTCGCGAGATGCCTTGGCCTACCTCGTCAGTCAATCGAGTGGCGGCCGGTTTGGGATCGTCGGCACGCACCGGTACGACGGCGCCGTGACCGCTCGGGAGTTTGGGTCATTCGTCGACGCCATGGCTCGTCGTGGGCCGGTCACCAGGATCGCCCTCGAGCCGCTCGCCGTGACCCAGGTCGCGAACGTGGCGGCTGCCATTACCGGGGTTCGGCCCCCGGAAGCCGATGCGGAGGTGCTCCATCGCCGGACAGGCGGGATTCCTCTTCTGGTGGAGGAGGTCCTGGCACTCGGAGGCGGCGGCGTACCGGACCATCTACGCACCATCTTCGTCACCAGGGTGCTCGAACAGGGCGATGACGTGGCTCAGGTGCTGGAGGTCGTAGCGGTGGCCGACCAGTGCGACGAGCTGGTGATTGCCGGGGTGCTCGGCATGGACGTGCCCACGGTCGCGCTCGCGCTCAAGCGTGCCCGCGACGCCGACCTGGTCCTTTTCGACGCGATCGGTTATCGGTTTCGCCACGACCTTCTCAAGGAGGCCGTGTACGACGAGATCCCACCCGGCCGACGGCGCGAGCTTCACCGACTCGTCGCGGCGAGGTTGGCGGCCCGGGGCGACGTGGAGCCCGCGATTGTCGCTGAACACTGGCACCGTGCAGGCGAGCGTGAGCAGACGGCGCTTTCGAGCCTGACCGCCGCCGAACAAGCCGAGCAGGTGCACGCGCCGGCTGCGGCGCACAAGCACTACGAGCGGATCCTGTCGACCTGGCACCGGCTCGGCGATCCCGTTCTGCGGCAGATCGGTCCCCGGGACGAGCTGCTACGGCGCGCGGCTTACGCCGCGGAACGCTCCGGCGACTTCGCCCGTGCAGTCGACCTGACCGCCGAGCGAATCACGCGAGGTGTGGGAACGGCAAACGACCAGGCGCAGCGGTGGGAGCGGCTTGCCCGATACCGGTGGGAGGCGGGCGACGGGCATGGCTCGCATGCTGCCTACCAGGAAGCAGCGCGGGTCTTGCCGATCGACGCCCCTCCTACCGTGCGTGCCACGGTTCTCTCGGGGCTGGCCTGGCATCTCGCCGCCACCTTCCAGTACGAGGAGGCCAAACAACTGGCTGCCGAGGCACTGGCGGCGTGTGCGGATGTGGACGACCAGGCCGTTCTCTGGCAGGCGTACCTTGCGCGGGGCATCGCGTGGTTGGGTTCGACCACCGGGCACCATGCGTTGGACGAGTCGTGCCGCCTGGCCACCGCAGTCGGTGTCGGGGACCGAGTGGCCATCACTCGGATGTGGCTCAACTTCAGCAATCAGCGGCTGGGGTACACGGCCGATCGCGAGCCGAACCTTCGGATCGCCCTACGTGCGGCCGCGGCCGACGGACTCGGCTTGAGCATGGAAGCCGCGTTGCGGTACATGCTCGCCGAGTATCTGTGTGAGACCGGCCGCTGGGACGAGGCGCGATACGAGCTCGAGCTCAACCTTGACCGTCTGCGCGTCGCGGGGATTCCGGCGCTGTTCTCCTGGGGCTACCAGTCCCGGTTGGCGGCATGGCGCGGCGACTTCCCCGAGGCAGTAGAGGCACTGGAGCGAACCCGCGCACTCACCGAGCTGGCCCCACAGCAGCCGCTACCGTTGGCGTGCGCATTCGCCGGACGAGCCGGGTTGCTGCTCTGGGAGGGCCGCCTCGACGAGGCAGTCGAGTCCGCTCGGGAGGCGCTCACGCTCGGCTCGGTCAGCGGGTACGACGCCGCTGAGCCGCTCGCCATACTCTGCCGTGCTGAAGCCGACGTTGCCGAGTGGACCACGCGCAGCGGGAATAACCCCGATCCCGGGGTCTACGCCGAGCTGTCGGGTCGGCTGATCGACCTCGGGCGGGAGCCCGCGCCCCGGGCGCGGGCCTTCGCCGCAATGTGCGCGGCCGAGCTGGACCGGTGGTCAGGATTGAGGACCGCTGCGCCGTGGCGCCGGGCGGTCGAGGCATGGCAGGAGGTTGGTGACCCCTACCAGGAAGCGTGCGCGCGGTGGCGACTGGGGTGGGCGCTGCTGGCCAACCGGTCCGGACGTGCCGAAGCCGCGAGCCATCTCACATCGGCCGCAGACACTGCGTCCGCTCTCGGGGCGCGTCCGCTCGGCCTAGCTGTCCGTCGGCTGTCGGTGCGCGCCCGGTTACAGGTGCGGTCACCCGGCGCACATGAGGCGGACCCCTCCTTCGCCAGTTCCTTGACGGCGCGGGAGCTCGAGGTACTACCTCTTCTCGTGGCCGGTCGGAGCAACGCCGAGATCGCCGAGATTCTCGTGATCAGCCCCCGCACCGTCGGCATCCACGTGTCCCGGATCCTGCACAAGCTGGGCGCGGAGCGACGTGCCCAGGTGTCGGATCTAGCCCGTCGAGCCGGGCCTCCTCGACAGTTGACCGGTTTCAGCGGAAGTAGGTCACATGACAGATGTTTTGGGCGCGGTGCGTCCGTAGCGTCGAGCAGTGGTAACCACGCTGCGAAGGAGCTACTGATGTCTAGTCCGTTCATCGTGATTAGCAAGTCCCGGATCAAGTCGGACAAGGCGGAGGCCTATGCCGCCTGGTGCGACGACATGTTCGCCGACGTCGAAGAGCAGGAACCCAGGCTTCTGGCCTTCAACCAGTGGGAGTCCGAGGACCATACGTTCTCGGTCGTCATTCAGGTTCACCCCGACGCGGAGTCTTTTGAGTACCACCTCAAGCTGTTCGGCGAGCGAGTCAAGGAGACGTTCGACCAGATCGACGTGCAGGCGGTCGAGATCTACGGACCGGCGAGCCCGTTCGTCGAGCAGTTCGTCAGCCACGGCCTCGAGGGTCTGCCGATGACTCTGTATCCCCAGCATACGGGCGGCTTCACCCGCCTGACACCGGCCTGAGGTATTGATCGGGTGACCCGCCAACCTGAGACTACGGAGATGCCGCAAGATGTCGTCGAAGTCGCATGCCGCTGGGTCGACGCGTTGGAGCAAGCGGACGTACCAGCGGCCAACGCGGTCAGCGGTCTTCTCGGATGGGATCCAGGTCCGTGGATCGCCGAGGCGTGGCAGCCAGATGTGGAGGAACTCGCGGGTTCGGACCGGACGGTGAGCAGTGCGCGGCAGGTCAACGACCACCTGGTCCGCGTCGTTTTGGTCGGCAAGCGTGGAGCGGCGTTCGTGAGCGTGGTGCTCGACGACGCGGCCAAGGTCGTCGGTACGTCGGTCGACTCCGACGAGCAGGACGGGCGATTTTGGGTCGTCATGGGCTGCCCCCAGGAGCGAGAGGACGAGCTGCGCGCGTTCTACACGATGCTCACCCATGGACAGATCGGGCCGGGCGAGGGCTGGATGCGCCCTCCACGCTGGCGCGACCCGGCAAATCCAACGCAGATCCACCTCGATGTGCAGGTCGCGGACCTGGAGTCCGCCGAGCACGCGGTACTGGAGCACGGCGCGACGAAGCTGGAGGACTTCCCCGGCTGGCGCGTGTACGCCGACCCGGTGGGCCATCCCTTCTGCCTGTACCCCGGCCTCACCGAACCCACGGACCGATTCGGCACGCTCGTCCGCGTGGTGATCGACTGCACCGATCCACTACCGCTGGCCCGATTCTGGGGCGCTGTGCTGGACATGCACCGTACGGTCGCAGACTCACCCGACCGAATCGTGATCGCCCGCGACGACGAGCGGCTGCCGATGCTCGCACTGCAGCGCGTCCCCGACTACCAACCACCAAGCTGGCCCGACCCCGAATACCCGCCACAGATGCACTTCGACATCGGCTTCGACGACAGGGCCGAGAAGGAACGCCTCGCCCTCGGACTCGGAGGGACACGGCTACCGCCGCAGGGCGGCAGCTGCCCCGTGTACGCCGACCCCGCCGGCCACCCGTTCTGCCTTTGCTACAAGGGCGAGTGACCCGACGACAACGATTCTCAAGAGGAACTGCCGTACCGCAATCGCTTACGACGACGACGCTCGGCCAGCGGTTTGTTCCGGTAGCCGAGCCCAGCGTCGATCGGCACTGTCGCACGCTGCCACGATCTGAAAATCCGGATGGTCGGCGGTTCGGGACCGCCCCTGACCACACCAGCCCTCTCCGGTGCCGGGAGAGATTTCCTTCCCAAGGCGTGATTGGCCGCCGCTCACTCGTCGCTCCGCCGCTCCTCATCGCGTCTGCTACGCGCGCTCCCGCCTACCCTCCGGCGCATCGCGGTTGAGTTCTGCCGGCTGTTGCCGCCTATGCGGGGCCGAGTGAGTTCATGATGCGTCCCGGCGAGCCAGCGCCCGCCACCTGCGATTCAGGCGACCAACTGGGTCAGCGATAGGTGGGCAAGCACACGCTGGTCGTCCGGGGGGGGTCGGCGTCACGTCGATGTCTGGTTGTTGGGGTGTTATTCGCCGGTGGTGCCGTCCAGTTGTTCGCGGATGATGTCGGCGTGGCCGTTGTGGCGGGCGGTTTCCTGGATCAGGTGGGCGAGGATGGCGCGGAGATTGACCGGCGCGCCCCAGGGGGTGGTGACCACGTCATCCAGGGTTCCCGCCGCCACCACTTCACGCGCCCGATCGCAGGTGCGCAGGTACACGCCGATCAACTCGTCGGCGGACTCCTCCGGCCGGACCCGGAACTCCGTGTCCGGGTCGAACACATCAGGCTCGTCGAGTCCCCCGTAGATCTTCAGAAACCAGCCCTGTTCGGTACCGGCGAGATGTTTGACCAGGCCCAGCAGGCTCAGGCCGGACGGCGTCATCGGCCGGCGCAACTGCTCGTCGTCGAGGCCGTCCAGCTTGTGCAGCAAGGTCGCGCGGTGGAAGTCGAGTTGTTGGGTCAGCGTCTCGCGCTCGTCGGCCACGCGGTTCAGCTGCTGTCGTTCGCCGGGCGCGGTGAAGTTCATGCTCCGCAGGCTACGCGGACCGCACAGCGCCTCTACCTGCTCGAATCCCCGTACCGCGCAAGTGGCTGATCGGGAAGCTGGAGTCTGACTCCTGTGTGAGCGCTGACTGCGCGGTCGCCGAGGGGGATGGAGAGGGAGACGGTCGCTGGGGATCGGTGACCGACGTTGTTGCAGCCGGTGGTGGGGGGTATGTGGGTGGCGCCGATGACTATCAGATCGTCGGTTTCGACGACGTGGGCTCGAATGTTGGTGTCGCACGATCCGTGGTTCACCGCGAGGGTGAGGGTGTTGCCTTCTACCCGGGTGAGGCTTTCGGTGTGGAGG
>NZ_SMKR01000118.1 GCF_004348725.1 Kribbella turkmenica
GGGGTGGACGTCAGAGGGCGTGGAGCTTGGGGAACGGGGCAAGGAAGCGGATGAGCTTGCCGCCGCCGAAGTCGACGACGACCGCGTGGGTGCCGTCGACCGAGCTGACCCGGCCCAGGCCTTCCTTGTCGTGAGACACCCGCTGGCCGGCCTCGAAGACTTTGACCGGGTCCGGCACACGGGGTTTGAACGGACTCGTGGACAGGTGACGACGCGTCGTCGCGCGGAAGGAATCCATCAGGCTTTCAGTATGCGCCACCTGGCGCCGCCGGGAACCCGTCAGGTCAGGAAATCGTGGCGGCCCCCGCGGGATCGGGTTCGATATCCGGAACCGGAAGTCGGGCGGCCGGGCCGAACGAACGCAGTCGTCAGGGCGCCGAGGTCGGCGCCGGCGCCGGTGACCAGGACGACGCGAAAGACGTTCTGCGGCAACAGGGCGTAACCGCCGAGGCCGACGGTCAACTGAGCCAGGATGACGCCGTCGACCACCACGGCACCCAGCATCAGGATGATCTTCGGGCCGCGGATCCGGGAGATCATCGCAGACTATGGCGCGGTGACCAGCAGGACCAGCGACATCGCGACGTGGCGATTCCGAGCACCGTCGACGCCAGGTCGGTCGGCAGTACCTGCGGACGGGCAGTGGTCCGCAGGTCGACCAGCGGTTCCGGCGTACGGCGTTCCCACCAGCAGTCGGCGCCCTGAGAGATTGCCAAGAGCAACGAAATCGGGCATCGTCGGTCCGTGGGCCGCCCCGGTGACGACATCAGTGAGCTGCGCGAGTTCCGGGTCGACGTCCCGCAGCAGGCGGTGGACGACCTGCGGGAGCGGTTGGGGCGGATCCGGTGGCCGCGCGAGCTGCCTGGTGAAGGGTGGCACCGCGGTGTGCCGGTCGGCTACCTCCGGCGGGTCGTCGAACGGTGGAAGTCGTTCGACTGGCGGCTGTGGGAGGCGCGGCTGAACGAGTATCCCCAGTTCACCACGCGGATCGACGACCAGACGGTGCACTTCCTGCACGTCCGGTCGCCGGAGGCCGAGGCGTTGCCGCTGATCCTGACGCACGGCTGGCCGGGCTCGGTGGCCGAGTTCCTGCCGGTCCTCGGGCCGCTGACCGACCCGGCGGCGTACGGCGGGGATGCGCGCGATGCGTTCCACGTGGTGGCGCCCTCTGTCCCGGGGCACGGGTTCTCGGTGCCGTTGGAGACGCCGGAGTGGAACCACCGGCGGATCGCGCACGCGTGGGCCGAGCTGATGAGCCGGCTGGGTTATCAGCGGTACGGCGCGCAGGGCGGAGACACCGGATCGGTCGTGTCACCGCTGCTCGGCCACGTCGACTCCGAGCACGTGGTCGGCGTACACATCAACGGGGGCCTGGCTTTTCCGCCCATCGAGCCCGGTGACGTCGAGCAGTTGAACGACGTCGAGCGGGAGCGGCTGGCGGCGGCCGAGCGGCTGCGCGAGGTGGGGACGGGGTACGCCGAACTGCAGGGAACGCGGCCGCAGACCGTGGCGTTCGGATTGAGCGACTCGCCGGTCGGGCAACTGGCCTGGATCCTGGAGAAGTTCTGGGAGTGGACCGATCCGGCCCGGACGCTGCCCGAGGACGCGGTCGACCTCGACCACCTGTTGACCGACGCGTCGATCTACTGGTTCACCAACACGAGCGCCACCTCGGCCAACCTGTACTACGAGAACCGGGTGGCGGGTGAGGATCCGGCCCGGCCGTCCGGCGTACCGACCGGGGTCGCCGTGTTCCCGACCGATCCGGCGATCCGCCGGGTGTCAGCACGCAGGCACCGCATCGTCCACTGGTCGGAGTTCACCCGCGGCGGCCACTTCGCCGCCCTCGAGGCCCCGGACCTGCTCGTCGACGACGTCCGGGCGTTCTTCCGGCAGGTGCGCTGACACGAGGAAGTTGAGCAGGGTTCCGTCGCGTTCGACGGTGGCGTCCGGCCAGCGGCGGCGGATCATCCGGGCGGTCCGGTCGTTGGCCGGGCTGACCACGAACAGGAACCGCTTCGCGCCGGCCGCGACGGCGTCCGCGGCCGCGATCGACAGCATCCGCACGCCCAGGCCGCGGCGCTGCTCGGGTTCGCTGACGATCGCGGCGAGCTCGGCGGTCGGCTCGGTGACGTCGCTGCTGGTGGCCCACGCCCACATCACGTGCCCGACGATCGTGTCGCCGCGGGTGGCAACCCAGGCCCGCCCGTTCGGGCAGAGCATGCGCAGCACCAGGGCGGGGCGCGGCGGCCGGCCGATGGCGGTCTGAAAGCGGAAGTAGAGGCTGAGATCGGTCAGCCCGGCGAGCATCGCGGTCAGGTCCTCCGCGTCGGGATCGCCGGCGGGCCGGATCCGGGGTGCCTGCACCGCGGCCTCGACGCGTGGATCCCGGCGGGGCTGCGCGGCGCTCGGCGGGCACATCGCCGCGTTGGCGGGCGAGGCGCGGAGAACCGCACTCCGAGCCCCGCCCTCCGCCGTGCGCCGCATTCCGCCGAGCACCTGCTCGGTCTCACCAGGATCAACGCACCGAGGCTCAGTCTGTTTCACGGATTCAGCGTTGCCCGACTTGGCTGAGTCTGTCAAGTGGACTTATCCTCGGGACATGGACGATCGGATGCCCGAGGCGATGCGCTGGTCGACGGAGAACTGCACGATCTCGCGGACGATGCAGATCCTCGGTGACAAGTGGACCTTCCACGTCCTGCGCGAACTGTTCGTCGGTGTCCGCCGGTTCGAGGACATCCGGGCCCGGTCGGGTATCCCGCGACAGGTGCTGACCGAGCGCCTCGCGGCGCTGATCGAGCGCGGCCTGCTGCGCCGGCACCCGTACCGCCTGCCCGGCCAGCGGGAGCGGTACGAGTACCGCCTGACCCAGGCCGGGCTCGACCTCTACCCGGTCCTGGTGGCGATGATCCAGTGGGGCGACCAGTACCTGCCGCTCGACGGCGGCCCGCCGATCGTTGCGCAGCACCGCGAGTGCGGTGAGCGGATCAGCGTCGTCCTGCGCTGCGAGGCCGGGCACGAGCCGGACGCGCGGGAGGTCGCGATCCGTCCCGGTCCGGGGGCCCGGCCGCGATCCCTGGCGGGCTGAGCTCCTCCCCTCGCCCGCTCTCGTTGGTAGACCCACGAGAACGTGGGTTGGCTCCCCGCATTCCGGGGTGCGAACCCTCCCTTCGGTGGGTGAGCCAACCAGAGGGAGCGGGGTCAGAGCAGGTCGATCGCGCCGCGGATCAGGCGTTCGGTCTCGCGCGGCTGGGCGGCCGAGATCGACAGCGTGTCCATGGTGACCGTGTAGCCGTCCACCTCGTCGCGCTTGTCGAGGTACACCGCGCTGGTGAGGTGCTCGATGTAGACGATGTCCGGCAGGTCGGCGTCGTTGAACCGGAGCAGGGTGAACGCGCCGCCGGTCGCGCAGTACCCGCCTTTGTCGAACGGGATGATCTGCAGGGTGACGTTGTGCCGCTTGGAGGCGACGATCAGGTGCTCGAGCTGCGCCTTGAGGACCTCCTTGTTGCCGATCGGCCGGCGCAGCACGGCTTCGTCGATGACGGCCCACAACCGGGCCGGCGGCTGCCGGGTGAGCACCTGCTGGCGCGACATCCGCAGCGACACCAGGCGTTCCCGGTCCGCCGTCGGCATCGGCCGGTCCCGGCCGAGCTGGACCACCGCCCGGGCGTAGTCCGGTGTCTGCAGCAGCCCGGGGACGAACTGGAGCTCGAAGGTCCGGATCAGGTCGGCCGCCATCTCCAGGCCGAGGTAGGAGTGGAACCAGTTCGGCGTGACGTCGTCGTAGCGCTGCCACCAGCCGGGGTTGTTGGCCTCCCGGGCCAGGTCGAGCAGCCGCTCCCGCTCGGCCTCGTCGTCCAGTTTGTAGAGCGTGAGCAGGTCCTCGACGTCGCGGACCTTGAAGCCGACCCGGCCGAGCTCGAGCCGGCTGATCTTGGACTCCGAGCCGCGGATCGCCCAGCCGGCGTCGGTGCGGGTGATGTTGGCTTCCTCGCGGAGCCGGCGCAGGTGGGCACCGAGCATGATGCGCAGAGCGGTCGGCCCGCCGTACGCGCCCGGCTCAGTCAACTCGCCTCCCCAGAAATGGCACCGTGCAGCGATAGATCATTTCACAACACCACCCCACCCGCGTGCACCCCGTGTTCACCGCCCCCTACGGTCAGTAGAGTCTTCCCACAGCCATCCCGACTCCTGCGAGGTTCGCCGATGCCAGATGCCACCAAGGCACCCAGTTCGAATCCGGTGGGCGTGGACACCACCCGGGCCAGCATCGCCCGGGTGTACGACGCCGCGCTGAACGGCAAGGACAACTACGAGGTCGACCGTGAGGTGCTCCGCCAGGTCGCGACCGTGGCGCCACAGGTGAACGATCTCGCCTGGTCGAACCGGAACTTCCTGATCCGGGCCTGCCGCTTCCTGGCCGGCCAGGCGGGCATCACGCAGTACCTCGACTGTGGCTCCGGGCTGCCGACCGCGGAGAACACCCACCAGGTGGTGCAGCGGTTGCAGCCCGAGGCCAAGGTGCTTTACATCGACAACGACCCGGTGGTGCTCGCGCACGGCCGCGCGCTGCTGGAGGAGAACGAGAACACGCTGTTCGTCAGCGCGGACATCTTCGACCCCGACGAGGTGATCCCGCTGGTCAAGGAGCAGGGCTTCCTCGACTTCAGCCAGCCGATCGCGGTCATCCAGAACGGCACGCTGCACCACTACATCGGCGACGACGGCCCCGCGATCATGCAGAAGTACGTCGACGCCGTCGTGCCGGGGTCGTACACCGTGGTGGCGCACTTCTTCGACCCGCAGACCCCGGAGCACTCCGCGGTCGCGCGGAAGATGGAGGAGAAGTTCACCCACAGCCCGATGGGCAGCGGGATCTTCCGCACCCGCGATCAGCTGCTGGAGCTGTTCCCGGACCAGGAGCTCGTCCCACCGGGCCTCGTCCTGTGCGACGACTGGTGGCCGGACGGCCCCCGGGTCAAGCCGCTCAACCAGGTGGAGGAGTGCATCGCCGGCGCCGTCGGCCGCAAGCTCTGACCGGGTTGCCCGGAGCATCTGTTGCTCCGGGCAACTTTATACGTGCTCCGAGACCAGGACCGCCGAGGTGCCCTCGTCCAGGGCCTGGAAGAGGTGTGGCTGGTCGCCGGGATAGGCGATGTAGTCGCCGGGGGACAGTTCGACCGGATCCTCGACCGGTCCGATTAGGGCGCGGCCGGAGCTCAGCACGACGTGCTCCACGACGCCGGGCATGTGCGGCTCGGACGTGCGGCCCGGACCCGGTGACGCCGTGATGCGGTAGATGTCGCGGCGTGCGTTCGGCGGGCAGGAAGCGACCAGGGCGGCGCCGTACTCGGCCTGGTCGGAGTAGATCACCGGGCCCTCGCCGGCGCGGATCACCTGGACCTTCGGGCGCGGTGGGTCGAGCAGCGCGGCGAACGGCGTGTCCAGCGCGACCGCCAGCGCCCACAGGGTCTCCACGCTCGGGTTGCCGGTGCCCGACTCCAGCTGGGACAGCGTCGACTTCGCGACCCCGGCCCGCTTGGCCACTTCACTCAGCGACAGGCCCGCGCGAGCGCGGTGCCGGCGTAGCGAGGCCGCGATCACGTCGAGCGGCGCCTTGCTGTCCATCGATGTTCGCTCCATCGGTCTATTCGTTCGGCTTGACGAACGTGCGGTCTACTGTTCATCATAAAACCCATGCGTTCGATATGGCGAACACTCGACCGTGGGCCGGCCCGGGACATCGGGCTTGTCTGCCTGGCCGACGGTGTCGTGGGGCTGTCGTACGGCGCGATCAGTGTCGGCAACGGCCTGCCGCTGTGGGTGCCGGTCGTGCTGTCGATCGTGGTTTTCGCGGGCGCTTCGCAGTTCCTGTTCGTCGGCATCGTGGCTGCCGGCGGAAGTCCGGTCGCGGCCATGATCGCCGGAGTCCTGGTGAACAGCCGGCACGTCGCGTTCGGCCTGGCGGTCAGCGACGTGATCGGCGGCGGCTGGCGGCGGGTGCCGGGCAGCCATCTGATGACCGACGAGAACGTCGCCTTCGCGCTCGGCCAGGACGACGTCCGGCAGCGGCGGGCCGCCTACTGGGCCGCCGGGATCGGGATCTTCGTCTGCTGGAACGTCGGCGTCCTGGCCGGCGGGCTGGCCGGCACCGTGATCACCGACACCGATGCGCTCGGGCTGGACGCGGCGTTCCCGGCGGTGCTGCTCGCGCTCGTGCTGCCCGCCTTGCGCGACAAGTCGACGCGGACGGCGGCCTTGGTCGGAAGCATGCTCGCGCTCGCGGCGACGCCGTTCCTGCCGGCCGGTCTGCCGGTGCTGCTCGCCCTGGTGGGTTTGCTGTTCTACCGGGTCGAGAAGCCGGCACTGGAGATGGCCAGATGAACAACACCCCACTCCTGCTCGCCGCGATCGCGGTCTTTGCTGTTGGCACCTTTTCGCTGCGGTTCGCCGGGCCGGCGCTGCGGAGCCGGTACGAGGTGCCGGAGCGAGCCCAGCAGTTCCTCGGCGCCGCGGCGATCGTCCTGCTCGCCGCGCTGGTCGCGACCGCCGCGCTGATGGACGGCGACGGTCCGGCCGGGGTCGCGCGGCCGGCCGGTGTACTGGTCGGCGGCGTGCTGGCCTGGCGCAAGGCGCCGTTCGTGCTGGTCGTGGTGGCCGCAGCGGCGACCGCGGCCGGGCTGCGATTGCTCGGCGTACCGTAGGCCGGGTTCGGCGCTACCGTTCAGGCATGAGTGCGTATCCCGGGCAGCCGACGCCGAGGAAGAGCAGGACGCTGACCTGGGTCGCGGTCGCGTGTTTCGTGGTCGGGCTCGGCCTGGCCGGGTTCTTCACCTACCGGATCATCGGGACGGCGCCGAGAACGCCGCAGCCGATCGAGGCCGGGGTCGTCGAGCTGGACCGCGAGGGCCTGACCGTCTACGCGTCCGTGCCGGTGCTCACGCCGCCGTGCGAGGCGAAGGACTCGACCGGCGCCGACGTCCCCCTCGAGGGCGTCAGCGGATCCGAGCAGGTCACGATCAACTCCGAGACCTGGTACGTGGTCGCCCGCTCGGTCGACCGCGTGCCGGCCGGTGAGTACAGCATCTCGTGCACCGACGCCGAGACCGGTGCGACGTACGCCGTCGGCCCGCACCTGTCGATCGCCGCGTTCGTCGTCTCGATCTTCGGCGTGATCGGCTCGCTACTGGTGTTCTTCGGGCTCGGCGTGGTCCTCCTGGTCGTCGGCGCGGTAAGCAACCGCCGCCACCGGCCGGCGAACACCTTTCCGGGCGCCGGTCCCGGCCGAGGTGCCCCGGGCAGCTATCCGCCGCCCGGGAACACCTTCCCGCATCACAACTCCGGGCCGAACCCGGACCGCCCGCAGGACCGGCCCGGAGCCCCCCGCAGGACCGCTAGGTCCGGACCGCGGCCCGGACCTTCGGCGTCAGCACGAACGCCCCGACGTACAGCAGCGCGGCCACGATCAGCAGTCCGTCGAAGCCGATCAGCAGGGCGGCGTACTCGAGGCAGCCGCCGAGCATCGCGCCGAGCAGGTTGGCGCCGAACGACGCGGTCGCGTCCGCGGTGTCGGTGAACCGCTTGGCGAAGATCACGTTCGCGGCGAAGATCGGCAGGAACGCGATCAGTACGGCGACCACCGCGCGCAGGCCGACCGGCATCGCCAGCAGCCAGTCGTCGGGGAAGATCCACGACAACGCCAGCCCGCCGAACAGGACGACGTACATCACCTTCAGCGGTGGGGTCTTGAACCGTCTGGTCACTTCGACAGCGGCCAGGACGGCGACCAGGACGCCGGCGAACACGATCGCGTTCACCACCCACGTCGTCCCGAACAGCAGGGCGAACCCGGTGATGCTCTTGGTCTCGAGCAGCATGAAACCGGCACCGAGCAGGAACAGGTCGGCGTACGGCTTCATCCGCCCGTACGACGAGCCGCCGCCGGCGATCCCGACACCGATCAGGCCGGCGACCATGATCAGGCCGAGGGTGACCAGATACAGCGAGGGGATCCGGTCGGTGAACAGGTACAGGAACGGCCGGTTGTCGGTCGCGGGCGGCGGGGTGATCGACGTCGCCCCGGCCCAGGCCTTCCCACCACACGTCTGGTCGCCCTCGGTCAGCCCGACCGTGACGACGGCCTGCTGGAGGTCGTCACCGACCTGGTCGACACACGGCTTGTGCCCGAACGCGGTCTCCGCGGTCGAGGCGAGCCGGTCGATCAGCCAGGTCTCGCGGTAGTAGTTGTACATCGCGAACGCGCCACCGGGGGCCAGGTGCTCCTTCGCGCTCTTGAACGCCTCCTCGGTGAACAGGTAGCTCTCCAGCCGCAGTGAGCTCGCACCGTTCACCAGCGTCAGCGAGTCCGGCAGGGCCAGCAGGATCAGGTCGTACTTCTTGTCCGTCCGGGACAGGAAGGCCCGGCCGTCGTCGATGTGTGAGGTCACCCGCGGGTCCTGGTACGGACGGTCCGGGTGCAGCTCCTTGCCGAGGTCCCGGATCCGCGGGTCGATCTCGACCGCGTCGACGTGCTGCGCGCCCTTCTTCAGCGCGATCGCCACGTCCGAGCCCGAGCCGGCGCCGATGATCAGCACGTTCTTCGGTGCCTTGCCGGCGTTCGCCCGCTCGTACGGCAGGCCGTACTGCGGCTCCCACTGCAGCCGCGCGTCGGCCGGGATCGCCTGCTGGTGCGGGACGCCGTTCACGGTGATCGTCAGCAGCGGCACGCCCTGCCACTCGTAGCTCTTGGTCTGCACCTTGTAGTACGGCGACCAGCTGTTCTCCGGTTGCCTGGACTCGTGGAACAGCACCCCGATCATCACCAGCAGCGGCGACAGGACGAGCGCCGCGCTGAGCCCGGTGGCGACCGCCCGGCGGGACGAACCGACGCGGGTCCGCGGGATCATCAGCGCGCCGAACATCACGGTCACGATCGCGCCCCACCAGATCGGCGGCGCGCCCAGGAACGACAGCGCGGTGAACGCACCGATCCCGATCAGGCTGCCGACCAGGTCGAAGCGGTACGCCGTCAGCCGCGGGAGCTCGGAGAAGCAGCGGCCGACCAGCTCGGCCGGGCCGGCCAGCACGACCGCGGCGGCGACGAAGACGATCGGCAGGATCACCCAGGTCGGCGGGCCGGTCGTGTTCAGGCTGGTGAAGTAGATGACGCTCTCGGAGGTGCCGCGGTCGACGGTGACCGGCTTCCAGGCGATCACGAGGACCAGCAGGCCGAGCACCAGCGGGGAGTAGTACGGCAGTCGCTTGGCCCGGCTGGACCGGAGGATGCCGATCCCGATACCGAGGAAGGAGCCGAGCAGCACGAAGTTCGAGAAGTAGCTCAGGTGGACCACGTTCGAGCCGGTCCAGCGGATCAGCGCGAGCTCGAGGAAGAGCATCAGCGCGCTGGACGCGACCAGTCTGGTCCGGACCCCGAACGGGCTCGGCCATCGGACGTCGCTGACTTGGTCAGTGGGAGAGTCGACTGCCATGCGCCGCGACGTTACCGGATATCACCTGTGATGCGTCACTCGTACGGTGTTCAACCGTCCGGCGGCCACGCTCGGTGGCCGCCGGCCACGGTCGGTCAGGAACGGCGCGCGGGCTTCGGCAGCTGGCAGCCGGTCTTGTTCAGGTCGATCGCGCGGTTCGCGGTCAGGCAGGTGTAGATCCACCAGGTCTGCTGGCCGTACGCCGCGCCCTCGTCGACCGTGATGTTGCCATCGGCGTCGACCTCGCACGGGTTGTTCACCGTGCAGCGCTCGCCGTCCTCGTTGCCGGTGTTGTTCACGCCGACCACCTCACCGGTGGACGTGCTCACCACCGGAGATCCCGACGTACCGCCGATCGTCTCGCAGCCGGGCTGGTGGTACTTGATCGAGCTCTGCCAGGTCCAGCCGCCCTCGCGCAGTTGCGGGATGGTCGCCTGCACCGAGCAGGTGTAGATGCGCTTCCAGTAACCGGAGACGACCGCCATGCCGGCGCCGTCCGCCGGGCCCTGCTTGGCCAGCGTCAGCGGGGTGACGTTCAGGCGTGACCTGATCGACGCGTACGACTCGTTCACCTCGTACACGAGCATGTCCGTCTTGGTCATCGTGCCGAAGAGGATCCGGCCGGCCCGGACGGTGCCCGCCCGGCTCGAGTCCGGCCGCAGCAGCGTGATCTTGCGGCTCGACGCCCGGTTCACCAGGACGACGCCCGGGTTGATGAACCCGCCTTCGTAGCAGTGCCCGTTGGTGAGCACGAGCGCGCGGTCGCTGTCGGCCGACTCGGCGTACCGGACGAGGGACGCGGAGCAGTTGCTCAGCGCGGCGATGCCGGTGAAGTCGGCCCCCGGAGCCTGGACGGCCTGCGGTACGGCGGCCTCGACGGCCTGCGCCGACGCCGCGCCGGCGACGGTGGTGGCGGTGATGGCAACGGCCGCGCCGGCGGCCAGGAGTGTACGGAACAGTTTCATGGGCGGTTTCCTGTCCTCACTGATTGTGCTTGGAGCACTTCGTAACGCATCCAGCGGCCGCCGTACCATGACAACCGCGTGAAACCGACTGCTCACAGGGTGTCTGCAGGGGTTTTCCTGCGCTGAGTGAGAAGGCTGCTACTCTTCGTCTCCGGATCCGCCTCTGCTCGAACCATCTCACCGCCCGGCACGTCCTACCGCGTGGTGGAGGGACGACACGGTACGGTCGGCAGCAGCCGCGCCGTACGGAGAACGGAAGGACGTCATGCCGCAGGAGAAACCTGACCTGCGCAGTCTCAGCGAGCCGGTGCGGTTCAAACGGGCGTTGACGCTGGTGCTGATGACACTGGTGCTGCCGGGGTCCGCGCAGATCGTGGCCGGCAGCAAGCGGGCCGGCCGGTGGGCCTGGCGGGTGATCGCCGGGCTGATCGCGGTCGTCGTCTTCCTGGTGCTGCTGTCCCTGGTCTGGCGGTCCGGCACGATCAACCTGATGGCCCGGCCGGGCACGCTGCGGATCGTGCAGATCCTGCTCGTCCTGCTCGCGATCGGTTGGGCCGCGTTGTTCGTGGACGCGTACCGGCTCGGCCAGCCGCTGACTCTGGAGCGGAACCACCGGCTGACCACCAGCATCCTGGACGCGGTGCTGGTGTTCACGGTGGTCGGTGCGCTGATCTACGGCAGCGTGATCGTGAACGCCCAGCGGGACTTCGTCGCCAGTGTCTTCGGCAGCGGGCAGAAGTCGAAGGCCGAGAAGGGCCGGTACAACGTGCTGCTGCTCGGTGGCGACTCCGGCGCGGACCGGATCGGCACCCGGCCGGACAGCATCACCCTGGCCAGCATCGACGCCGACACCGGCCGGACCGTGCTGATCGGCCTGCCGCGGAACATGGCCAAAGTGCCCTTCCCCGCCGGGACGGCGATGGCGGAACGGTTCCCCGAGGGCTTCACCTGGAAGAACTGCGCGGCGAACTGCCTGCTGAACGGCGTCTACATGTACGGCGCGGAGCACAAGAACCTGTTCCCCGGCGACCCGAACCCCGGCGTCACCGCGACCCGGCAGGCGGTCGAGGCGATCACCGGGCTGAAGGTGAACTACTACGTTCTGATCGACCTGGCCGGGTTCCGGGACCTGCTGAACGCGGTCGGCGGGATCACCCTGGACGTCGGCAAGCGGGTCCCGATCGGCGGCGGCAGTTCGCCGGTCAAGGGCTACATCGAGGCCGGCGAGAATCAGCACCTGGACGGCTACCACGCGCTCTGGTTCGCCCGGTCCCGGGAGGGATCGACCGACTACGAGCGGATGACCCGGCAGAAGTGCGTGATGTCGGCGATGCTCAACCAGCTGTCGCCGCAGACCGTGCTGACCAAGTTCCAGGGCATCGCCGCGGCCAGCAAGCAGGTCGTCCAGACCGACATCCCGGCCGGCGACCTGGGTACGTTCACCGACCTCGCGCTGGACGCGAAGAAGCTCCCGGTGTCAAGCTTCTCCGCGGTCCCGCCGTTGATCCGCACCGGCGACCCCGACTTCGCGCTGATCAGGACGAAGGTGGCGGAGGCGGTCGGAAGGTCCGAAGCGCTGGACAAGGGCGACTCAGGAGGAGACGGTAAGACCTCGAGTACTCCGCGTAGTTCCGCGAGCAAGCCCACGAGCAGTAGTACGAAGAAGACCATGAAACCCAGCAGCTCACCGTCCAAACCCACCAACGACGTCGACGACGTCGCTTCGATCTGTAAGGCCTGACCTGATATGCCGCTGTCCCACTGGCCGCCCGTGTCCGTCGTGATGCCCGTGCTGAACGAGGAACGTCATCTCGAGGAAGCGGTCGGCCGCGTCCTCGACCAGGACTACCCCGGCGAGCTCGAGGTGGTGCTCGCCATCGGCCCGAGCAAGGACCGGACCCAGGAGATCGCGGACAAGCTCGCCGACCGCGACCCGCGGATCAGGATCGTGCCGAACCCGACCGGCAAGACGCCGGCCGCGCTGAACGCCGGCATCGCGCACGCCAGGCACGACATCCTGGTCCGGGTCGACGGCCACGGCGCCCTCACCGACGGCTACATCACCCACGCGGTCGAGGTGCTGGAGGAGAGCGGCGCGGACAACGTCGGCGGCGTGATGGCGGCCGAGGGCCGGACACCGACCGAGATGGCGGTCGCCTGCGCGTACCGGTCCCGGCTCGGGCTCGGTGCGTCCACGTTCCACCAGGGCGGCAAGGCCGGTCCGGCCGACACCGTGTACCTGGGCGTGTTCCGGCGGGCCGCGCTGGAGCGGGTCGGCGGCTTCGACGAGACCATGCACCGGGCGCAGGACTGGGAGCTGAACTACCGGATCCGCAAGACCGGCGGCCTGATCTGGTTCAGCCCGAACCTGTCCGTCACCTACCGGCCGCGGTCGTCGCTGTCCGCGGTGGCGAAGCAGTTCTTCCACACCGGCCAGTGGCGCCGCGAGGTGATCCGCCGGCATCCCGAGACCGCGAACAAGCGCTACCTGGCACCGCCGGTCGCGGTGGTCCTGCTGGCGGTCGGCACCGTCCTCGGCATCATCGGCCTGATCACCGGGAACAGCTGGCTCGACCTGGGCTTCCTGGCCCCGCTCGGCTACGCGTTGCTGCTGCTCGCCGGGTCGGCGTTCGAGGGCCGCTACCTGCCCTGGAAGGCGTTGTTCTGGATGCCGCTGGTCTGTGCGACCATGCACATCTCCTGGGGTCTCGGCTTCCTGATCGGTCTGCATGAGCGCCCCAAGACCGCTTGAGGGGTTATCCCTTCGTCTTGCCGCTTCTGCCACCTTGATACGAGGCGAAAAGGGGTGTGTCGAGGGGTTATCCCCTCGTGTTGTCGTGGGGTGGTGGGGTCAGGCGCGGGCTGACCTGGTGTAGGCGGCGACCACCTCGGCGGCCGGGCCGTCGAGGCGGAGGACGCCCTTGTCCAGCCACAACGCGCGGTTGCACGTGTCCAGGACGACGTCCAGGCTGTGGCTGACCAGGAAGACTGTGCCCGCCTGCTGGCGAAGTTCGCGGATCCTGCGTTCCGACCGCACCCGGAACTCGGCGTCGCCGGTCGCCAGTGCCTCGTCGACCAGCAGGATGTCGTGCGTCTTCGCCGACGCGATCGCGAACTTCAGCCTGGCCGCCATCCCGGACGAGTACGTCGACATCGGCAGGTCGATGAACTCGCCGATCCCGGAGAACTCGACGATCTCGTCGTACCGCCGGTCGATCTCGTCGGCCGGCATCCCCATCGCGAGGCAGCCGAGGACGACGTTGCGATCGCCGGTCAGGTCGTTCATCATCGCCGCGTTCACGCCGAGCAGCGCCGCCCGGCCGCCGGTGTAGATCGCGCCGGACTCGGGCGGAAGCAGCCCGGCGATCGCGCGCAGCAGGGTCGACTTGCCCGAGCCGTTGCGGCCGATCACACCGATCGCGTCGCCCTTGTAGGCGGTGAAGCTGACGTCCTTGACCGCGTGCACCTCGCGGATCGTCGGCCGGTCCTGCCGCTTCAGGATCCGCCGGAACGCGGTCGCCGCCGTCCCCTTGCCGCCCTGGCCGGCGATCACCTTGTAGACGATGTTCACCCGGTCGGCGACCACGGTCGGTTCAGCCTCTGCCATAACGGTCCTCCGCTCGCCAGAAGTAGAGGAAGCCACCGGCGAGGGCGACGACCGACCAGCCGGCCGCGATCGCCCAGGCGTGCGGCAACTGGTTGGCCGTGTGCTCGTCGAGCAGCGCGCGCCGGACGATGTCGATGTACGCCGACATCGGGTTGAACGCGAGCACCTGGATCACCCACTCCGGCGCGTTCGCGTCGGTCAGCTTGGCCGGCAGCGAGAAGAAGATCCCGGAGACGTACAGCCAGGTCCGGGTGACGAACGGCAGCAGTTGGGTGACGTCAGAGACGAACGTGCCGATCCGCGCGAAGATCAGCGTCATCCCCACGTTGAACATGCTCTGCAGCACCAGCGCGGGGACCACGAGCAGCCAGCTCCAGGCAAGGCCGTCGGTCACGCCGACGACGACCAGCAGCAGCGCCGTCGACACCAGCATCTGGTTCAGCTCGTTGAGCACGTAGGCCAGCGGGAGGGTCGCGCGCGGGAAGTGCAGAGTGCGGATCAGCGACAGGTTCAGGGCGAGGGAGCGCGAGCCCTCGGTCATGCAGCGTTGCGTGTAGGTGAAGACGAAGATGCCGCTGAGCAGGAACGCGACGTAGTTGTCGATGCCGTCCTTGGTGCCGAGCAGGACGCCGAACGCGAGGTAGTACACGGTCGCGTTGAGCAGCGGGGTCAGCACCTGCCACACCGAGCCGAGGCGGGCACCGGCGTACATGGCGTAGGTCCGGGCGGACGCGTAGCCGGCGACGAACCTGCGTCGGCTCCAGAGCTCGCGCAGGTACGTGTCGAGCGACGGGCGGAGCGAGCTCCTGGTCAGCCCGTAGCGTTCGGCCAGCGCCCCCGGATCGGTCGGTTCGGCGGTGGGCATGGGCGTCAATGTACTGCGCTCGGTGACCCGGTGGTGAGTCAGGTCAGGCGCTTGCGGAGCCGGTCGAGGTCCTCGGTGGTGAGGCCACCGTGGCGCAGGTAGGCTTCCGGGCCCCCGTACTTCTCGTCGAGGTGACGCAGGATCGCGACCATCGACTCGGCCCGGGTGTCCCGGAACTCGATCAGCTCCGGGTGCCTCGACTCGTCCGGCTCCTCGGCGAGCTGTTCCGCGAGCCAGGCCGCCAGCCGTTCCTGGGTGAGGAAGTAGTCGGTGACGATCTCATCCTCGGGTACGCCGGCCACGCTCAACGCCAGCGCGACCACCATGCCGGTGCGGTCCTTGCCGCCGTGACAGTGCACGACCACGGCACCGTCGGCGTCCGCGATCGCCTTGACCGCGGCCGCGAACAGTTCGGGCCGCCGGTCGAGCATCCAGGTGCACGCCGCGACGATCGTCGCCTGCCCGTGCTCGGGATCGGCCGGGTCCCGCAACGACTGCCGGACACCGATCGGGTCCTCGGTGAACGGCGTCGGCCACTGTGCCACCTCGGCGTCACCCCGCAGGTCCAGGATCCGCTGCACGCCGGCCCGCCGTACCGCTTCCACACCTTCGGGTGACAGGAAGTGCAGGCTGTCGGCGCGGATCAGCACGCCCGTCCGCGTCCGGCCGCCGTCAGCGGTCGGCAGCCCACCCACGTCCCGTACGTTCCGGCATCCCGGCCAGTCGAGGTCCATGCCTGCCATCCCGTCAAACGTCGAGGGCTTTGCCCTCGGGGGTGACCGGGGACTGGATCCGGGCGTAGGCGTGGTCGTTGAAGTCGGCGATCTTCGCGCTCAGCCGGGCCGGGGTGAGGGCGGCCTCCTCGAGGACGGTGAAGCGGCCGGGGCGCGTCTGCGGTGCGAAGGCGACGATCTCGGCGAACTCGTCCAGGGTGAAACCGAGTTGATGCGGGGTGACCGGCAGCCCGTGGCGGTGGAGGCAGTCGACGGTGGCGTGGAAGCGGTCGGCGTCACCGCGCAGGAACCAGGCGAACGCGGCGCCCAGTCCGACCTGCTCGCCGTGGAACCCGCGCCGCTCCGGGTGGAGCAGGTCGATCGCGTGCGAGATCTCGTGACACGCTCCGGACGACGGTCGTGACGTCCCGGCGACGACCATCGCCATCCCGGAGAGCACGAGTCCTTCGGCCAGGGTGGTCAGGAAGGCGTCGTCGGCCACCGTGCCGGGATGGTCGATGACCGCCTGGGCGGCGGTCCGCGACAGCGAGACCGCCAGGCCGTCGATCGCCTCACCGCGCAGGGCGTGCGCGGCCTCCCAGTCGGCGGTCGCGGACAGGTTCGACACGATGTCGCCGATCCCGCCGCGGACCGACCCGGCCGGCGCCTGGCCGATCAGGTCGAGGTCGACCAGGACGGCGATCGGCGCCGGCACGCTGTACGAGCCGCGGCCGGCGTCGTTGTCGAGCGTGCTGATCGGCGAGGCGATCCCGTCGTGCGCCAGGTTGGTGGCGACCGCGACCATCGGCAGCCCGAGCCGGGCGGCGGCGAACTTGGTCACGTCCAGCACGGTGCCGCCGCCGACGCCGACGATCGCGTCGTACCGCTGCCGCCGGATCTGCTCCACCAGCCGGATCGCGGCGTTGATCGTGCAGCCGTCCACGGTGAACCAGTCGGCCCCGGTCAGGCCGTGCCGGAACGTCTCCCGGATCACCGGCCCGTACGTCGTACCGACCGCGATCGCCACCCGCCCCGACGACGAGATCCGCTGGTCCGCGAGGATCGCCGCCAACTCACCCAGCGCCCCACGGCGCACGTCGACCACCAACGGCGCGGGGATCATCCGGGCTAGGAGCGGCATGGGTGGGTCTCCCTTCGCACTGGCGACGCCCAGGGACGCGTCTCGCCGCGTCGGCGGTCCCGACACGACGAATCCCGCACCGAGGCTGCACCGCCGCCTTGCGGTGCACGCCCCTGGTCGCCGCCATCGCTGCAGGGAGAATCACCCACGCCGCTCACGGGCATACGATCTCCCGCGCCCGGAGCAGGTCGGCACGGTTGTCGATCTCGACCCAGTCGACGGTGCCGATCGGGGTGACGTCGATCCGGAAGCCCTTGTCCACGAGGAACTGGTACCCATCCTCGTAGTACAGGTGCGGATCGCGTTCCCAGGTGGCCCGGAGGGCGTCGGCGAGGTCGGCGGCGGCCGCGGGCTCGATCAGGGTGACGCCGATGTACTCGCCGGTGGCGGCGCCCGGGTCCATCAGCTTGGTGATCCGCTCGACACCGGAGCCGGCCGACCAGGTCACCTTCATCTCCTCGTCGGCCAGGTCCTTCTCGGTGTCCAGCGCGAGCACCATCCGGCGGTCGCCGCCGCGGGCGTCGAGCAGCGCCCGCTGGACCGACGCAGGGTGGACCGTGTCGCCGTTCGCGAGCAGGACACCGTTCGCGAGCAGGTCGCGGGCGCACCACAGCGAGTACGCGTTGTTCCACGTCTCGGCCTTGTCGTTGTGCACGAGCTCGAGGCGTACGCCGTACCGCTGCTCGAACTCACGGACCCGGGACTCGACGGCGGCCGCGGCGTACCCGACGACGACGGCGACGTCGGTGATGCCGACCTCGGCGTAGTTGGCCAGGGTGAGGTCGAGAACGGTCGTGCCCGGGCCGATCGGGACGAGTGCCTTGGGCAACGTGTCCGTATAGGGGCGGAGGCGCCGGCCGGCCCCGGCGGCGAGCACAAGTCCGATCATTGCCCGATGGTACGGGTTCGGCCCGTTTGCGCGCCCCGAATCGCGGTCCGGTGGCAGGATCGGGGACATGACGTGGCTTGTGACTGGTGGTGCCGGATACATCGGAGCGCATGTGGTGCGCGCGTTCCTCGCCGACGGTATGGACGTGGTGGTGATCGACGACCTGTCCAGCGGGAAGGCCGAGTTCCTGCCGGCCGGTGTCCCGTTCGTGCAGGCCAACCTGCTCGACGGTGCGGCGGTCCGTGAGGCGCTGGACGGGGTCAGCGGCGTCGTCCACCTGGCCGGCTTCAAGTACGCCGGTGTCTCGGTCGACCGCCCATTGCACACCTACACGCAGAACGTGACCGCGATGGTGTCGCTGCTCGAGGCGATGGCGGAGAAGGAGGTCCGCAACATCGTCTTCTCGTCCAGCGCCGGCGTGTACGGGACGCCCGAGGACGAGGTGGTCACCGAGCAGACGCAGCCGGACCCGCAGAGCCCGTACGGCGAGTCGAAGCTGGTCGGCGAGTGGCTGCTCCGCGACCAGGCGAAGGCGGTCGAGCTGCGCCACACCTCGCTGCGGTACTTCAACGTGGTCGGCTCCGGCGACCCGTCGGTGTACGACGCCAGCCCGTACAACCTGTTCCCGATCGTGTGCGACCTGCTCGCCCAGGGGAAGACCCCGCAGATCTACGGCACCGACCATCCGACCCCGGACGGTACGTCGGTCAAGGACTACGTCCACGTGGCCGACCTGGCCCGGGCGCACGTGGCCGCGGCCCGGGCGCTGGAGGCGGGGAAACCCCTGGAGCGCGTGTACAACCTCGGCAGCGGCACCGGCACCTCGGTGCGCCAGATCATGGACGCCGCCCGCCGGGTGACCGGGATCGACTTCACCCCGAGCGAGGGTCCTCGGCGCCCCGGCGACCCGTCCCGGGTGGTGGCCGCCGGAGACCTGGCCGCCCGCGATCTGGAGTGGAAGAACAGCTACACGGTCGACGACATGTTCGCGACCGCCTGGGAAGCCTGGCCGAAGGGCTGATCCGGCCCCGGGCTGTCGCTGGTCCGACCATGACCGCGACGCCCGATCCCGCGGCGGAGCAGAGGCCTGGCTCCGAAGGCAGCTGGGCTGCGCCGGGCGGGCACCACACGGGATGCCCGGTCGGCCGCGCGGTCCTGGCTGTCCCCGGGTCTCCCGCTCCGCGTCACCTTCTGGCTCCCGTGACCGCCTAATACTCCTTGCTACTACTCCTTGCTAGTACTCCTTGCGGAAGTGCCCGGAGGGAGTCAGGTTCACGAGGCCCGGGCCGGTGAGGACGCCGCCTTCGACCGCGAGGGTGTGGCCGGTGATCCAGGAGGCGTCGTCGGAGGCGAGGAACGCGACCGCGGCGGCGATGTCCTCGGGCTCGCCGACCCGGCCGAGCGGATACATCTTGGCGAACTCGTTCAGGGTGTCCGGCTGCTTGTCCCAGTTCGGCGTCCGGATGGTGCCGGGCGCGACCACGTTGAAGCGGACGCCCAGGCCGCCGTACCGGGCTGCGTAGTTCACCGTCATCGCGATCTGGCCGGCCTTCGCGGCGGAGTACTCGATGTTTCCGAAGGCGGCCAGGCCGTTCACCGAGCTGATGGTGACCACGTTGCCCCGGGTCTTCACCAGGTGTGGGAGCGCGGCCTGGATGCAGCGCGCCGCGCCTACCAGGGTGAGGTCGAGTTGCCGGTGCCATTCCTCCGCGGTCGCGTCCTCGGGGACCGACGTGACGATGCAACCGCCGGCGTTGTTCACGACGACGTCGAGCCGCCCGAAGCGCTCGACGGCGGCCGCGACCGCCGCGTCCACCTGGTCGCGGTTCGTGACGTCGACCCGCATCCCGATCGCCCGCTCGCCGAGCTCCCCGGCCACCCCGGCGACCTTGTCCTCCTGCAGATCGGTGACCACCACCGAGCCGCCCTCGGCCGCGATCCGCCGCGCCACCGCGGCGCCGATCCCTTGTGCCGCCGCCGTGACCAGCGCCACCCGCCCCTCGAACCGCTGCACGTCAGTCCTCCACCACTCGATCGACCTTCTCGTCGGACAGTCGCCGCGCCAGCTTCGCCTTGTCGAGGTTGCGGCAGAGCACGATCGAACCACCTCCGGCGATCACCCCGACCAGCAGGCCCACCCCGTCGCGGCCGGCGAGGTCCCGGGTGACCAGGATCCGGTCCGCGACCGGCTCCGCCGTACCGATCAGATCCGCATGGGTCAGTTCGTCGTACGCCGGTGACGCCGGCGACGGCGGATCCAACGGGACGAACAGGTCCGGGTGGTTGTACACCTCGGCGCCGTAGTCGTGCACGCCGTCGGGCAGCGGCTCGCGGAACCGGCCGCCGAGCGGCAGCAGCGCCGACGCGACGGTCTCGCGCTCGCCCCGGATCGCGAAGTCCGGCCCGGTGATCGCGAGGGCTCCGGTGTCGCTGGTGAGCGATGCCCCGGCCGACCAGGTGGACAGTGCCCAGACCACGCCGAGCCAGTGCGGCGGCAGCCCGATCGCGACCGTCTCACCGGCGTCCAGGTCGTACTCGTCGACCAGTAGGTTGGCGGTCTTGGCGACCCAGTTCGCGGTCGTGACGGCGCTCAGCTCGATCCGCTCACCGGTCGTGTCGTCGTAGTAGGTGAGGAACGGAGCACCCCCGTCCCGCTGGACCGCGGCGGCGAAAAGTTCCGGCAGAACTCGTGACATACGGCCCACCCTACGGTTCGCCGGCGGACTACCGTGAGCGAGGATTCCCCGGGAGGAAGGCGTGTCATGGTGCCACTGCTCGAGCTGCCGCAAGGCGGCGAATGGATCGTCATCCTGGTCATCGTGGTGCTGCTGTTCGGCGCGAAGAAGCTGCCCGAGCTCAGCCGGAACGCCGCCCGCGCGCTCGTCGAGTTCGAGCGGGCCACCAGCGAGGCTCGGTCTGACGGCGCCCGGGAAGCCGCGGCAGGACAGTCCGGCGCGGCTCCTCCGGTACGGCGAGCTGATCGGTGACGGCAAGGTCTGCCCTGGAAGTGGTTCACCCCTCGATCAGCGCTGGGGCCTGCGAGTCAGCGAGATTCGGCGTCGTCGCCGACCCCCGCGGTTCTGCAATCGCTGGAGTTCTCCTACAGTCGGTGCATGCTGATCCTGGCCGGCCTGGGCCTGATCCTGGTGCTGACCATTGCCACCGGCTACTTCGTGGCGCAGGAGTTCTCGTTCGTCGCGGCCGACCGCAGCCGGCTGAGGTCGCTGGCCGACGGCGGCGACGCGGCGGCCGAGCGGGCCCTGAAGGTGACGGCCCGGCTGTCGTTCGTGCTGTCCGGCGCGCAGGTCGGCATCACCGTCACCGCCCTGCTGGCCGGGTACGTCGCCGAGCCCTACCTCGGTGAGGGGCTGGCCGAGGTGCTCGGCGGGGCCGGGGTGCCGGCGGCGGTCAGCCTGTCCGTCTCGGTCGTCCTCGCGTTGCTGGCGGCAACGATCATCCAGATGGTGCTGGGCGAGCTGGCGCCGAAGAACCTGGCGATCGCGAAGGCCGAGACGATCGCGCTGCGCCTGTCCCGCTCGACGCTGGTGTACCTGGCGATCGCCGGCCCGGTGATCCGCGTGTTCGACTCGGCGTCGAACCGGATCCTCCGCCGGGTCGGCATCGAGCCGGTCGAGGAGCTGCAGCAGGGCGCCACCGCCCAGGAGCTCGACCGGATCATCGTGACCTCCTACGAGCAGGGTCTGCTCGACCAGGACACCATGCGGCTGCTCGACCGCGGTCTCGACTTCCGCGGCCGGAGCGCCGGCGAGGCGATGCGCCCGCGCGTCGACGTCGTCACCGTGCACCAGGACGACCCGCTCACCCGCGTGGTCGAGCTGCTCGACACCGGGCACAGCCGGTTCCCGGTGATCGCCGAGTCGGTCGACGAGGTGGTCGGCGTGGTCGCGGTCGCCGACGTGGTCGAGGTCGACCCGGCCGACCGGCACCACGTCACCGCGGGTTCGCTGGCGTCGGCGCCGGTCGTCGTACCGTCGACGCTGCCACTGCCAGCCGTCCTCGAACGCCTGCGGACCACGCACCGCCAGCTCGCGATCGTCGTCGACGAGTACGGCGGGTTCGCCGGGATCGTGTCGCTCGAGGACGTCGCGGAGGAGCTGGTCGGCGAGATCCGCGACGAGGACGACCTGCCGGAGACCGGGCTCGTCGAGGGCACCGACGGGACCTGGGTGGTGTCGGCGCGCTGGCGGCTCGACGAGGTCGCCGAAGCGACCGGGGTCCGGCTGCCCGAGGGGGACGACTACGAGACCGTGTCCGGCCTGGTGATGGCACGGCTGGGCCGGGTCCCGGTGATCGGCGACGAGATCGTGGTCGAGCTGCCGGCCCGGTTCGACCACGACGGCCGGCCCGTCCCGCCCGAGTTCGTCCAGCTGCGGGTGCAGACCATCGAACGGCACGTGCCCGGGATCATCGCGATGGAGCGGGTCTCGTGAGTACGACGGTCGCCCTGCTGATCTCGGTGCTGCTGCTGATCCTGAACGGCTTCTTCGTGTCCGCGGAGTTCGCGCTGGTCGCGTCGAAGCGGCACCGGCTCGAGGAGGCCGCGGCGGCCGGCAGCCGGACTGCCCGGGCCGCGATCGCCGGGGTCAGCGAGCTGTCGCTGATGCTCGCCGGCGCCCAGCTCGGCATCACCCTGTGCACGCTCGGCCTCGGATCGCTGTCCGAGCCCGCGGTCGCGCACCTCCTGCATCCGCTCTTCGAGCTGGCCGGCCTGCCCGAGGGCGCCGGGCACGTGATCGCCCTGATCATCGCCGTCGGCGGCATCGGCCTGCTGCACGTGCTCCTCGGCGAGATGGCGCCGAAGTCCTGGGCGATCAGCGACCCCGAGCGGTCCGCGCAGCTGCTCGCGCTGCCGTTCCGCGGCTTCACTGTCGTCTTCCGCCCGCTGCTGCTCGTTCTCAACTGGCTCGCGAACCTCTGCGTGCGCGCGCTCGGGGTCACCCCGCAGAACGAGCTGGCCAACGCCCACGGCCCGGACGAGCTGCACCTGCTGATCCAGTCGTCGCGCGAACACGGCACGCTCGAGGAAGCCGAGCACGAGCTGCTCACCGCGATGCTCGCGCTACAGAACACCACCGTCGTCCAGGTGATGACGCCGATCGCGCAGCTCAGCACGGTCCCCGCCGGCGCGTCTGCCCGCGAGGTCGAACTGACCAGCCTGCGCGAAGGCCGTTCCCGGCTCGCGGTGGTCGACTCCGGTACGACGATCTGCGGCATCGTGCACGTCCGCGACGCCGCCCGCGCGACCACGAGCGGCGGTACGACGCTGCGCGCAGCCGACCTGATGACGGCGCCGCTCGAGCTCGCCGCGGGAACCCCGGTGGCGACCGCGATCCGGACGATGCGCGACCGCCGTTCGCAGCTGGCCGTCGTCCACGGTGAGGATCAGCCGCTCGGGGTGGTCGCGCTGGAGGACCTGCTGGAGGAGGTGATCGGGGAGTTCGACGACGAGACGGACCCGATCATCAGGTCGGCGCAGGCGGAGTCGTGATCGCGGTTGCTGACGGCAAGCGGCCCGGCTCCGGGTTCGCCGGAGGTTTCCGGAGTAACGGTCCTGCGGGCGGTTGGCTACCGTTGGGACGGTAGCCCGTCCGGAGGAGGACCGTCGTGCCCGTACGCCGTCTTGGACTCGTCGTTCACGAGGGGCGTCCGCTCGCCGTGCAGACCGCCGGGACCGTGCGCGAGTGGGCCGGCCGGCACGGGATCGGGTGCACCGACATCGATGTCTGGAAGGCGGACGAGGACCGGCGCAGCGGGATGGACGAGCTGCACCACGCCGGGAACCCGGACCTGGTCGTCACGCTCGGCGGTGACGGAACGTTCCTGCGTGGTGCCCGGATCGCGGCCAAGAACGACGCCGCCGTACTCGGGGTGGACCTGGGGAAGGTCGGCTTCCTGACCGAGGTGGCGTGCCGGGACGTGGAGGCCGCGCTGGAGGCGGTCCACCACGGCGGCGCCACGATCGAGGAACGGATGACACTGACCATGCGGGCGTCCCGGCCGCTGGAGATCCCGAGCGGGATGGAGTCGCTGCTGCGGTACGGGCATGGGCCGTCACTGCCGCCGCCGACCGTCCGGCCGGAGAGCACGGACGGCGACGGCTGGGGTGTGGCGCTCGACGTGACCGCGCTGAACGACGTCGTACTGGAGAAGCTGGCGCGGGACCACCAGGTGGCGCTCGGCGTGTACCTGTCCGGGCGGCTGCTGGCGTCGTACTCGGCCGATGCGGTGATCGTGGCGACGCCGACCGGCTCCACGGCGTACAGTTTCGCGGCCGGTGGGCCGATCCTGTCGCCGAGCACGGAGGCGATCGTGTTCACGCCGGTCGCGCCGCACATGACGTTCAACCGGACGGTCGTCGCCGCGCCGGACGAGTCGATCGGGCTGCGCGTCCTGCCGCACTCCGGCCAGGCCGCGGTCAGCATCGACGGGCAGTTGCGCGGCGTACTCGACCCCGGTGACTGGATCGGCGTCTACGGCGCACCCCGGCGCCTCCGGCTGGTCCGCCTGCGCCCCACCGACTTCTACGGCCGCCTCCGCGACCGCTTCCGTCTCACCGACGCCCCCGCCACCGGAGTCGACGGCCAGTCCGACGCCTTCTGGCGTCCCACCACCCCGGTCCCACCGGACC
>NZ_SMKR01000119.1 GCF_004348725.1 Kribbella turkmenica
GGCAGGAAGCGGAGCGGGCGCGCGGCGGGAAGCGGAGCGGGCGCGCGGCGGGAAGCGGAGCGGGCGCGCGGCGGGAAGCGGAGCGGGCGGGAACCGGGGGGCGCGGGTGTTAGACCGGCTGGGCGAGGGTGGTCAGGTGGTGCTGCCAGTCGGCGGAGCGGGAGTTGGGCAGCGGGTCGATGGCGGAGTCGGACCAGGCGTGCACCGGGCGGATGCCGTGCAGGGCGTTCACGAGCCAGACCTCGGTGGACTGCAGGTCGGCGGCGGTACGGGCGCGTTCGGCGGTCCCGACGCCCTGGGCGGCGGCGATCCGGCGCAGGAGCGCGGCCGTGACCGACGGCAGCAGCGGGCGGTCGGCGGGCGGGAAGCAGAGCGTGTCGTCCTCCCACCACGCGACCGCCGAGTACGCCGCCTCGAGGACGGTGCCGTCCTGGTCGAGCAGGAGGATCTCGTCGGCCCGGTGCGCCGCGGCTTCCTTCAGCTTCCCCAGCAGCTCCAGGTCCGGCCCCTTCACCCGCGGCGCGGTGCGTGGATCGGGGCCGTCGTGGACGACGACCCGGGCCCGGCCGCCGGCCGGCGGAGCGGGCCGGAGCTGGACCGCCAGCTCACCCGACGTCCGGAGCTCGAAGCGCGGGAACCAGCGGCCGAATCCGGGCAGGCGGCCCAGCTGCTCGGTCCAGAAGGCCGCAGCGTCGACGCCGGCCGCCGCGCACGACCCGACGAACCGTTCCCGGTGCAGCTCGACCCCCCGCGCTTTGCCGCCGTCCACCAGGAACGAGTCCGCCACCTGCAAACCGCTCATCTCCCCCACCCTTCGGCCGCGGCGTTCGCGCCCACGGCCGCCGTTGCCTTCAGCACCATTTCGTCGTACTCCGCGACCGGCTCCGAGTCGAGCACGATCGCCCCGCCCGCCCCGATCACCGTCTCCGACGGCGTCAGCACCGCCGTCCGGATGACCACGCTGAGATCGGCCCGGCCGTCCACGGTCAGGTAGCCGAGCACCCCCGAGTACACCCCGCGCGCGCTCCTCTCGAGCTGGTCGAGGATCTCCATCGTCCGGATCTTCGGCGCCCCCGTCATCGACCCCGGCGGGAAGCAGGCCCGGACGGCGTCGACCGCGGACACCCCGGACCGCAGCCGCCCGCGGACGGTGGTGACGAGCTGGTGGACGGTCCGGTAGCTCTCGACCTCCATCAACTGCGGCACGTGCACGGTGCCCGGCTCGCTCACCCGGCCGAGGTCGTTGCGGATCAGGTCGACGATCATCAGGTTCTCGGCCCGGGTCTTCTCGTCCTCGGCGAGCGACTTCGCCGCCAGCTGGTCCGCCGCCGGATCCGGGTCCCGCGGCGCGGTCCCCTTGATCGGCCGGCACTCCGCCCACCCGTCCGCGTCCACGGTCAGGAACCGTTCCGGCGACGAGCTGGCGACGGCGAGGTCGCCGTACCGGAGGAAAGCGGCGTACGGCGCCGGGTTGTGTGCGCGCTGCCAGAGGAAGAACTCGAACGGGTCGGGTACCGCCGGCAGCCGCACCCGGTTCGTCAGGCAGACCTCGTACGTCTCGCCCGCCTCCAGCGCCGCCATGCACTTGCCGATCCCGGCGAGGTACGCCGCCCGGTCCTGCTCCAGATGAGCTTCGAGATCGAGCCGCGCGATCGCCGGCACGTCGACCCCGGACATCGACCAGTGGGCCGCGATCCGCGCGGCCCGCTCCAGCCAGCCGTCGTCGACGGAATCCACGCTGACCAGGTGGCTGACGTCCCGGTCGTGGTCGATGACGACGAACCGGTTC
Source organism: Kribbella turkmenica (assembly GCF_004348725.1). Classification (GTDB taxonomy): domain Bacteria; phylum Actinomycetota; class Actinomycetes; order Propionibacteriales; family Kribbellaceae; genus Kribbella; species Kribbella turkmenica. The sequence goes on from NZ_SMKR01000119.1 coordinate 1,790, forward strand.
GCCCAGATCCACAACGCGTCCGGCGTCGGCGACTCATGGGCCACGGCTCCGCCGGTCAACGCCTTGAGCTCGTAACCGAAGTACCCGACATACCCGCCGTTGAACACCCCGGTCAGCTCCGCGGGTACGCCGTCCAGCCGGGCTGCCCGGCCCGCGATCAGCTCCTGCACCTCGGCGAACACGTCGCCGTCGGCAACTTCGCGGACGACGACCTCGGCGTCCGCGCCGAGCGTCGTACCGAGCACCGAGACCCGGCGGGCCGCCCGGTCGGTCAGACTGCCGTCGAGCCAGAACGCAACGGGTTCACCGGCCAGCAGCTCGCGGTAGACCGTCTCACCGTCGAGCGCCCGGTCGACAGTCCGGACGAACCAGCGCAGCGCACTCACAGGCACACGGTACCGACCGCGAGCCTAGGTGCGTCTCCCGAGTCCGGGGCGGGCGATCAGGACGCGGTCACGGCCAGCTTGGTGCGCATCGCGGTGATGCGGCGGATCGGGATGGCGACCTGGAGGCCGTCCTTCGACTCCGCCCGGTCAGCGAGCCAGCCGGCCGCGGTGTCCCGGCGGACGTCCGGCGTTCCGGGGAGGTACAGCGCGTTGACCAGGCGCTGGGCGTCGTCGCGGGTGCGGATCAGGTACACGTACCGCTCGCGCTGGCTCTCCATCACGTCGAAGCCGGCGTGGTGCAGCTTGTCCTTGAGCTCGGTGATCTCACCGCCGGCCGGGAACTGCGGTGTCGATCGCAGGCGGGTGGTCAGTCCGCTGAGCGTCCGGATGTCACCCCGCCGGAGCGGCCGCACGGCCGGCACGATCGCGGCGAGTACGCCTCCTCGTCGCAGCACCCGGGCGGCCTCGGCCAGCACGGCGGGCAGCGGCTGTAGCACGGCCAGGCCCATCGAGCAGGTGACGACGTCGAAGACCTCGTTCGCGAACGGCAGGTGCAAGGCGTCCGCCTGGACCTTCGGGCCCGGGGCCCCGGCGAGCTGGGCTGGGTTGTTGTCGACGCCGACGACCCAGCGCCCGTACAGCTCCCGCGAGACCGGACCGTTGCCGCAGGCGAGATCCAGCACCCGCCTGGCCTCGCCGGACACCGCCCGCACCAGCCAGCGGTACGGCGTGTGGTCGCCTGCCACCGCGCGGGACAGCAGGGCTTCGGTGCTGCCCGGAGCCGCGGTGTGGAACTCCCGCAGGTAGTCCGGCCAGTCGATCTCGTTCTCAGGCATCGCGGAGAGAGGCTACCCCTTGCGCACTCGCTGTACAGCATCGAGCGCTGACTGTGCGCGGTCTTAATACAGCTTTGAACGTCAGACCCGGCTGACGAAGATGTGCCCGGCCGTCTCGTCGCTGATCACGCCGCCGGCCTCCCGGCTGCCGACCAGGACGCCCTCGGCGTCGAGGGTGGAGTCGACTTCGCGGCCCGGCAGCGCGCCGGCCTTGCGCAGCACCGCCATCGCGCCGTCGTCGGTCTGCACCGGCTCGGCGATCCGGCGCACCAGCACGCGGACGCTGTCGCCGGTGGCGCCGTCGAGCACCTTGTCCAGCGGCTCGACGCCGATCCGGAAGTCCTCGATCCCGCTCGCCTGGCTGTCCTTCTGCAACTCCTCCAGGCCCGGGATCGGGTTGCCGTACGGCGACTCGGTCGGGTTGTCCAGGATCTTCAGCAGCCGCAGCTCGACCGCGTCGCTCATCACGTGCTCCCAGCGGCAGGCCTCCGCGTGCACGTCCTCCCACTCCAGGCCGATCACGTCGACCAGCAGCCGCTCGGCCAGCCGGTGCTTGCGCATCACCCGGATCGCCTGCTTCCGGCCGACCTCGGTGAGCTCGAGGTGGCGGTCGCCCTCGACCGTGACGAGCCCGTCGCGCTCCATCCGCGCCACCGTCTGGCTGACCGTCGGACCGGACTGGTGCAGCCGCTCGGCGATCCGCGCGCGCAGCGGCAGGATGCCCTCTTCTTCCAGCTCGTAGACGGTCCGCAGGTACATCTCGGTGGTATCGATCAGCTCGCTCACGAAAGCCATTCTCGCCTATGGAGGCAAGCCTCACCGAATCGGCGACCACGAGCGGGTAGGGACGCGGATACCGAATGAGATCGCGATGACGTGGTTCCGGCGCGGCGACACCCAGCACTTCTGGACGCGGGCGCCGCCGGCGGCCGGGTCACCGGCCCGTTCGTGCCGGACCCCTTGCTCTGGGCCCGTTCCGGGGACCGGCGGCGCGACCGGAAGTTGAAGCCTCATTGAACTGTTCCCCCGGCGCGACCGGATCGGGGTCCGCGATCGCGCCCCGACTGGTGCTCGACCAGCAAGGCCGGCGATCCAGGGCTGCACGCACAACCGCGCGCGGACGGCGGTCGCGTCGGCTGACCATGTGATCCCTTGACGCGATCCGGACCCATACCTCTATAGTGCTAGTTACCTAGATGATTGGGGTTATCGATGATCGAGTTCCATCTGGACGGCCGGTCGGGGGTCTCGCCGTACCAGCAGATCGTCCAGCAGGTCCGGAACGCGCTGCGGCTCGGCCTGCTGCGGGAGGGGGACCAGTTGCCGACCGTCAAGGACGTGGTCGCGACACTGGCGATCAATCCCAACACCGTGCTGAAGGCCTACCGCGAACTCGAGCACGAAGGCCTCGTCCAGGCCAGGCCGGGCCGCGGCACGTTCGTCACCCGCACCCTCACCGACAACACCCTCGCCGCCCACGGCCCACTCCGCCAGGATCTGCGCCGCTGGCTCACCAAGGCCCGCAAGGCGGGCCTCGACGACGAAAGCATCGAGGCGCTCTTCCTGACAACTTTTCGGACCGCCGCTCAGGAGGACATAGCATGACCGCCGTCCTGCAGGCTCAGGGGCTGGGGAAGAGGTACGGCCGTCGGTGGGCGTTGACCGACTGCGAGCTGGAGGTTCCGGCCGGGCGCGTGGTCGGGCTGGTCGGGCCGAACGGGGCCGGCAAGAGCACGTTGCTGAATCTGGCGGTCGGGATGATCACGCCGACCACCGGGACCGTCGAGGTTCTCGGCACGCCGGCCGGCGCCCAGCAGGCGAAGGTCGGATACGTCGCGCAGGACACGCCGACGTACAGCCGGCTGAGCGTGGCCGACCACCTGAAACTCGGCGCCCGGCTGAACCCCGCCTGGGACGACTCCGTCGCCCGGCAACGGATCGAGAACCTCGGCTTCGACCCCCGGCAGCGCGCCGGCAGGCTGTCCGGCGGTCAGCGGGCGCAGCTCGCCCTGACCCTCGGGCTGGCCAAACGCCCTGAAGTGCTGCTGCTCGACGAACCCGTCGCCGCCCTCGACCCGCTGGCCCGGCGTGAGTTCCTGCAGGACCTGATGGAGGCCGTCGCCGAGCACGAGTTGAGCGTCGTCCTGTCCTCGCACCTGGTCTCCGACGTCGAGCGGGCCTGTGACTACCTGATCGTCCTGGTCGATTCCCGGGTCCAGGTGAACGGCGAGATCGACACCCTGCTGGCGACCCACTTCCGGCTGACCGGACCGCGCAAGGACGCCAAGGACCTGCCCCGCGACCAGCACGTGGTGACCGAGAGCCACACGGACCGGCAGTCGACGTTCCTGATCCGGACCGACCGGCCGATCCTCGACCCGGCCTGGACCGTCAGTCAGCTCACCCTCGAGGATCTGGTGCTGGCCTACATGGGCCGCACCGCACCGGCACAGCCCGAACGCCCGCTGCTGGAGGTACGACGATGATCTGGCTGACCTGGCGGCAGTTCCGCGTCCAGTTCCTGGTGGTCGCGACGGTCGTCGCCGCCGCGATCGTCGTCCTCGCCGTCACCGGGCCGGGTCTGGCGGACGACTACCGGCGGCTGACGACCGGATTCATCCGCAGTCTCGCCTTCGAGCGCCTCAACCCGAACCTCTACTACATCGGCCAGGCCCTGTTGTACGCCGTCCCGCCGGTGATCGGGGCGTTCTGGGGCGCACCGCTGATCGCCCGTGAGCTGGAGACCGGGACGCACCGGCTCGTGTGGAGCCAGAGCATCGGCCGGCGCCGGTGGCTCGCGACCAAGGTCGGCGTCGCCGGCCTGGGCACGATCGTGGTCACCGGCCTGCTCAGCCTCGCGGTCACCTGGTGGTCGAGCCCGATCGACGACGCGATCAACGCCGGCCAGAGCTCGAACACCTACCTGCCCCGGATGTTCCCACCGGTCTTCGCCGCCCGCGGCCTGGTCCCGATCGGGTACGCCGCCTTCGCGTTCGCCCTCGGGGTCGCGGTCGGTCTCGTCGTCCGGCGTACCCTGGTCGCCCTCGCGGTCACACTGGCCGTGGTGATCCTGGTGCAGATCCTGACGCCGACGCTCGTCCGGCCACACCTGCTCGAACCGACCGACCGGAACATCGTCGCCTCGGCAGAGAACATCCGTGGCTTCCTGCTCGACGGGTCGGGCCCCGATCCGCAGGTGAAGCAGATCGAGGTCGCGACCGGCGCCGTCGGTGCCTGGAAGCTGTCCGACGAGACCGTCGACAAGTCCGGTAACGCGCTGAGTGTGCTGCCCGCGTGGATGATCGACTGCGAACCGGGTCCGCCACCGGGCACGGCCCGGGAGACCACTCCCAACCCGAAGCGGGACGTGTGCTTCCAGCGGCTGGCCGACGAGGGATACCGGCAGCACGTCCGGTACTTCACCGCGGACACCTTCTGGTCACTGCAGTGGCGCGAGTTCGGGGTGTTCATGCTGCTGGCGCTCGGCCTGACCGGGTTCAGCTTCTGGCGGATCCGGCGCGACCTCTCCTGAGCCTCCGGACCAGCAGAGCCGCCGCGAGCAGGGCTGCCGCGACCACCGCGGAGGTCCACGGCAGGGTGACCGCGAGTACGACGCACCCGGCCAGGCCGATCACGTTGACGGCACGCGGCCAGCGACGCTGGTCGGCTGGCTGGGTGAACGCGGACGCGTTCGCGATCGCGTAGTACAGCAGGACGCCGAACGACGAGAAGCCGATCACCCCGCGGAGATCGGTCGTGAGCACCAGGACGCCGACGACCACGGCGAGCGCGATCTCGGCGTGGTGCGGCACCTGGAACCGCGGGTGAACGGCGGCCAGCCAGGCGGGCAGGTCCTGGTTGCGGGCCATCGCCAACGACGTCCGCCCGACGCCGGCGATCAGCGCCAGCAGTGCGCCCAGGCTGGCGAGGGCCGCGCCGGCCCGGACGACGGGCTCGGCCCAGGCCGCGCCGACCGCCTCGGCCAGTGGCGCGGTCGTCGTCGCCGGGTCGAGCACCCGCAGGAGCGCGACGCCGATCAGCAAGTAGACGCCAATGGCAACAAGCAGGGCGATGGTGACCGCGCGGGGGATCGTTCGGGCCGGATCGCGCACCTCCTCGCCCATGGTGGCGATCCGCGCGTAGCCGGCGAACGCGAAGAACAACAACCCGGCCGCCTGCAGCACGCCGTAGACCGACGTGTCGGTGAGCGGGGCGACGTCGCGACCTGAGTCACCCGTGACGAGCAGGACCAGCACGAGGGCGAGCACGACCAAGGTGCACGCCACCAGGATCCTGGTCAGCCGGGCGGTCCTGGTCACGCCGCGATAGTTGACCGCGGCGAGACCGGCCACGGCCAGCACGGCGACCAGCCTCCGGAGCCATCCGCCGCCCGGCACCACATAGGTCGCGAACGTCAACGCCATCGCCGCACACGACGCCGTCTTCCCGATGACGAAGCACCACCCCGCGGCGAATCCCCACCACTCCCCCAGCCGCTCCCGGCCGTACACGTACGTTCCACCGGACACCGGGTAGACGGCCGCCAACTGCGCCGACGAGGCAGCGTTGCAGTAGGCAACAATCGCCGCGACCACCAACCCGATCAGCAGGCCCGAGCCGGCCGCCTGAGCCGCCGGCGTCCAGACCGCGAACACCCCCGCACCCACCATCGAGCCCAGCCCGATCACCACCGCGTCGCCGACCCCGAGCCGCCGCGCCAGACCTGGCCGGTCGGACATCAGACAGCCTTGAGGACGCTCAGCAGGCGGGCGACCTCGGCGGCTACCGCGTCGCGGGCCGGGCCGAGGTACTTGCGGGTGTCGACCAGGGACGGGCTGTCGGCGAGGGTCCGGCGGACCGACTCGGTGAAGACGTTGTTGAGATGGGTGGCGATGTTGACCTTGGTCATGCCCGCCTCGACCGCCCGGGTGAGATCGCGGTCGGCCACTCCGGAGGACCCGTGCAGCACGAGCGGTACGGCGACGGCCGCACGAAGCTCGGTGATCAGGCCGAAATCGAGGGTCGCGGTCCGTTCGGTCATGGCGTGCGACGAGCCGACGGCCACCGCGAGCGCGTCGACACCGGTGGCCTCGGCGAACGCCACCGCCTCGGCGGGCCTGGTCCGGGCACCGGGCGCGTGGACGCCGTCCTTGCCGCCGACCTCGCCGATCTCGGCCTCGACGAACACCCCGTGGTCGTGGCAGAACCTCGTCACCTCGGTGGTGGCCGCGACGTTGTCGGCGTACTCGAGCTTGGAGGCGTCGTACATGACCGAGGTGAAGCCGAGGGAGACGGCCTCGGTGACCAGGTCACGGTCCATCGCGTGGTCGAGGTGGACGACGACCGGGACGGACGCGGCGGCCGCGGCGGCGAGAGTGGCGACACCGATCGGCTTGAGCGCGCCGTGGTACTTCACCGCGTTCTCGCTGATCTGCAGGATGACCGGCGCGCCGGTCTGCTCGGCACCGGCGATCAGCGCGGTCGCGTGCTCCAGCTGGATCACGTTGAACGCACCGATCCCGCGACCGGCCTTGGCGGCGGCCGGCACGACCTCGGCTCCGGAAACCAGCGGCATGACAGCTCCTTCTACTTGACGGCAACCAGCGGTTGCCAGCGCCGGTACGCGCCCAGATCGATGTCCCCGGCCACCGGTGTGAGTACGGCGGCGGCGGACGCGGCCACGGCGGACTTCAGCACGGCGGACCAGTCCGGGGCCGGTGACTCCGCGACCGCGGCGGCGACGACCGCAGTACACGCGTCGCCCGCGCCGGTGGGGTTCCCGGACACCGTTTCCACCGGGAGCGCACGCCGGACCACCTTGTTGTCGGCAGCAACCATCCCGTGGGATCCGTCGGTGATCACGGCCGCGGTGGCGCCGAGCTCGACCAGCTGCCGGGCACCGTCCTCGACCGAGACGTCACCGAGCGCGTCCCGCAGCTCGGCCGCGTTGGACCGCACCACCGCACCCGCTCTCGCCGCCGCGGTGAGCGCGTCACCACCCGCGTCGATCACGGTCAGGACGTCGTGGTGCCGGGCCCGGACCGCGAGCTCGGCGTACGCGTCGGCCGGCAGTCCCGGCGGCAGGCTCCCCGAGCAGGCCAGCACCCCGAGCCGTCCCCACGGCATCCGGTCGAGGAACGCGCGCCATTCGTCGGTCGTCACCGACGGCCCGGCCTCGTTGAAGATGGTCGCGTCCCCGTCCGTACCGTTGACGATGGCAACAGTACGGCGGGTCTCGCCGGCGATCGGTGTCAGCAGAGCGGTCAGTCCAGCGTCGAAGAGCTCCGCGGCGACGAGCTCACCGGTGACCCCGCCGACGAAGCCGAGCACGAGCACCTGGTGGCCGAGCGCCGCGGCGACCCGGGCGACGTTCACGCCTTTGCCGCCGGCCCGCTGCCGGACCGCGCCGACGCGGTGACTGCCGCCGACGACGAGTTCGTCCACCTTGTAGGTGACGTCCAGCGCGAGGTTGAGGGTGACGGTTCCGATCATGGTCCGGTCAGTCCAGCCACGACCCGGCCCGCATCACCTTCTGGACGGCGTACTCCTCGTCCAGGAGGACCAGGTCGGCCCGCTTGCCGGTCTCGATCGCGCCGACGTCGTACCAGCCGAAGGTCTGGGCCGGCGTGGTCGACGCCATCCGGGACGCGTCCACCAGCGAGACGCCGGCCTTGACCGCGTTCGCGTAGGCGACGTCCATCGTCAGGGTGCTGCCGGCGATCGAGTGGGCGCCGTGCGCGAGCGTCACCAGCCCGTCCTTGACGTCGACCTCGAGGCCGCCGAGCTGGTAGCGGCCCTCTGGCATTCCGGTGGCCTCCATCGCGTCGGTGATCAGCGCGATCCGGTTCACCCCGGCGGCCGCGAGCGCGACCCGGACGACCTGCGGGTCCAGGTGCAGCCCGTCGTTGATCACTTCGAGCAGCAGCCGTTCGTCGTTGATCGCCGCCCCGACCGGACCGGGGTCGCGGTGGTGGAACGGCCGCATCCCGTTGAACAGGTGGGTCGCCACGGTCGCCCCGGCGTCGGCACCGGCGACCATCTGCTCGTACGTCGCGTCGGTGTGCCCGAGCGCGGCCACCGCGCCGGCGTCGACGACCTGCCGGATCGCGTCCAGCCCGTTCTCGAGCTCCGGCGCGATCGTCACCATCCGGACGACCTCGCTCAGCACCTTCGCCACGTCGTCGGTGACCGGCGGACGCAGCAGCGTCGGCTCGTGCGCACCGCACCGCGCCTCGGACAGGAACGGCCCTTCCAGGTGTACGCCGGCGACCACGCCGTCGGCGACGAGGTCCGCGAGGCACGCGGTCTGCGAGACCAGGTCGTCGAGCGGCGACGTCACCAGGCTGGCCAGCGTGGTCGTCGTCCCGTGCCTGGCGTGGAAGGCCGCGACCTTGCGCGCCTCCTCCGGGTCGGTCGTCGAGTACGTCGACCCGCCGCCGCCGTGGGTGTGGATGTCGACAAAACCCGGGACGACCGTGGCGTCGCCCAGGTCCTCCGGCCGCTTGCCGTCGGCCGGCATCCCCTCGGACCGGCGGCCGAAGGCGAGGATGTCCTCGTCGACCACCTGGATCCAGGCGTTCTCCAGCACGTCGTCCGGCGTGACGAGCCGGCCCACCCGATAGGTCGTCATGTGGTGTCCTCACTCACGTCGGCGGCGACCCGGTCCCAGGCCATCAGTGCCGCGCCGAGGCAGCCGGCCTCCTCGCCCAGAACGGCGGCGACGATCTCCGGCTCGCGCTGGAACGTCAGCCGGGCGTGGATGCCGTCGCGGAGCGGCTGCAGCAGCGTCTCGCCCGCCCCCACCAGTCCACCACCGATCGCGATCCGCGTGGGCGCGACCAGGGTGGTGTAGAGGACGAGTGCGTCGACGAGGACCCTGAGCGCGTCGTCCCAGACCTGGGCCGCGTCCGGGTCGCCGGCGGCGAGCAGTTCCAGCACCTCGCGGGCACCGTCCACGGTCCGTCCGGTGCGGGCGCCGTACCTGCGGGCGAGGGCGGCGGCGGAGGCGACCGTCTCGAGGCAGCCCCACTGGCCGCAGGCGCACTGCTCGGCGGCGTCGCCGTGGACGAACCGGGTGTGGCCGAGCTCACCGGCGTACCCGTCGCCGCTGACCAGCGAGCCGTCGACCACCATCGCCGCGGCGATGCCGGTGCCGAGCGGGAGGAACATCGAGTTCGTGGTGCCGGCCAGGGCACCATGGCGGAGCTCGGCGTACCCGCCGGCGCGGACGTCGTGGGCCAGCACGACCGGCACCTCCTCGCCGACCGCGGCGGTCAGCGCGGCCAGCACCGGCGTGCCGACCCAGGCCAGGTTCTCGGCGCTGACGGTGCCGGTCGCCGCGTCGATGACGCCGGGGACGACGACGCCGATCGCGCGCACCCGGTGACCGTCGGCGGTCGCCTTCTGACCGAGCTCGACGACCGTTTCCACCAGCGCGTCGAGAATGGCGCGGCCCCCGCCGCGGGCATCCGTAACAGCCCGGGGAGTCGGCCTGGTCTCGCGGTGCAGCACGGCACCGTCGGCGGCGACCAGGCCACACTTCATCCGGGTTCCACCGAGATCGACGGCGACCACGACTTCACAGGGCTCCACGGAGCGCCATTATGCAGCGTTACCGGGCAGTCTGAACATCCGTGAGCAGTTCATGGACAGGGTTCCACCAGACCAACGACGGCGCTGGTCCGGTTGCGTCCGAAGATCCGCGGGCAGGGCGCCGCGGGTGATCGGCCGCCACCGGGTCAGGCCCGCAGCCCCCGGTCGAAGGCCGCCACCAGGAAGGCGACCAGGTTCTCGGCCAGTTTGCCGGAGTTCTCCGCATCCTCCAGTCCCGGTGCGCGCGACAACGCCTGTGACTGGTGCAGGGCGAGCAGGCCGAGCATGTTCACGTACCCGAACGCGACCGCCTCCGGGGTCGCGTGCGGCAGCGCGGCCTGGAGCGCGGACAGGTACCGCGCCTCGATCGGATCGGACTCGGCCGCGTACAACTCGCGGATCCGCTGGCTCGGATCGAACGCGATCCGGCCGATGAACCGGGCCACCACCGCACCGCGCTCACCGTGGCGCAGGACCAGGTCCAGCCCGGGCTCCACGAAGGCCCGGATCAGTTGCTCCGGATTGGGCTGACCGTTGGCCTCCAACTGGTCGAGCCGGCGCCTGCGCTCGGTGTTCACCGGCGCCATCGCCCGTGCCACCGCCGCCCGCAGCAGCGCTTCCTTCGAGCCGAAGTGATAGTTGACCGCCGCGATGTTCGCGGCCGCCGCGACCGTGATGGCCCGCAGCGAGGTTCCTTCGTAACCCCCCTCTCCGAATCGTTGCTCTGCGACGTTGAGCAACCTCTCCCGGGTCGATTCGACCGGCGTTTCCACAGAGTTCTCCTTCCCCCCGGCCACTGCTCGCTCAGGCACCCCACCTGCTCACTCGCCGTAGCCTGCAGTCAGCATAGTTCAAACGGTCGTTTGAACAGGAGTACTCAGCTCAGTTATCTCCGAGAATTCCTCAGATTCCTCTGAAACTCCTTCATTCCCATCGGGATCGCTACTCACACCTGTGTCATTCAGTTCGTTGCCGCGGTCTCCTTGTCTCGGGCTTGGGACTCTCCCGGCCCGGCTTTCCGGCTACTTTCTGTGGCACTGCGAAACACCGACGGTGAACGGCTAGGGTCGAGGTCCATGAACGACCGGGAGACGGTATGGATCGCCAGACGGTTCCAGGGACCGGAGCGATCCGGGAACGGCGGGTACGTCGCCGGCCGCGTGGGAACCGCACTGGCGAGCGCACTCGACGGCGGCCTGGTGCCACAGGTGACCCTGCGGACGCCTCCGCCGCTCGAGCGGGACCTGGACCTCGTCGCCGGTCCCGAGGGCGCCCGGCTGCTCGCGGGGGAGTCCTTGGTCGCGACCGCCGTACCGGTCGCCGCTGACTTCCTCGGCGACGCGGCCGTCGACCCGGTGCTGCCGGAAGAAGCCCGGGCGACGGAAGCGTCGTACCGGGGGCTGACGAAGCATCCGTTCCCGAGGTGCTTCGTGTGTGGGCCGGCGAACGGGGGCGGTCTGCAGCTGAGGCCCGGACCACTCGGTGACGGACGAACGGCGTGCACCTGGACACCGGCCGCCGACCTCGCGACCGGCGGCGACGGGTTGGTGGACGCGGTGTTCCTGTGGGCGGCGCTCGACTGCCCGGGCGGATGGGCGATCGACCTCGAGGGCCGGCCGTCGGTCCTCGGCCGGCTCACGGCCTGCATCGACGCGCGGCCGCAGGTGGGCGAGGCCTGTGTGGTCGTCGGCCGCTATGTCGGCGAGGACGGCCGGAAGACGTTCACCGCGAGCACCCTGTACGACGCCGACGGCCGGGTGCTCGCCCGCGCCCGGCACACCTGGATCGCCGTCGATCCGGCGATGTTCAACTAACGAGCCCGGGCCGCGTGCGCGCGGACCTTCGCCCGGTTGCCGCAGGTCGCCATCGAGCACCAGCGGCGGCGGCCACGCGGATCCAGGAACAGCCAGCCGCACGACTCGCCCGGGCAGAGCCGGACGTGCGCCCTCGACGGCCCGGTCAGCAGGTCACCCGCGAGCAAGGACACGTGGTCGAGCGGCTGAGCCAGGTCCTCCGGCAGCTCCCAGGACGCCGCCCCGTCGTCGGCCGGCACGAGCTGCCGCCGCCCGGACGCCTTCTCGATCACCCGGGCCACGGACTCGAACGAACCACCGCCGGCCCGGCCGGTCAGCACGCCGTACAGCTCGGCCCGGAACTCCAGGGCCGCGGTCAGCCGGCGGGCCGCCTCGGTCGGCTTGCCGCTGGCCTGCTCGATCAGCCGGAACACGGTCGCCGGCGGCAGCAGGCCGGTGTACGAGCTCCAGATCAGGAAAGCCTCGTACGACGTCAGCCACTCGGTCCGGGCCGGGCCGGGGGCGGTCCAGTCGGACCGGGTGTTGACGAAGTCGAGCACCGGGTCCGCCCCGACCGGCTTGGGCAGGACGACGCCCTGCACGAGCTCGAGGTGGGACGGCAACGCGGACACGGTGCTCCAAGAGTTCAGCGGCTCGGCGAGGTGGTGGTCTGGCCCGTGGTCGGCACCGGGATGCTGACGTTGCCGTTCTGCGGGATGACCATGAACTGGATCTTGCCCGATTCGATCGCCGACTTCAGCAGGTAGCCCTGCGCCCCGAGCATCGCCACCTGCTGCTTGACCGACTGCAGCTCGACGTCTACCTGCTGGTTCTTCTGCTCCTGGGTCGCCTTGGCCAGCTCGGCGCGCTGCTTGGCCTCCAGGCCGTCGATGATGCCTTTGTCCAGCGGCGTCGGCTTCTGGATCGTGAACGAGAGCTCGCCGCACGCGTTGCTGCCGGTGTACGACGGCCCGCAGAAGTAGTCGCCGCCGACCGCGGCCGGCAGCAGCCGGGTGAACTCCTGGGACGCGGCGGTCTGGAAGGCCGCCTTCTTCGACTCGTTGTTGTAGAGCTCGGCCCAGGTGAAGTTGGTCGCGACCGCGGCCAGGGCCCGGTCGATCTGCGGCCGGAAGTAGCTCTGCAGCATGCCGTTCCAGCCGCTGTCCTCGTACGCGTCGGTCTTCAGGCCGATCCGCTCGTGGAAGGACCGCAGCGTCTCCTCGGTGCGGTTCAGGGTGAAGTAGACCTGCACCCGGACACCGAGCCGGACGTTGTCCTTGCTGACCACGGTGACCTCGTCGCCGCCGTCGGTGTCCGCGCCGGCGCCGCCGATGATGTACGAGCGCTGGTCGGTCGGGTAGCTGTAGACGGTGTCGCCCGGGCCGATCAGCTTGTTCGTGGAACCCGGCGGGATGATCGACTTGAACTTCTTGTCCTCGACCACGCCCCCGCCGTAGTGCAGGCCGATCTTGTTCGCGTCGGTGTCGGCGAAGTTGAAGATGTTGAACAGCGCGATGATCACGATCACCGCCAGGATCAGGCCGCCGATCACCTTGGCCTTCACGCTGCCACTCCCCTTGGGCCTGATCGCCGCGGCGGCGTTCCCCAGCTTTGCCATCAGTCGTCGAGCTCCTTGCGTTCTACCAGTCGCCGGACGTCGGCGAGCGTCAGGTCGGCGGTGACCGCGACGTCCCGCGGCACCGACGGATGCGAGCTGAGCGTACGCAAACCCTGCTCGGCAGCCGCGACCGCCCGCTCCAGCGCTCTGGCCTCGTGCAGCAGCGCCCGGTTCTCCGCGTGCAGCTCGGCCAGCGCCCGTTCTGCCTGGGCGGCCCGGCGGTACGACGCCCACGCGAACCACGCGGTTCCGATCAGCAGGATCAGCGGAATCAGGCCGAATCTGAGCATGGCCCGATTGTCGTTCATCCCTGGGCGAAATCTGGTTGAACGGGGGATCGGCGGACAGTAGGTTCGCAGTACACGCGAAGGGAGGTGGTCCAAAGCATGAATTGCCATAGGACTCGTGAGGTGGCGGCGGGCTGACCGCCAACCACTGAGAAGTGGGACAAGTGGTCGGCCAGTACCACGCCGCCACCGGGCCCGCGGGCAGCCAGGTCAGTCCGCCTGGCCCAGAGTTCGACCGCCCGGTCGTGTTCTGGAAGCGTCCGCGGGCTTCTTTCCGTTCAGGAACAGGTCTGCCCGGGGGCCGGGCAGTCCAGCCCGAGGGCCTCGCCGATCTCGAACAGCTGGGCCTCGAAGTACGCGCCGGCGTCCTCCAGCGCCCAGTGCAGCTGGCCGAACACCTCCATGCAGATCAGGCCGTACAGCCGGGTCCAGTAGTTCAGCGCCAGGTAGATCGCGCCGGGCGGCATCCCGTCGAAGTACGGCGCCTTGCGCGCCAGCTGAGCCACCAGCACCGGGCCGAGGTCCTCGTCGGAGGGGTGCGGGAACGGCTTGGCGTGCCAGACCTGCGCGACCAGCGCCTTGAACACCGCCGCGAACCGCATGGCCGCCTGGTGCCCGGGGGTGTCCTCGTGGCCCTCGGCGTCCGGGTCGGGGATCGCCGTGCCGAACAGCAGCCCGAACTCGGCCGGGTGGGCCAGCGCCCAGTCACGCAGGCCGTTCGCGAGCAGGTAGAGCCGTGCCCCCAGGTCCGGGTCGGCGTCGTGGTCCTGCAACGCCATCAGCGCCGCGGTCAGCTCGTCGTACAGGTCGGCGATCAGCGCGGTGACGAGCGCCTCGTGGCTCGGGAAGTACCGGTACAGCGCGGGCGGCGTTAGGCCGAGCTCGCGGGCGACGGCGCGCAGGCCGACCGCGCCGACGCCGCCGCTGACCAGCAGGCGGCGCGCGACCGCCTTGATCTCGGCCAGCGTTTCGGCCCGCTGACGGTCCCGGCGGCTCGGTTCCACAGTTCTCCCTTGACAGGCGTGCGCGGTCGCTGTTTAGAGTTAACACCGTTAACAGTTAACGCTGTTCACTCGCTCGTCATCCGCCTCAATCTACGCCCTGGGGAATTTCGTGTTCGAGACGCTCGGCCGGTTCACGTACCGGCGCCGCCGCCTGGTGCTCGCCCTGACCGGGATCTTCGTCGCCGTCGGCCTCACCTGGGGCACCGGCGTGTTCGGCTCGCTGGCGAACGGCGGCTTCGACGCGCCGGACACCGAGGCGGCCGACGCGGTCGCGACCATCGAACGGACCGTCGGCCGGACCGGCACCGACGTGATCCTGCTGTACCGGTCCGACGCGACGGTCACGGATCCCGCCTTCCGCCGGTCCGTCGAGAGCCATCTGTCGAGCCTGCCGGCCGCGGACGTGACCAGCGCGCAGACGTATTGGACCACCCGCTCTCCCGCCTTCGTGTCCAACGACCGGCACAGCACGTACGCCGCCCTGACGCTGGCCGGCGCGGACGAGGAGGCCCGGCTGGCGACGTTCCACGAGATCGCCGACCGGCTGCGGGCGGCGCCCGCGGGCCTGGACGTGCGGATCGGCGGCGCGGTCGCGATCTTCGAGGAGGTCAACACCCAGACCGAGCGTGACATCGTCCGGGCGGAGACGATCTCGATGCCGATCGTGCTCGTGCTGCTGGTGATCGTCTTCGGCGGCCTGGTCGCCGCCGGCCTGCCGCTGTTCGTCGGCGCGCTGGCGATCCTGGGCGCGTTCGTGCTGCTCCGCGGGCTGTCCGCGGTGACCGACGTGTCGATCTTCTCGATCAACATCGTCACCATGATCGGGCTCGGGCTGGCGATCGACTACGCGCTGTTCATCGTCACCCGGTTCCGCGAGGAACTTGCCAAGGGCAACGATGTCGAGCCGGCGCTGACGGCCACGATGGCGACGGCCGGCCGGACGGTCGCGTTCTCCGGGATCACCGTCGGGGTGGCGATCAGCAGTCTGGTGCTGTTCCCGGTCATGTTCCTGCGCTCGATGGCCTACGGCGGTGCGGCCGCGGTGGCGGTCGCGATGCTGGCGGCCCTGACGGCACTGCCGGCGCTGCTCGCCGTCCTCGGGCACCGGGTGAACAGTCTGCGGATCTTCAAGCCGCGCAGGGCCGCCGCCGAGCACGGCGCCTGGTACCGGCTCGCGCACAGCGTGATGAAACGGCCGGTGCGGTACGTGGTGGTGCTCGTTCCGCTGCTGCTGGTGCTCGGCGTCCCCTTCCTGCAAGCGCAGTTGGGCGGGGTGGACCATCGGGCGCTGCCGTCCGGCGCGACGTCCCGGACGGTGACGGAGACGCTGCAGCAGGACTTCGCCGGTGCGGGTGGGTCGGACATCCTCGTGGCGGTGCGGTTCTCGTCGCCGCCCGCGGATCCGACGGCCGCGTTGTCCGGGTACGTCGGCGCACTGGAGCAGATCGGCGACGTGGACGGTGTGCGGCTCGGCGGCTACTCGGACGGCGTCGCCTCGGTGGCCGTGCACACGCACCTCACCGGGCAGGAGTTGCCCGCGCGCGACGTCGTCCACGAGGTCCGGGCGGTGCCGCCGCCGGCCGGGACGACGGTCGCGGTCGGGGGTGAGACGGCGTCCGTGATCGACCTGCTCGACGTGCTGGCGCAGCGGGCACCGTGGATGGCCGGATTCATCGTGGTGGTCACCTTCGTGCTGCTGTTCGTTGCCTTCGGCTCGTTCGTGCTGCCGGCCAAGGCCCTGGTGATGAACGTGCTCTCGCTGTCGGCCGCGTTCGGTGCGATGGTGTGGATCTTCCAGGACGGCAACCTGTCGGGACTCCTCGACTTCACACCGGCCGGCTACCTCGACGCGACCAACCCGGTGCTGCTGTTCGCCGTCCTGTTTGGGCTGTCGATGGACTACGAGGTGTTCCTGCTCAGCCGGATCCGGGAGGAGTACGACCGGACCGGCGACAACACCCAGGCGGTCGCGCTCGGGCTGCAGCGGACCGGCGGGATCATCACCAGCGCGGCGTTGCTGCTGATCGTCGTGGTGGCCGCGTTCTCGACCTCGGGCATCGTGTTCGTGAAGATGATCGGGGTCGGGCTGGTGATCGCGATCGCCCTGGACGCCACGATCGTCCGCGCGCTGCTGGTGCCCGCGACGATGCGGCTGCTCGGCCGGGCCAACTGGTGGGCTCCGGCCCCGCTGGTGCGGTGGTGGGAGCGCTTCGGGTTCCGGGAGACGTCCGAACCGCAGGGCTCTCAGGGCTGGAGCCGGGACAGCTCCCAGGAGTCCGAGCTCGCCCGGCGGTAGGCCAGGCGGTCGTGGAGCCGGCCGACGCGGCCCTGCCAGAACTCGACCGTCTGCGGGTACACGAGGTAGCCGCCCCAGAAGTACGGCGTGAAGATCTCGGTGCCCTCCGGCCACTGGCGCTCGTACGACGCGTACTGCAGGTCGAGCTCCTCCCGGGAGTCGACCGGCCGGCTCTGCTGCGAAGCCCAGGCGCCCAGCCGGGACTCCCTGGGCCGGCTGGCGAAGTAGGCGTCCACTTCTTCGGTGGGGAGCTTGCTGACGGTGCCCTCGACGCGGACCTGGCGCTCCATCGCGTGCCAGGGGAACACGAGGGCGCAGTGCGGATTGGCGGCGAGGTCGTCGGCCTTGCGGGACTGCTGGTTGGTGTAGAAGACGAACCCGCGGCTGTCCAGACCCTTGAGCAGGACGGTCCGTGCGGACGGGCGGCCGTCACCGTCCGCGGTGGCGAGCACCATCGCGTTCGGCTCGCTCAGGCCGGCTTCGGTCGCCTGCCCGAGCCAGACCCTGAACTGGACGATCGGGTCCGGGTCGACCTGACTCTCGAGCAGCTCACCGATTCCATAGATACGCCGCATCTCTGCAAGGTCCACACTCCGAGCCTACTGAGTCGGACCCGCTCGGGTGGAGTCGAGCTGGAACCCACCGGCGGCCGAACGTGGCCCTAAGCAACTTCTCGGGCGGCCTGCCGGGAGGCTACCGCGGCGGTTGCTGTCCGCCGGGCGGTTGCTCGCGGTAGTCCTGTGGTTGCTGTTGGCCTGGGTAGCCGCCGTACTGCGGCTGCTGTTGCCGGCCGGAGTAGCCGCCCCACTGCTGTTGCTGCGGGAAGGTTTGGCCCTGCGTCCGGCCGGTCAGCGTCCGGTAAACCTTGGCATCCGAGGCCCAGCGTCGTGCACCGACCAGCAGGAGGACGAGCCCGAGGAACAGCAACGACCCGTCGAACAGCATGTACGACGGTGGGAACCGCGAACCCGGCACCCTGAAGGCCTTGCTCAGGTCGAACACCTGGCGCAACGGCAGCACCAGGAAGGCCAGTCCGGCCAGAGTCATCAGGCCGCCCGTCCCGACCATCACGCCGGACCCGATGGCCGGGATCGACATCAGGACTCCCAGCACGAGGGCGACGGCCACCAGCAGCGCCAGCCACGGCATGCTTCGGCCGAGATCGCTCTCGAGCCGCACCGCCCGCGCCGTGGCGAGCCGCGTGCTGGCGTACGAGCCGCCGACGATCGCGGCGTACCCGACGATGACCCCGAGAACGAGTCCGAGGCCGGGGACAGGCTTGGCAGGCATGTCCTCGACGATATCCCGCTACCCGGTCAACGCCGTGCCGTCGCGGCGGCCACCGCGACGACGACGTGCCGGGCGCGTCACAGATCTGTCCGGGGGTCGCCGCCGAGAACTATGCTGCCTGGGGCGCCCAGCAGTGCGCCGGCCGCTGGCGGGCGGGTGCGCTGACCACGAGGACGAGGGAGTCGCATGTCAGATCCGAGGACCGAGGTGCAGCACGGCCTGGAGGGCGTGGTCGCGTTCGACACGCAGATCGCCGAGCCGGACAAGGAAGGTTCGGCGTTGCGCTATCGCGGCGTGGACATCGAGGACCTGGTCGGCCGGGTGCCGTTCGAGAACGTCTGGGGCCTGCTGGTCGACGGTGCCTTCACCCCGGGTCTGCCGCCGGCCGAGCCGTTCCCGCTGCCGGTCCACACCGGCGACGTGCGGGTCGACGTACAGTCCGCGCTGGCCATGCTCGCACCCGCCTGGGGGCTGCGGCCGCTCTACGACATCGACGACGTCCAGGCCCGCGAGGACCTCTCCCGCGCCGCCGTGATGGCGCTGTCGTACGTCGCCCAGGCCGCTCGTGGCATCGGGCAACCGATGGTGCCGCAACGCGAGGTGGACAAGGCGAAGACGATCACCGAGCGGTTCATGATCCGCTGGCGCGGCGAACCGGACCCGAAGCACGTGAAGGCCGTCGACGCCTACTGGACGTCGGCCGCCGAGCACGGCATGAACGCGTCCACCTTCACCGCCCGGGTGATCGCCTCGACCGGCGCCGACGTCGCCGCCGCCCTGTCCGGTGCGGTCGGCGCGATGTCCGGCCCGCTGCACGGCGGAGCGCCCGCACGCGTGCTGACGATGATCGAAGGGGTGGAGCGCAGCGGCGACGCGCGTGCCTACGTCAAGGGCCTGCTCGACGCCGGCGACCGGCTGATGGGCTTCGGCCACCGCGTCTACCGCGCGGAGGACCCGCGCGCCCGGGTTCTTCGCCGTACGGCGCGCGAGCTCGACGCCCCGCGCTACGAGGTCGCCGAGGCCCTCGAACAGGCTGCTCTCACCGAGCTCCGCGAACGCCGCCCCGACCGCGTGCTGGAGACGAACGTCGAGTTCTGGGCCGCCATCGTCCTCGACTTCGCCGAGGTCCCGCCGCCGATGTTCACCTCCATGTTCACCTGCGCCCGCACGGCCGGCTGGAGCGCCCACGTCCTCGAACAGAAGCGCACCGGCCGCCTGATCCGCCCCTCCGCGATCTACTCCGGGCCGTCCACCCGCCCCGCCACCTCGGTGGAGGGCTGGAACCCCGACTGGACCTAAGGTCGCGTCCTGGGCCGGTCGTCGCTCGGCGACCGCCCGGTGCGTTGTTTGTACTGGCGGCTGAAGTACGGCACATCGGTGTAGCCGAGGGTGCCGGCGACCTGGGTGACGGTCATGCCGCCTTCGGCGAGCAGCTGGTGGGCGCGGTCGATCCTCGACTGGATGAGGTACTGCGCCGGTGACATGCCCAGCAGGGCGACGAAACGGCGGGTGAACTGGGCCCTGGACAAGGCGGCTCGGTGGGCCATCTCGGTGACCGTCCAGTCGTAGCTGGGGTCCTGGCGGATCTGACGGGCCACGTCGTCGACGACGCCGTCCGTCGTACTGCGGCCGGGGTTGTGCACGGCGTCCCAGATCATCGCGAGCAGCTGCTCCAGGCAGAGTTCGGCCTGCCGTCGGCCGAGCGGATCCCGTCGCCGGTACGACGCGTCGCAGGTCCGCGCGAGCATGCCGAGCAGCTCGCGGTCCAGCACCTCACCCCAACGCGGCTCCGGCACGACGGCCGCTGCTCCGACGTCGAAATGCATGCCGAAGACCAGCAGCCGCCGACGGGGATCGTGCCCGGCGGTCGGAGCGTCGCCCGGCGCGAACACCGCGCAGATCCCCGGGTGAAGCTCGCGCTCGGCGCCGTCGAGCTCCAGACGTCCGCGCCCGTCCAGCACGCACCACAACAGGTGATCCTGTAGCGGTCGCGAGACCCACGACCAGCCGGCCTCGCAGCGCCAGAACGTCGGCGGCGACAGCAGCGTGATCCGGAGCGGCTCACCACTCCCCAGTCCGCGGTGCGTCAAAAAGTCAACTCCCTGCGTGGTTCGTCCGTCGCCGTTCCACCGTTGCAAACCGGACACTAGCGGAGACGCCGAGGTTCGGTACAGGATGCTTGCGGAGGAACGGATGAGCGTTTCGTTCAAGGAGCGGTACGACGCTGACGGGTTCGTCCTGGTGCGTGGACTGTTCAGTCCGGACGAGTGCGAGCGGCTGCGGGAGCACTACATGGTGCTGCGTCAGCGTGGGTCGTACTCAGGTGACGACTCCGGTATCGAGGCCGGCGCCCGTGACCCGCTGAAGCGGTACCCGCGGATGACGCACGTGCACCGGTGGGACGAGACAACGCTGCAGTGGCTCATCGACCAGCGCCTGGACAAGGTGATGACCGAGATTCTCGGCACGTCGCCGTACGCCGTTCAGACGATGATCTTCTTCAAGCCGCCGGGCTCGCGGGGGCAGGCGCTGCACCAGGACAACTTCTACCTGAAAGCCGAGCCCGGGACCTGTCTCGCGGCCTGGATGGCGCTCGACCCGGTCGACGAGGCCAACGGCGGTCTGCAGGTGGTGCCCGGGAGCCATCGCTGGCCGATCCTGTGCACGGAGAAGGCCGACACCACGATCAGCTACACCGACGTGACCGTCCCGCTCCCCGCCCCGGACGCCGCCGTACTCGTGGAGATGGAGCCGGGCGACGTGCTGTTCTTCCACGGCGCGCTCGTCCACGGCAGCGCACCGAACGTGACCCCGGACCGCTTCCGGCGAGCCCTGATCGGCCACTACATCCAGGGCGAGGCCGACAAGGTTGCCCAGTACTACCACCCGGTCCTGCGGATGGACGGCAGCACGGTCGACCTGGCCGTTGCCGAAGGCGGCGGTCCCTGCGGGGTCTGGACCGAGACGCCGGACGGCCCGCTCGCGGTCCTGACCGGCACTCACACGGTCACCCGCAAGCACGAGTAGGCCTCCGCCACGGTGGGTGGTGAGACCCGGGCGTGGGTGTTGGGTGCGGTGTGGGAGGATGGGGGCGCTGACAGCGTCGTCGGCTCAGTGCATGCCAGACGACGAAGGGAACCGCTGGTGACCAGCGACATTCAGATTCCTGCAGAGCTCAAGCCCGCCGACGGCCGCTTCGGAGCCGGTCCGTCCAAGGTGCGCCCGGAAGCCGTCGCCGCGCTCGCCACCGAAGGCGCCAGGCTGCTCGGTACGTCGCACCGCCAGGCGCCGGTCAAGAACCTCGTGGCGCGGGTGCAGCAGGGTGTGGCCGACCTGTTCCAGCTGCCCGCGGGCTACCAGGTGGTTCTCGGCAACGGTGGGTCGACCGCCTTCTGGGACGTCGCGACGTTCGGGCTGATCCGGGAGAAGAGCCAGCACCTGAGCTTCGGTGAGTTCTCCTCGAAGTTCGCCAAGGCCTCGCAGCTCGCGCCGCACCTGGGCGAGCCGAGCATCGTCAAGTCCGACCCGGGCACCCGGCCGACCGCGGTCGCCGAGGCGGGCGTCGACCTGTACGCCTGGCCGCACAACGAGACGTCGACCGGTGTGATGGCGCCGGTCAAGCGGGTCGAGGGGGCCGACGACGGTGCGCTGGTCGCGATCGACGCCACCTCGGGCGCCGGCGGGCTGCCGGTCGACATCAACGAGGTCGACGTTTACTACTTCGCGCCGCAGAAGTGCTTCGCCTCCGACGGCGGCCTGTGGATCGCCGTGATGAGCCCGGCCGCGCTGGCGCGCGTCGAGGAGATCTCCGCGAGCGGCCGGTGGATCCCGGCGTTCCTCGACCTGGCCACCGCGGTCGACAACTCGGGCAAGCACCAGACGTACAACACGCCGTCGCTCGCCACGCTGTTCTTGATGGCGGAGCAGACCGACTGGATCAACAACCAGGGCGGTCTGGAGTGGAGCGTCGCACGGACGATCGACTCGAGCACCCGGCTGTACACGTGGGCCGAGAAGTCGGAGTACGCCACGCCCTACGTCGAGGACCCGGACGCGCGCTCGCTGGTGGTCGGGACGATCGACCTGCACGACTCGATCGACGCCGCCGCGGTCGCGAAGACGCTGCGGGCCAACGGGATCGTCGACACCGAGCCGTACCGCAAGCTGGGCCGCAACCAGCTCCGGGTGGCGATGTTCCCGGCCGTCGAGCCCGACGACGTGGAGAAGCTCACCCAGGCCATCGACTACGTGGTCGAACGCCAGCAGTAGCCACCGTTCGCAGCACGGATCAGCCGCCGGCCCACGTCCCGGGTCGGCGGCTGATTCACGTCCGGGCGCGGGGTGGTGTCGGGC